>CAZKOB010000136.1:0-9747 GCA_964554265.1 uncultured Bacteroides sp. | reverse complement strand
CCCTAAGTTAGGGGCAATTGCGGAATAGGAGCAATTGGGGAGCTTGCGACGGAGGGCGTGGCGCGAAGCGACGGAGGAGTCTGTGAAGACAACTGCAAAACACAGTGAATACAACTACTTACAACCATAAAATATAAACCACAGATACCCCTAATATAGTGGACATTGACAGCAGGTTGGAGATTTTGAAAAATACCGGCTGTGAATGTATCCGCTACATTAGGGGTATCTGTGGTTTTACAGTGGCATTGCCGTCAGGACATGGGACAGCGACAATACATTATTTAAGAGTAGCCAACCATGCTTTCAAGTCGGCCAACATTTGCTCGTGATATTTGAAGTTGGTTCGGAATCCCCAGCCGTGCCCTCCTGAAGGGTAGACATGAAGTGATGCCGGTACGTTGTTGCGCTTCAGAGCGAGGTAGTAGTTGATGCTGTTGGGAGAGGGTACAGCACTGTCATCGTCAGACAGAAGCATGATGGCAGGCGGTGTTTGCTTGGTCACCTGCTTGTCGTTGCAATAAAGGTCAACCGTTTCCTGAGAAGCCTCTTTGCCAATCAGACCGTGACGCGAGCCTTTGTGTGTGTAGGCATAATCGAAAGTGATGACCGGATAGAACAGTATTTGGAAGGCAGGAGCGGTAAGGGAGTCGATGTGTGTGGCAACAGTAGAGGCAAGGTGTCCGCCGGCTGAAGACCCCATGATACCGACTTTTTCGGGCTGTATGTTCCATTGTTCGGCATTTTCCCTGACAACTCTCAATGCCTCCTTAGCGTCGCTTATAGGAACTTCCGTCACACCGTTGGGCATGCGGTATTTGAGAACGACAAAAGCAAATCCGAGATCATTGTAGAATTGCGCCCAATTGTACCCTTCGTTTTCCATAGACAGATGGGTGTATCCTCCTCCAGGGCAACAAACTATGGCCTTTCCGTTGGCTTTTTCCTTTGCAGGGAGAAAGACACGTATGGAAGGCTTGAAGTTTCTTTTGGCATCATCGTACGGTTGGTTTTTGTCGATACCGTTGCTGTTGGGCAGGCCGTCAGGCCAAAGGTCAATGTCAAGGGTCTGCTGTGCATGTGCAGTACAGGACACGAAGAACAGGCAGAACAAAGATTTGATAATTTTTCTCATGGGTTCTTTTGTATTAGATATTTGTAATTCATTCAAAAAACTTCGGCAAACTTACAGAAAATATTACGGAAATACATTGAAAAAGAAGAAAAATTGTAATTTTGCAATGTTTCAGACAGAATACTGTAATTGTAATAACAAAATCGTAATATTATGGACGAACAGAAACCTTATGTTATTGGTGTGGACCTTGGAGGGACAAACACTGTTTTCGGAATAGTCAATGCACGTGGAGAAGTTGTTTGTGATGATTCCATCCGTACTCAGGAATACGCGACACCGGAAGCTTTTGTAGAAGCCGGTTGCGTATGCCTGCGTCCGCTCATAGAACGTGTTGGCGGCATAGGTCAGATAAAAGCTATGGGCATTGGTGCTCCTAATGCGAATTATTATCGCGGTACGATAGAATATGCTCCGAATCTTCCGTGGAAGGGGATAGTTCCGCTCGCCGGGATGTTCTCCAATGGATTGGGAATACCTGTATCTATGACAAATGATGCCAATGCGGCGGCGATAGGCGAGATGACCTATGGTGCAGCACGGGGAATGAAGGACTTCATTGTCATTACGCTGGGTACTGGAGTGGGCAGTGGCATTGTCATAAATGGCCAGCTTGTCTATGGACATGACGGATTCGCCGGTGAATTGGGCCATGTCACCATGGTGAGAGGAGAAGAAGGACGTCTGTGCGGATGCGGACGCAAAGGTTGTCTGGAGACATACTGTTCTGCAACCGGAGTGGCGCGTACGGCTCGTGAAATTCTCGGAAAGACCGATCGACCGAGTCTTTTGCGTGAAATACCTATTGAGAAGATTACGTCGCTCGATGTGTCTATTGCGGCAGGAAAGGGAGATGAAGTGGCAAAAGAGATTTTCGCCTTCACGGGAGAGATGCTGGGTAAGGCGTGTGCTGATTTTGCAGCCTTCTCAAGCCCGGAGGCTTTCATTTTCTTTGGCGGACTGACTAAAGCAGGCGCGCTCATTATGGACCCGATAAAGAAGGCATACGAAGAGAATGCGCTCAATCTGTTCAAGGGAAAACCTAAGTTCCTTGTTTCGGGACTGATGAGCTCTAATGCCGCTGTGCTTGGTGCAAGTGCGCTCGGATGGGAATGCAAATAAGGTGAATGCCATACCCGAGAATGTGGTGGTTCTGCTGTATGTTTCTGAATGAAAGTCGGGGCGGATTTAACACCATGACATTGAAAAGCTACAAGCAGAGCCGTTGAGAAACAGAACTGTGCCGGCACCTGATATATGTAAAGGTGGCGGCACAGTTTTTTTGTATATATGGGATTTGTTGGGAAAGTTGACGCAATGAATATATCTGCGATTGATTCTGCAGGCGGTTCTGTAGCGTATAGAGGGGAAAAGTTTACTCTTATGGAAATATTATAAAACAGAGCCTAAAAAATCACAAAAACACGATTCGGCCGATATATGTCGGAAGTTTTTGTTCTCTGTTTATATGTCGAGGCATACGTTTGTGTGCCGGGTCAAGTGGCAGGGGCCGGAATATGCCTGCTTTATAAGGAATGAACACATTGCCCCGGCTTGACAGCGTGGATTTTATTTTAAACTAAAATGTGACAATTATGAACAAGAATGTAAATGTAGATTATCAAAGAGTGAGGCGGACTGTTGTTGCTTATGCAAAGAAAGTGGGGCGCATGGGTGCACGTCCGTTGCTTTTGTTGTATTATGTAATGATGGACCCGGATACACCGAGATCGGACAAGCTGTTCATCCTTTCAACATTGTCTTATCTCGTGCTACCTATAGACCTTGTTTCTTCGCGTCGTCTGCCACTGATAGGATGGATAGATGAAGCTATATCTGTAGCTATGGCATACAAGAAGGTTCGCGATCATGTTACCCCTGAAATGGAGGAGAAAGTTGACCGGATTCTTGACAAATGGTTTCCGGTATATGAACTGTTTCCTGTTGTGTCGTGACGGTCAAACAGATGTGAAGCCAGTCTCATTGAAATAGATTTCTTTGGTGTTTTATAGATTTTTAATATTTTGCTTAGTAGTTGATTCACAAGTTGTTAATATTGTTTGAGATGCTTATGCCTCTGCATATACAAACTTGCAAATTCACTTTTTAATCTGTATTTTTGTAGTGCAGAGTTGCATAAGTATCATTCTTGTTAGGTGCCTCTGGCATATAAGTTTAACAGTAAAAACAAAAAAACAATTATTATGTCTAAAATTTATGATGAAGCTGTGCGCAAGGCGCGTTTGTTGGCGGAAGGTTTGAACAGAAATAAGGAGAAAGCAGAAGGTTTTGGAATAAACAATACGCTGATGGAGAAGCTTACAGCTTTGGCAAATGATGCAGAAACGAAAAGTGGAGAACTTGATGCCCTTAGGGAAGTAGTGAGTGCGAAGTCGAAAGAGGCGAATCTTGTGTTGCAGGAGCTTAACCAGAGCATTAAAGAAGTCAAGACAAAAGTGAAGTCCCAATTGGAACAACCCAAATGGAAAGATTTCGGGATAGAGGATAAACGTTGACAACGATGTTTCTCATTTTTGAGAAAACAGACCGAAAAAACGAACAATAATCATTGACAATCAAATCAGTGTGGCTTATTGGGCCACACTGATTTGTCTTTTTACGGGGACAGAATAAAAATGAAGAAGTTATCCCCTGTTCATCCTCCTTCAATACAATAGCCGGCAAGCAAGTCGGAAGGGGCAGGAACAGGAATCGGCGGATATTCGGATTGGCCCGGTTCCAGCCCAATCCCCATCTTTGTCGGCCTTGGTTGTCATTTCCCTTTTATAAGTAATCCTCTCGTTGAGGAGTAAAGATATCCACCACTTCACCACCTTCCATCACTTCAAACGAATGAGGCATGTTTCCCGGTATAGCATAACTGTCACCGGCACGAAGCTGTATGTCTATATTCTCCTCCGGTGTTTCCACCTTTAACCTATATTCCCCGGAAATAACATATCCACACTGTTCATGAGGGTGCTGATGCGTGGTGGCAAAATTACCTTTTACATAATTCATCTTGGTCACCATCGATTTTTCTCCTACGGCCAATGAATCCAACGAAACGCCCTTGAACACCTTTTTCAAAGCTTCTTCTTTTCGCACTACAATCTTTGTCTTTTCCATATTCTTAATCTTTTTTTATCTGTTTTTTATTCTAAAATATTCTCGATGTGTTTATACCCAACCACATCCCAACACACCGCATGTTCTCAAAAAAAAGCCCCTGCCGGAAATAAAGTCCGGCTCACTCCATAGTCAGTTCCATTTGGATATCCCCTCTTTCATAAGCAGGATGATATTCCGACAGTTCCTTGAATCCAATCTTTCTGTATATATGTATGGCAGGTTTCAACAAAGTGTTGCTTTCAAGAAACAGCTTTTTCGCACCAAGCTCCTTCGCCTTTTCTACAGCAGCCTCACACAACCTGATACCGATACCTTTCCCTTGAGCTTTAGGACTGACAGCCAGTTTTGCCAGTTCGTAATCGTATGTCAAATCGTCCATTTTGCAAAGAGCACATACACCTACAGGCTCATCTTTATAGGTTGCGACAAAAATATACCCACCTTTGCCAATGATAGTTTGCTGTGGATCATCAAGAGTCTCCAAGTCGTGGGCTTCCAAATGCCAATGAGAAGTAATCCAATATTCATTCAAAGCTCTGAATACAGGTTGAAAGCCTGGATTGTAAGGAATAATCCGCACCTCACGGCTCTCTCTTGCCCTTTTGGCTTCTTTCACTCGTTGGAGCAGACTTTTCTGGGAGAGCAACTCCTCCCACTCTTCTATCGCTTTCCATAAATCATGATGCGCCTCCTTAGACAGGTTCTCAAAGGCTGTTGTCACATCCGTGCATTGTTCCAATAATACATCTGCCATCTTTTCCCTTTGGCAGACAAAAACACCATATTCTTTCTCTTGTCCGCAGGATCCGCAACTTCTTTTGTCAGGCCCTTTGCATACATTTCTTTAACTATGTTGCTCACAGACGGGTGGGTATGGCCGATTTCTTTGGCTATACCGGTTATGGTTTTGGTTTTTCCATCGGACAATACGAAAAACACAGGAAACCATTTGGGTTTTATTTCTACGCCAAACAACTGATAAATCCGGGTTGCGTCTGCTGTAACCTTATCCGTCAGCATGCGTAATCTGCTGCCGATAGCCATCCGGCCGGTTCTTTCAAAAAAATCCATATTTTTATGTCACTAAAAACGTAATTGATTACGCAAATACATGCAATAAATTCCTACCTGCAAAAAAAAAGTACGATTTTGATGATTTTAGGTTGATGTATACACAGACTCTTTTCATGATTCGGATGGATTTAAGATGATGTATGCACAGACTCATTTCAGGATGTTGATGGTTTTAAGCCGGTGTATACACACCCGAATCATGAAAGGAATCTGCGAAGACACCGTTTTTTTACCACACCTGAAATCCATTATTTTTTTGATTTGAACGGTATTTGGATTTCCGCACAAATCAATTCTTTTCTATAGAGCATTGAAACTCATCACGTTATAGCCTGTGAAAAGTTAATTTTATTCCACAGAAAAGTCATTTTCGCTGCACTATTTTCTTAAATCTGCACTGCCGATTATAAAATCAACAATGCCGATTATATAATCAGCAGTGCAGTTTTTATAATCAGCAGTGCTGATTATAAAAAACTGTGCGGTGAATTTGACTTTCCTGTGGGATGATTTCATATTTCCGGTGCAGTCACTCTAAAAACGTAGCATTTTGTACGGAAGCATCTGCCACGAAGCCCGGAACAGTCTTTTATATATAATAGGAGTCTTCATAAAAAAAGAGGTGAAGGTGAATGTGCTCACAGACTCCTTATGTACTTTTTGTACAGAAAAAAGCATGACAACAGATGCCGTCTCATTGTTTGTTACTAACTTTGAGGCGGATACAGCTGTACAGTTCAATTATGTGGCCTTCTCATATCGAACGGCAAGTATACTTGAAAAGACATAGCCTCTCCTACCAATACACTAAATTAACCTTGAACAATATGAAGATAAAGAAGCTACTCGCAATCAGTCTGTTTGCATGGACTGCTGCAGCCGAAGCACAATCAACAGCCTCCTATTCGGGAAATGTGATCGCCGATGAAGGCGCATGGTGCTGGTTTGCCGATCCTCGTGCCACACACTACAAAAACAGCGACGGAAGCATCAATTCCGCATACATAGGCTACATCGACGTGCATGGCGCCATCAAATCGTCACAAATATCCTTCACATCCGATGGGAATGTGGTAAAAAAGGATGTTCTTGTCCGTTCACGCTTCCAGCCGGACGACCACAACAACCCTACTTTTCTGGTACTTCCAGACGAGAGAGTCGTGATTTTCTATGCGCGCCATACCGACGATCCACGCTTCTACTATCGTATATCGAAGAAAAAGGGCGACATCACAGAACTCGGCGAGGAACACGAAATAAAGGTGGCGAACAACACGACCTACCCTTCCCCCTTCATCTTGAGCGATGACCCGGAGCATATCTATCTGTGCTGGCGAGGCATAAACTGGCATCCGACGATAGCCAAACTGTCGCTGCCGGACGAGAACGACAACATATCCATCGAATGGGGCCCTTACCAAATGGTGCAAAGCACAGGTGCCCGTCCTTATGCAAAGTATCAGAGCAACGGCAAGGACAAGATATACGTGGCATACACCACGGGGCATCCGGACAATGAATACCCGAACTGGCTGTATTTCAACGTCATCAACCTGAATGCCGAAAAAGATGCCGACGGTACGGTGAAAACGAACATACAGCTTGCCGACCTCAACGGCAAAACCCTGTCAACCATACAGGACGGTGTGTTCAAGGTGAGCAAGACCGGAGACTACAAGACAGCATATCCGGGCACTATCATCGATTCACCGTCGAACTACCGCGACTGGGTGTGGCAGATTGTCCTCGACGAGAAAGAGAATCCGGTGGTGGCAATGGTGAAAATATCGAACGACAAGAACTCACACGAATACTACTATGCACGCTGGAACGGAAAAAGTTGGAAACTGACAGACCTTGCCAACGGAGGAGGCAGATTCCATTCGTCGAACACGGAATACTGCTACAGCGGCGGCATGTCGCTTGATCCAGACAACGTGAACGACGTATATCTGTCGATTCCGACCGAAAACACCATCACCGGCAGCAAAGTGTATGAGATATGGAAATATACGGTCGACGAAGACGGAAGTGTCTCGACAAAGAAACAAATCACCTATAATTCAACGAAGAACAACGTACGTCCGTTCATACTTCCCGGTTCGGCTGATTCAGACTTGCGCCTTTGCTGGATGAACGGCGACTACTACTATTGGCTGGTGCGCACAGGCTATCCTCTCGGCTATCCGACAGCCATACATGCCGACTTCGACTTCCCGACCGAAGAGTTTCCGACACTTGCTCCGGATGTGTCGGAAGTATGGAACAGGACGATGGACGTGTCGGACACGAGAACCATGAAACTATCGTCGAACGAAAACCGGAGTTTTACATATGTGATAACATGGAGCATAGACCACGACAACTACGGAGGAGTATTGTTGCAAATCGGGAATATGGAATACGGAGTTGACGCAGCATCGCTGAAACCATACGTAAAAATCGGTGACACCACGTATTCAAGCCAAAGCATTCTCGGCACTTCCGACGCATGGGCCACGGAAAGCAGCGGCACAGACGGTAAATGGTATCTTACGAAACTCGGCACATTCACTTCGGCATTCACATACGACAACGAAAGCCGCACACTGACGGTGTATCGCAACGGCTGGATAGACCAATGCATAAGTGGAGTGGATTTGACAGCAGGCGACTGTGTGATAGGCGGCTATAAAGGACGACTTATAAGCGGAAAAGGATACAGCAACGGTACATCCTCGCAGTCTTTTATCCGTTGGATTATGACAGACTCCCAGATGGAAGCTCTTCATGTGCCTTCAGAAGTATATTCCGACATTGTGCTGCCAGCCACAATCAGCGGTGGCAAAGCCATACGATGGACAAGCAGCAACGAAGATGCGCTGTCTTCGTCCGGAACGGTGAAACAAACGGAAGAAGCGGTAGAAGTGACACTGCAAGCAGAGGTTGATGGCATACAGCGCAAATTCAGTGTTACAGTCATGCCGCGCGACATATCGAAAAACCAATTGTTGGAATACCAGTCGCTTGATTTCACAGGAAATACCGTATCCGGATTTTCCTCCAACAAGTATGAGGTGGCACCATCAGGCATACTCGACAGTCTGCGGAGCTACACAGTACTTCTGACAACAAAAGCCAAAAGCCTCGACAAAGCTCCGCGATTCTATGATTTCGGTTCTGGTTCCGGCAACAGCGTCTTTTTGCGTGCAAACCCACTCTCTGCCGGAATAAAGTACAACGGCGCAACAACGACCCTCGTTACAGGAGCGACTGCATTAGAAACAGACAAGGAATACAGGATTGCTGTAACCTTTGATGCCACCACGCACACCACAAAGATATATATCGAAGGTGAAGAAGACGCGAGCGGAGGTGCAAACATCACAGAACCCTACCAATTGGCACAAGTAGCACCGGACACACGCAACTATATAGGCCGCACACAATGGTGGGCCACGAGCTATGCCACAGACAATGCCGATTTCTGCGGCACAATATCGGCATTCAAGCTGTTCAACACCGCATTGACAAGAGAAGAAATCTGCAAGATGCAAGGCATAGAATACAAGGAGAAGGAATATCCGACTTCATTGATAAACGGCGACTTTGAAGAGGAATACGAAGTGATGCCGGGTTCGGGAGTCAACAGCGACAGAGCCATCTACGTGCCGGAAGGCTGGGCGCCGGACTATTCCAATCCCAACAATTACGACCTTACGGCAATGGCCGCAGGTGACTTGTATTATTCGGATTTCTTCGCATCACACCCACAACCGGAAAACGGCGGTGAACACACCTATTGGGTTCGTCAGAAATGGGGAACGTCCACCATTTCGTTCTATCAGGAGTTGAAACTGCTTGAAGGAGAATACGTACTGACAGCAGATGTCTGGAAATCAGGACTCGGAGGCAACGCCTTCATCTATGTGGACAATGGGAAACGCAGTGAAGTGTCACCGGAAGAAAACAAAGAGGCATGGCAGAAGGTGAAAATGGAAATCCACAGCAACGGCAACGAGATTGCCAAAGTCGGCTTCTCCGCTGTACATACATCTGGGGGCAGTGAAAAAATCATAGGTTTCGACAATATCAAAATAGAGCAGGATGTTTGGGATGGAATACAAAGTACTCCCGATTCAAGAAAGCAGGAAGACACCACTCTTTATGATTTGACAGGGCGCAGAACAAGGGGAAAAACCACAAAAGGTATATATAAGAAACGGACAAAAAATTGTTGTGAAATAGGTGAAGCCTCATGTTCATATCCGGGTGCTTTCCATGTGATTTTTGCTGGTGCATTCACTGAGCATTCTTGTGATTCTTGCTGGTGTATTCACAGACTACTATCGTGATTCTTATGGTTGTAAGCGGTTGTATTCACAGACTCCTCCGTCGCTTCGCGCCACGCCCTCCGTCGCAAGCTC
>CAZKOB010000135.1:0-9909 GCA_964554265.1 uncultured Bacteroides sp. | reverse complement strand
TTTCACGGCAATGGCAAGAATACAAGACAACTTTTTCAAAAAAAATACCGACTATGCAGAAAATACAAGTGTTTTAGGATAAACAGAAAGGAAAGAGGGACAGAATAGGCCGTTTTCTGTAATCTCTATATGCGTTGGAGCACAACAATTGATTCCTTATATTTTTCAAATGTTATTGACAGACGAAACATGTATGTAGCATACTCATTTATCACAAATCCTCCTTTTTTTATTCCATTAAGTAAAAGATGCTGTTCGCCAACATCCATCTTTCTCATATAGTCTTCCGTAAATGTCATAACCAAATAACGTCCAGTGTTACGTATCAAGTTCCCTATAAATATCTTCCAATATTCTTCTTTTATATATTGGCATACATCTATACATAAAACCAAATCAAATTTTTCATCAGCAACCAAATCCTCTGTAAGTTCCACACAATCACATAAAGCAAGCCCTCCTGACATAAGAGAAGACAACTCTGCTGTATGCAAATTGCCATCATATCCAACAGCCGCAACCCCTTTACTATGCAAATATGCCACATACCATCCAGGGCCACATCCAAAATCACATACGGTATGTATATTCATTTTACGACAAAAGTCCAACAAACAATTCTTCAGACCATTATCAAATACAAATTTATCTATGTACTCAGTATTCCATACACCTGTTTCTGAAACTTCTATGTCATGTTTATGAGAAGAAAGCAGATACCTGTCAACCAAACCAACCACATCCAAACTTTGAGCAAAATCAAATTTCCTTGCAAAAAATCCCATAGGATTAGTCAGTAACTCCCCAAAGTCCTTTTTTTTGATATTCTTTGGCGATTTGTCATTCTCATTCTTATCCCATACAATAGTCCTACAATTATTTTTCCATTCTATCTGCTGACAATAAGGAGAATTCAAAGCCACAGTCGGGACATAAATTTCCTCTGGAACATACGTAAATCTCATTCTATTATAGAAAGCAGGCCTCTTCTTTGTGTAATCGACCACAAATTGAGTGACTTCACGACTAAACGAAAACCATGCAGAACCTCCATAAAGATGAGGGAAAAAATCAGGAATACGTCTCTTAATCCCCATTTTCTTTTCCCAATCAACAATCCTCCATAATCTTTTTTGGCCGGCATCGTCCCTACAACTTATAAAATCAGAAAATATATAATATTGTAATCTATGATATGTATTATAGTCAGTATATGGAGAAGGTAAATGATTACAACTCAAAAAACCCTTTACCGATGTATGAGAAAAAAAATGCAGAAAGTTATACAAAGGTTTTATAGGGTAGTCTTCTCCGCTAAGAACATGAAAGTATCCGGCATTTCCATCTCGCAAAGCACATTTCATAAGATATATTTCAGCTTCAAGTACACTAAAACCACCCCAATGTACACGATATTTGCGATACACACCTCTGACTCCCGAGCTATTTTCCAAATCTTTCAACTCATCGTCACGCACTTTAAAATTCTTATCTATATGAATATAAACATCACATTGCCCTTCAAAAAAATCCACAAGCTTTTTCACCTGTTTCATATTTTTGTGAGCCATAATCAATATTGCCTGCTTCATTTTTATTCACTTGCAAAAAAACATTCAAGCCACATAAATATATCAAAATCCAAACAAACATTGAATCAACCGCCTGTCTCGAATCATAATTTCGCCTCTACCCTCCAGCTGCATATTTTCCGACATTTTTTTATTGAACGAAGTAGTCAATGAATTATCCAGCCTCACTTTCACCACGTAAAATCCATGTTTATCAGGACTTCCGTTGAAAGAATAGACAGAACCAACAAGAAAGCCATAATCTGCCTCCGAATAATTCTCTGAATAAAGAAATACAGTTTGTCCTTCTGCCAATTCGCCAATATTTTTTGCAGTCAAATATACAAACGCATACTTGACATCTTTTTGGTTCGCATAAATAACCATAGGTCCGGAAAGTTTCTCAGGATATTTAATAAAAAATGCACCACACAAGACAAAAACAACAAAAAGGCAAAAACCAAGCACATATCGCTGAATATATACAGGCATTTTCCCAACTACAGAATCCAAATCTTCTTCAAGCAAATCAAAATCTCTCATAAATCACTCCGATGTACAGTTCATTTGTTCTTTTACCAGATTGTAATATTCTCCCACCCTATCCATGAGTTCCTGATGAGTACCCACTTCCACGACTTCACCATCTTTCAACACTACAATTCGATGTGCATTTCGTATTGTACTCAATCTATGTGCAGCAATCAGTACAGTTTTTCCTTTATAAAACTGATGGAGATGCTCCATTATCTCCTTCTCATTCAGGCTATCAAGAGAATTTGTAGCCTCGTCAAAAATAATATACTCCGGATTCTTATATACTGCACGCGCTATGAGAATCCGCTGTTTTTGTCCTTGACTGATACCATTTCCATCCATTCCAATCTTAGTGTTGAAACCCAAAGGCAACGAATCTATAAAATCCGACAGATTGGCAATCCTCACAGAGTTAATGAGCCTATCTTTATCTATATAATCAGTTCCGACTGCTATATTACGAGCTATCGTGTCAGAAAATATAAATCCATCCTGCATGACAGAGCCACAGACCGTACGCCACAATATCCGGTTCACATTACACAGACTGGTCTTTCCTAAAGTAATAGCACCCTCTGTTGGTTCATAAAATCCCAACACAAGTTTCAACAATGTAGTCTTTCCACTTCCGCTTTTTCCCACAAAAGCCGTTATTTCTCCTTGCTTCACACACAAATCCACATGTTTGAGCGAATAATCACGTGTAGACCCACTATAGCTGAACGACACATTCTTAAAGCATAAATCACCATTTTCCGGCAAGTCGTTTCTTTGCCCAGAAAATCCTTCACGTTCACCCTTAGCCTCATGCACCTCATTCAGTCTCTCTATACTAATTTTTGTGTCCTGACACGAGCGAATAAATCCCACAAATTGAGAAATTGGAGCCGCCACCTGACCAATTATATAAGATATTGCCATCATCATACCGAGAGTCATCTCACCGTCAACCACACGTTTTGCTACCATATACGAAATGATCAAACTGATAGACTGCGTAATGAGCATCGCCCCAAAATTCTGTATTTGGGCAATTTTCAAACTTTCAATGCTATTTTTGAACTGCTTAAACTGAATCTGTTCCCATTCCCACCGTTTATTCTGCTCACAATTGTTCAATTTGATTTCCTGCATACCTTGCACCATTTGAATTACAGCACTTTCATTTTTTGAAGACCAATAGAAATTCTGATAATCCAACTTGCGCCGATACCTCAAGAAAAATACCACCCATAATATATATAAAGAATGGGCTACAAGAAAAAAAGCCAATATGCGCCAGTCATATATTGCTAACACCGTCCCGTATATCAAGAAATTGATTCCTGCAAAAAATATTCCGACAGAATCCCTTACAATAAAAGTCTCAATCCTTCCATGGTCATTTATGCGCCGTAAAATATCTCCCATCATTCTTGTCTCAAAAAACTTCATCGGCAATCTCATCAATTTAATCCAAAAATCAGATATGATAGCGATGTTCACCCTTGTATTCATATGCAGGGAGATCCAACTTTGCAAAAAATTTATAGAAAGACTCGTAAATGTAAGGACAAACTGTGCGATCAACAGCAATTTCACAAAACCAATATTCCCATTCCTGATTCCAATATCTACCATTGATTGTGACAGGAACGGAAAAATTAATCCCAACAACATGAATAATGCAGACAATACAATCATCTGCACTACCTGACTCCTATATGGACGAAGATACTTGAAAAAATAAGATACAGTCTTCAAGTTACTATTCTCACAACACTCATCATCATGGCTGTAAAAATCATTGGTGGGTTGCAGAACCATTACAATTCCTCTTTTCTCCCCATTTTGTTTAGTGCTTATCCAATGACTGTCAAACTCCTCGTCAATATACTTCATCTTTCCTATAGCCGGATCAGCTATATAGAACAAATGATTCTTTTTCCGCCGTTTTATTTTATAGCAAACGACAAAATGATTCTGATTCCAATGCATAATGCACGGCAAAGGAACATTCTCCAACAATCTTTCTTTGGATATTCTCAAACCTGTAGTCCTGAATCCTACGGACTCAGCCGCATCGCCAATACCCATAAGCGACACTCCATCACGTGAGATAAAAGAACGTTCGCGCAAAGTCTGAAGATTATATTTCTTCCCATAAAACTCCGCTATCATTTTAAGACATGCTGGACCACAATCCTTGCGGTCCAGCTGCCTTGTATATGGAAAATCCTCCAGAATCATTTCAAGAGAAGAAATTATTAATGCCTGCAATTAGCAAGCACATTTACAACATTTCCATTACCATTTCCTCCACAAGTACCACCAATATTACCACCACACGTGCCTCCTGTATTGCCACCACATGTGCCTCCTGTATTACCACCGCATGTGCCTCCTGTATTACCACCACATGTACACGCACAGCCTGCAACAGCATTAATAATACAACCCGGATTCACTGTACATCTATCGTTAGGGGTATCCCCATCAGATGTACCTCCATAAACTTGCAACATTTCCATTTCTGACAAAACATCATTTTCCAAAGACGTAAATGCCATTTTTTTTAATTGTTTCATAACACTAAAGTTTTTTCTTCAAATTTATAATCTTAATATGCTTAGGAATGCTATCACCATTGATTACACAGTCCGCATCATTTATAACCACCACTGTGTCACTCCTGTGATTCAACGAATCTCTTTTATTCAGATTAATAATGCATTTAGGATTCAACACACAATCATTCGAATTGGTGATACTGTCAACAGGCGCAACAGTCTTATCCTCTGCGCCACCCATTCCTCCATACACTTTTAGCAATTCCATTTCGGACAAAACACTATCATTCATATATTCCTTTTTTATTTTTATGTTTATCTTTCCGAAGACAATTCCTTATTATATTTTCTCACAGACTTTCCGCCCTGAAACCTGTACACGACATTGATTCTGAAACCATTCTTAATTCTCTCGTACAGTCTATCCACATTGCTTACATACATCAGCGGAGAGTCCTCTATCACATAATTAGTTCCTTTAGCAAAACAAAAAGGAAATTCATATCCGAAACTCAATATCAAATTCTGGTTCATCAGAAATTTCTCCACATACAACGAAGTGATATCATATTTCAATTCAGAAAAAGACTGTGGAAGAATATTCTGCCCCTGATTATACAAATAGGATATGAGTACGGACATTTTCATCTTGTCGTTGTAATATCGCAATGATGTCGTAGCATACCATTCATCCGCATGGCGGCTATAAAGACTGTATGATGTATTCTTGGCGATATACTTTATATCGGCCTTGTATACAAAGTCCTTACAAAATCTTTTTGTAAACGACACAGCCGCCCACCATTCATCATATTTGGCATTCACCGTAGTTTTTGCCACATATTTCCCTTCAACACCAGAAGGAAGCATCCCCTCGCGTTCTTCCGATATATTGGCAAAAGTATTAGGAGAATTGACATATCCGACCTGCAAATTCAGCAACTGCCATAAGTCTACCGTCAGCCAGACATCATGCCTGACACTCGAACGAAGGAACGGGTTTCCGCCAGACCATATAAGCGAGTCTACAAAATACCCATAACTGCTTGAAGCTGTCTGGTCTGGATAATTGATATTGCAATTATAGTTCACGCGAAGCCAATTTTTCGGTGACAACTTCTGATAGAACAGTGCATTAAATCCATACGGCAACTGATTGTCCCTCGCCCCATTGCTTTTCAGATGTATCTGTTCCAGCCAGCCTCCCAGCTTCACATTGGTATTATGCCAGGGCCAGTATGAAACTTGTGCCCACACCTTATTTCTATAATAACTGTTGGCATTCAACATATCACGCATATCATAATCCCTCCGAGAATAATCCTTCCATGTATTGGCATATCCACCGGAGATGAACAGTGTATAATTCAAGAAATTAGAACTCGCCTCTGCACGGAACCGGGTATAGTTCATTCTGTCCCTGAAGTGATTGTCAAGCATAAAGCCAGAGGTCTCAGTCCGATTCGAGGCATACTCCGAAGGAAGGTATCTATAATTAAAATCAGCCGAATAATCCAGTTTGCCTTTCTTGCCCCGGTAAAAGACAGCCCAAGAGTGCTCCTGTCCATCCTTTGCCAGATTATCGTACCGCTTCTGTACAACCCCATCTTTGTCTGCATCCGTGGTTCTTATATATGTATTTTCATTTCTCTCGTCAAAATTATCATTACTAAAAGAGTAGACAAAAGACACAGAGCTTTTATCACTTATTTTGTAGTCGGCACTGGCATAGAAGTTATTCTGACGATCATATTGAGTCATATCTTTATTCCCGTTCTCATTAGGAATATTCACATCCCTAATACCCGCAAGATAATTATTTCGTTGCCATCTGCGGTCTATCCCTCCCTGCTGAAAAGTGACTTTATCGCTCGCATAAAAGCTCCATCTGTTTTTTGTGTATGAGAAATAACCGCTTGGCACACATGCCACCAAAAACTTAGAGTTCTTGCTTGATGGATTCTGATAGGAATAATAACTGATGTTTCCCTCATATCCCTCATAATTCTTCTTGGTATGAAAGTTTATCAACACATCATAACCCGCATATTTACCTTGTGGATGGTCTATAATATCAATTTTGTCAAAGCGCAGATGAAACAAGTCCATCACATTATTTTTAGATTTCTCCACACTGTCCACCAACACCACAATATTCGTCGAGTTGTGATACTTTAACTGCCTGTCTATATAATCATAGTCGAATCCGGGCAGAGTAGCCATCATTTGCGCTACATCTTTGGCGCCCCTGCGCATTTCCTTCGTAATAACCACCCGCGTCTCGTCTCCACGCTGTATGATATTGCTTGCCTTGATTTCCACTTCATCCAAGCCAACCTGTTTCCACACCGTCGTATCCTGCTTACTTTGTGCGGTTGTGTCATCAGGCATCAAAAAAAGTTCTTTTCCCAGACATATTGTTGCAGAAAAAAAAGAAGCACAGAAAAACAAAAATAGAAATTTATATTTCAACATTACTTTCCGTCTTTTAGAAATGATTCCACATAAGAATCAATATACTTGTTAATTTTCTTTTCTTTGTCATCAAATGCACATTGCACTGTACCGGTTTTCATTATCATCTCATCCCGCATCTTCGGGCATGGCCCCCAACATATCGGCAGATACTTGCATTGTGAACAAGAAACGGCATCATCTAAAATAGATTGTGTCTGGTAAGGATAATCTGTATTCCAGACAATTTCGCCCGAATCCCCAAGATAGCCACGAGCTGCGCTCATATCCTCATTGTCACACTTTCCCACCGCACCATTCGGATATATGCAATTAAAATGCGCGCGGTCAGTATAACACATACCCAACTCGCACGCATGTACATTATAATTGGTCTTGCGCACTTCCAGCCTCAATTTTTTCACTTTTTCATCATCTATTTTATCATCCTGAACCTGCCACACCTGCTTTGGCAAAATTTTTATATACTTGCGCAAATCAGACGGTATGCATTCGTTGATATCATTCATAATATCTTCAGGCAGAAGATTCTTGTCTGTATAATTAATACGAAGATAGCAATTTGCTTCTGGTATCAATCTCACAATATGGGCGATATTGGTCAAGGCAATGTCAAAAGCAGAACCTTCTTTCAATCTCTTCACCTTGTTGTGTTGTTCACGGCGACCGTCAATTGTAATCTGGTAATCCGTCACATTCACCTCACGCAGTTCCTTGATACGCTCCTCATTCAACAACGTGCCATTAGTGGTCAACGTCGCATTGTATTTTACTTTCAGTCTGTCACAAATGTCTTTCGCATAGCGAGATATTGCTATCATTTTCTCATACTCCAATGTAGGTTCTCCACCAAACCACGACAAATTGAAATATTTAATCTTGTTTTCTTTAAGATAATTGGAAATGTGCAGTTTCAAGCGCCTCATCGTTTCCTCCGACATAACCATATCCTGATGTTTCTGCACACAATACCAGCATGACAGATTGCATTGATATGTAGGCAAGACTATCAGCATGTATGCATCCGGACATTTACCTTGTTCATAAGCTTGTCTGACCAAATCCAACTCGTCAATGTCATCATTAACCACAAACCCCTCTTCCAGCATCTTTTCAAGAAAAACAAGATATTTGTCCTTATAATTCTGCGGATTCTGTATTACATCTTTAAACACCTCATAATTCTTTTCCGAGACCTCAAAAAATCTTTTTGTACGCCCATTAAAAAATACATGTTTGCCATTACGATGTATAAAATAATTGTACCTACTCGTTTTCATTATTCATTTCAATTTTATGCAAAAGTACTCCTTTTACATCAAAAAGCACAATAAATGCGTCATTTATTTCCTATAATGACGTATTTTTGCAGAAAAAAACGAACAAATGAACAATGCCATCATATTTTTATCACATATAATCAATGACGAAACTATAGAAAGATGCGACAAAATATACCGTGAGGCATCAGACACATACACTATATATTGGGTGACAACAGAGGTAAATAGTGGTGCTTTGTCAAGGATACCGACCTATATCAAAGTCTTTCCGGTATCATCCAAAGACATACAAGGAATGGGATACACACCCATCACATCGAATATCTGGGGAAGCGTTAATTTCATCATACAATTTTTCTTCAAAAACAATCCCCAATATGATAATTATTGGATAATAGAATATGATGTCATTTTCACAGGAAACTGGAAAACATTTCTGGACACATTTGACCACATACAAGCAGATTTGTTGAGTTCGCATATAGAATTTTACTCATACAAGAACAGAGAATGGGAATGGTGGAAATGGTCACGCTGGAATGAAAAGAACAACTATTCAGTTGAAAACTATGTAAAATCATTCAATCCCATCTACAGAATGTCCGCCGCCGCACTCTCATTCATGGACAGATTCATGCGCGAAGGCAATAGCGGACATTTTGAAGCATTGATAGCCACAGCCTTATACAACAACGGATACGAACTTGTTGACTTCGGAGGGCATGGGGAATTTGTACCTCATGGATTTGAGAACAAATACTATGTGAAAGGTGCCGGCACAAACAATGGGACAATACGATACAGACCTTTGTTTCTCCAGCAGGAAATTGAAGCCTTAGGAATAGCAAATAAATTATTCCATCCGGTAAAATTTGAGACGTATTGATGCAAGTTTGAAATAAGGACAAACAAATCCAATTTTGCCAATATTACAAATATATCGAGAAAGTTCAAAATGTCATGGGTTCATTAAAAGAGTTTCTCAAACACGAACAGAAAGAAGACAGCACGTACCTCAAAACTAAGAAAACTTTGTTTTTGAACTAAAACTGCGTCCTTTCTGTAAAACCGCATTCTGCTGATTGTCAACAATTTCCTGACTTCATCTTTATGTCACCCAAAACATTCTCATCGAAGATTCTCGCTGTTCTCTGATGCCTTTTCATGAGCCTTAATGTCATCATCAATCTGCTTGGTTATTCCATCTTCGCGCTATCTATTTGTCATAATTTACGGGCTTTTGTTGATAATTTGAAATGTTAAAAAACAAGGCTCTCAGAATCGCGTAAAATTAGCCGAACCTTACCAAAGTTCCATTTGTGCGATTCTAAGGCTGTTTTCAGACCTTGAATCCCAAATGTAAAAATAATACAATTTATGCTTCGAAAAGATACATTTATTCACATTCGCGTGTATCTCGTCTGAAAAAAGAGTACACCGGAAATAAATTTTCAAGGTGAACAAAATTTGTTTAAAAGGCACTTTAAAAACATT
>CAZKOB010000134.1:0-9971 GCA_964554265.1 uncultured Bacteroides sp. | reverse complement strand
TTGCCCCTAACTTAGGGGAGGAGCTTAGTTACCTTGCTCGTTGAAAAGCCAATAGCAAGATAATATTATGATTATTAATATAATAGCATTAACACTGAACAGGTAACCTGGCTCCTCCCCTAAGTTAGGGGAGGTGGCGCGTAGCGACGGAGGAGTCTGTGAATACATCTACTCTGAATCATTAAAATTGCGATAGGAGTCTGTGAATCCACCAACAAAAACACGAATCACAAGCTGTAGGAGTCTGTGAATACATCTGCTTAAAATCACAAGCAGAATCTGTGAATACATCAGCAAAAAACAACAGGCTTAACTTTTGAAGCGATTTTCGTGTGTCACCTGAAACCACGAATAGTAGAATTATAATCTATTGATATTTCATGCTTATAAAACCTGACATACTTTTTTAATGAAGTCATGAGAGTCTGGGCAGTGCCTTTCTGTGAACACCTCTATTGCTGAGGACCATTGATTACGTGTTTGCTCCGGATGTTGCCTTTAGGATTTGCAATCGGTGCCAATGGATTGTCTGGCTTGAATAAACGACTGCAACTCTTTTCTCTTTGAATTTAAAGCCGTATCTTTGTGGCAAAGAATAAAAAGTAAAAAATGGAAAAGAAGTTTAACCGTACACTGGTTACGTCGGCATTGCCATATGCCAACGGACCTGTTCATATCGGACATTTGGCAGGAGTTTATGTCCCTGCTGACATATATGTGCGCTATTTGCGTCTCAAAGGTGAAAACGTACTTTTCATCGGAGGTAGCGACGAGCATGGAGTGCCGGTGACGATTCGTGCAAAGAAAGAAGGATGTACACCGCAGGATGTGGTGGATCGTTATCATAGTATTATAAAGGATTCGTTTGAGAAATTCGGCATTTCCTTTGATGTGTATTCAAGAACAACATCAGATACCCATCATAAGTTTGCTGCCGATTTCTTCAAGACGTTGTATGACAACAATAAGTTCGTAGAGATAGAAAGCGAGCAGTATTATGATGAGGGAGCCGGACAATTCTTGACAGACCGTAATATACGAGGCGAATGCCCTCGCTGCCATGCGGAAGGAGCATACGGCGACCAGTGTGAGAAGTGTGGTTCCGCGCTTTCACCAGATGAACTTATCAATCCTGTCAATGCGCTTACCGGAAATTCGCTTGTAAAGCGTAAGACCAAACATTGGTATCTGCCTCTTGATGCTTATCAGCAGTGGCTTGAGGACTGGATTCTTAATGAGCACAAAGAATGGCGTCCTAATGTCTATGGACAGTGTAAGAGCTGGCTGGATGCCGGTCTGAAGCCGCGTGCAGTCACTCGTGACCTTGACTGGGGAATACCTGTACCGGTGGAAGGTGCAGAAGGAAAGGTTCTGTATGTATGGTTTGATGCTCCGATAGGATATATATCGAATACAAAGGAGTTGTGTGATGCCCATCCGGAAAAGGGAACGTGGGAACAGTGGTGGAAGGATGAGGATACGCGTCTTGTGCACTTCATAGGAAAGGACAATATTGTGTTCCATTGTATTGTCTTCCCATCCATGCTCAAGGCTCACGGCGGATATATTCTGCCGGACAATGTTCCAAGTAACGAGTTCCTTAATCTTGAAGGAGACAAAATTTCAACCTCACGCAACTGGGCCGTGTGGCTCAATGAGTATCTTGTGGATATGCCGGGCAAGCAGGATGTGCTCAGATATGTATTGACAGCCAATGCACCGGAAACCAAAGACAATGATTTCACATGGAAGGATTATCAGGCACGCAACAATAATGAGCTTGTGGCTGTGTATGGCAATTTTGTAAACCGTGCGTTGCAGCTTACACAGAAGTATTATGGTGGCATTGTGCCGAAATGTGGAGAACTGACGGCCAATGACCGTGCGACGTTTGAAGAGTTCAAAGATGTGAAACAGAAAGTGGAGAGTTTGCTTGACGGTTTCAAATTCCGTGATGCCCAAAAGGAAGCCATGAACCTTGCGCGTATCGGTAATAAATATATCGCGGATGAGGAACCATGGAAGGTGGTGAAGACGGATCCGGAGCGTGTCAAGACGATTATATACATTTCTCTTCAACTTACGGCAAATCTTGCCATTGCGTTTGAACCGTTCCTTCCGATGTCTTCAAAGAGGTTGCGGGAGATGATATGTCTGGATAGTTTCAGCTGGGACGAACTGGGTTCTACAGAAATCCTGCCTGCAGGAAAGCAACTTGCAAAACCTGCTTTGCTTTTTGAAAAGATTGAAGACGATGTAATTCAGGCTCAGGTAGATAAGTTGCTTGCGACAAAGAAAGCGAATGAAGCTGCTGAGGCGAAAGCTAACCCAATAAAGGAAAACATCTTGTTTGATGACTTCCAAAAGCTTGACATAAGAGTGGGAACCGTGCTGGAATGCGAGCGTGTTCCTAAGATGAAGAAATTGCTTAAGTTTCTTATTGATGATGGATTGGAGAAACGAACAATTGTCAGCGGCATAGCGCAATGGTATGAGCCGGAACAGCTGAAGGGAAAGCAAGTTTGTTTTATTGCCAATCTTGCACCCAGAGAATTTAAGAACGGACTTGTAAGTGAAGGAATGATTCTTTCTGCCGAGAATTGGGATGGCTCTGTTGCTGTTACTACCGTAGAACACGAAGTGAAAGCAGGAAGTGAGGTAATGTAGTTTTTTTCAAACATAAAATGTGCTTGTTCTATATTTGCACCGATGAAAGCAGTTGTTGATGACAAGATTCCTTTCATCAAGGGACCTCTTGAAACTCTTGTTGACGAGGTGGTGTATTTGCGTGGAAGCGCAATAACATCGGAAGATGTCCATGATGCAGACATACTCATTGTCCGCACACGTACTCATTGTGATCGCAATTTGTTGCAAGGCTCCAGAGTGCGCCTTGTCGTGACAGCAACTATAGGCTACGACCATATAGATACTGAATATTGCAGGGAAGCAGGTATTCGCTGGGTTAATTGTCCCGGTTGCAATGCCACTTCCGTGCGCCAGTATATACATAACTCTCTTCTTGTACTCGGTTTTCTCCATCCGGGTGTAACCGTCGGAATAGTAGGGGTTGGACATGTCGGGTCTCTTGTTGCAGCCGATTGTCGTGCAGCAGGAATGAACATTCTGCTTTGTGATCCTTTGCGTGCTGAGCGCAAGGATACTTTTGAGGGAACACGATTTGTTTCTCTTGCAGAGATTGCAGCCAAAGCAGATGTGATAACCTTCCATACTCCATTGACGCATGGTGGCGAATATCCTACATTTCACCTTGCCGACGATGATTTCTTTGACAGTCTTGTACAATGCCCTCTTGTTATTAATACAAGCAGAGGGGCAGTTGTTGATAATACAGCGTTATTGCGTGCTCTTTGCGAAGAACGTGTGAAGGGGGCAGTGGTGGATACATGGGAAAATGAGCCGGACATTAATCTTGAACTTCTTGAAAGGGTTGTAATAGGAACTCCTCACATCGCAGGATATTCGGCAGACGGCAAAGCTAATGCTACAAGAATGACGCTGCAGGCGGTGTGTGACTTCTTGGGATGTCCGTATGCTTTTGATATTCAACCACCTTCTCTGCCGGCATCTTTGCTTCCTTTGTCTGATGATGCGGACAAACGTGCGCTACAGCTTTACGATCCGCGTATAGATAGTGGACGTCTTAAGGCTTCTCCGTCTGATTTTGAACATTTTAGGGGTAATTATCCTTTGCGCCGCGAATTTTGAAGACAAATAGCGGTGGCATTCTTTTAATTAATAAAAACAGGTATTTAAAATGAAAAAAAATCTACTTACGGCAATTTTTGTCATTGCATCAGCATTAAGTGCAGATGCACAGAATTGGTTTTCGGATGATGTTTTTAATCATCTTTCTGTTGGTATTACCGCTGAAACTTCTGGTGTTGGTCTTGATGTAGCAACTACGGTTGGAAGTCATCTTCAACTCCGTGCAGGTGTTACTGTGATGCCTACTATAAAATTCTCCACCCCCGTGTCCGCCCAAGCAACTAATGGATGGTCTTGGGATTATTATGATTATATGGATTATATAGATTTGGAAGGCAAGACAGGATTTACAAATGGAAAGTTGCTTGTGGATTTTTATCCTTCAAGAAACAGTAGCTTTCATGTTACAGCCGGTGCTTATTTTGGCGGAAGTAAAATAATAGAGGCTTATAATGAAGAAGACGGTGCTCTTCTTAACTATAGAAACTTGTTTATCGGTGATTATATGTTAGAGCCGGATGAAGAGGGCAATATAAATGCACAGATAAAAACAAATAGTTTCAAACCATATATCGGTATCGGTATCGGTCGTGCTGTTGCCAAGAGAAAGAACTTGAGCTTCCAGTTCGATATGGGTGTGCAGTTCTGGGGAAAACCAAAGATTATGTGCAATGGTAATCAGCTTGAAGCTTCAGATTTGGATGATGAAGGAGAGTTCTTGGATGTTGTCAGCAATTTGAGAGTATATCCTGTAATCAGTTTCCGTCTTGCGGGAAAGATATTTTAAGAACTGTTGCCGATAATAAAAAATTTGTATCTTTTTGGATCTTTGTTGTGGACAAGAGGCTGTCTGACAAGTCTCCGAATATGAGAAACTACCCCTGCCAGAGCGTATTCTGACAGGGGTAAAATCATTTAAAATAGACTTATTAGACTGCCTTTTTTTCTGACTTCGTCAGAAATACGTTAAATATACAAGTACTTAAATTCAAATAGGCATAATTCTGATGTTCGCGGTTTTAGGTGACAGACGAAAATCACTTCGGATGTTAGGCTTGTTGTTTTTTGCTGGTGTATTCACGGTTTCTTTTTGTGATTTTGATGATTTAAAGCTTGCGTCTTCACAGACTCCTTCGTCGCTTCGCGCCACCTCCCCTAACTTAGGGGAGGAGCTTAGTTACCTTGCTCGTTGAAAAGCCAATAGGGAGTCAACTTACTGGTTGACAACATGATAGCATTTACATCTGCTGAGTAACCTGGCACCTCCCCTAAGTTAGGGGAGGTGGCGCGAAGCGACGGAGGAGTCTGTGAAGACACAAGCAAAAGCTGCTGTTTTTTTTAGAAACATTTCTTCTTTCTTTTTGACACTAACCCCACTTTTAACTGATGGAGTTTTATTAACATAATTAATATTTGTTTATATCCACTCAATCATTAATTTTTTGAAGTTTTATTGACAAGTAATTGATAATCAGTAAAATACTATTTTAATAGAGTTGCGCAGTTTTAGGCACAAAAGGTACAGGTAAGAATAAAAATAGGATATGCTGATAATCAGTAAGTTATAAAAATACTTGGCCGATACACTTGTTTTTCGCCACCAAAACCCATCTTTGTTTTTCGTGGCATTGAAAATATAAATTTATTCTTTTTAAGAAATCAATTTGTGCAATATCAGATTTTATTCCGAAAAACGGACATTTTCAAACTCGTTCACCTTGAAAATAAATGTCGTTCACCTTGGAAAATTTTTTAGAAGGCACTTTAAAACCATTTTCAAGGTGAACGACATTTATTTTCAGCGTACTCTTTTTTCGGGCGATGCACACACAAATGTAAATAAATGTATCTTTTTGAAATGCAAATTACATTATTTTTACATTTGATATTCAAGGCCTGAAAATGGCCTTAGAATCGCGTAAACGGAACTTTGGTAAGGTTCGGCCGATTTTACGCGATTCTCGGAGCTTTGAATTTTAACATTTCAGATTGTCAGGAAAAGCCCCAAATTTATGACAAATAGATGGCATGGAGTGGGGATGACCGAACTGATTCATGAGGACGTAAAGGCACATGAAAAGCTATCAAGGGACAGCGAGAATCTTCGATGAGTATGTTTGGGGTGACATGATGACGAAGTCAGGAAAAATTTAGCGGAGCAGGTGGGTATAAAGCATGTCATAGCAGAGTGACATGATGACGAACTCAGGAAAAATAACCCCTGCCGGAGTGCATTCTGACAGGGGTAGAATCATTAAAATAGAACTTGTTGGACAGCCTCTTTTTTATGCCGTGAACAAATCTGATGCCAATGTTGTTTCTTTTCTATAAATCAATATAATCTGAACTTTTAATTTATGGAAAAGAAGCATTTGACAAATGAAGTAGGAGCACCTGTGAAGAATAATACAAATTCTCTGACAGCAGGTAGCCGGGGACCTTTACTGATGGAGGATATGTGGTTGATGGAGAAATTGGCCCATTTTGACCGGGAGGTTATACCGGAAAGAAGAATGCATGCTAAAGGCAGTGGTGCTTTTGGACATTTTACGACAACACATGATGTAACCCGGTATACATGCGCCGATCTTTTTTCTGAAATAGGAAAGAAGACAGAAGTGTTTGTCCGCTTTTCGACTGTAGCGGGAGAACGGGGTGCAGCTGATGCGGAACGTGATATCAGAGGCTTTGCCATCAAGTTCTATACAGATGAAGGTAATTGGGATTTGGTAGGAAATAATACTCCTGTGTTTTTTCTGCGTGATCCTTTGCAGTTTCCGGATCTTAATCATGCAATAAAGCGTGATCCTAAAACAAATATGCGTTCCAAGCAGAATAACTGGGACTTCTGGACGATGCTTCCGGAGGCTCTTCATCAAGTCACGATTGTTATGTCTGACAGAGGAATCCCTGCTTCATACCGGCATATGCATGGCTTTGGGTCGCATACTTATAGTCTTATCAATGCCGAAGGAAAAAGGGTGTGGTGCAAATTTCATTTTCGTACTCAACAGGGCATAAAGAATCTTACCGATGAGGAAGCGGAAGCTATTGTGGCAAAAGATCGTGAAAGCAGTCAGCGTGATCTTTATGAAGCGATTGAACGTGGAGATTTTCCAAAATGGACATTGTACTTTCAGATTATGACTGAAGAACAGGCGCATGATTATTATGAAAATCCTTTCGATTTGACAAAAGTATGGCGGCATGCGGAGTTCCCTTTGATAGAGGTAGGGGTGCTCGAACTCAATCGTAATCCTGATAACTACTTTGCAGATGTTGAGCAAGCGGCTTTTTCACCTGCACACATTGTTCCGGGAATAGGCTTATCACCTGACAAGATGCTTCAAGGCCGTCTTTTCTCTTATGGTGATGCCCAGCGCTATCGTCTTGGGGTCAACCACGACCAGATTCCGGTGAATCGTCCTCATTGTCCTGTTCACAGCTATCATCGCGACGGACAAATGAGGGTAGATGGAAATTCCGGTTCTACCAAGGGGTATTTCCCTAATGGCATTGGCGAATGGCATACCAAGAATGGTCTGGCATATATGGATTCGCCTGTTGATGGTGAGGCGATGAGATATGACCAATACGCAGACCGTACCGATGATTGTTTCCGGCAACCGGGAGATCTTTATCGGCTTATGACGGAGGATAAACGCAATTTGCTCATTAAGAATACCGTTGCAGACATCATGCCGGTGACGGATAACATTAAATATCGTCATGTGGCACATTGTTATCTTGCGGATCGTGAATATGGGACACGTCTTGCTGTTGCTTTAGGATTTGATATGGCAGAGGTTGAGCGTCTTGCCGGTATGACAGAACAAGAGCGTCTGGAAGTGACAAAACAGCATGTGAAATGAGAAATGTAATTTGTTTTTGAACAAATATGTCAGCTTTTATGTTATAAAATATGACAATTTGCTGATTTTGCTTTTGGCACGTTTTTTGTACTTAATTAAGTGAATGACAGAAGCTGAAGCTAATAAGAAAGGAGAAAATAAAGCTGATGCGGAGGACATTCACAAGAGCGAGAGTTAACAGAGTTATGAACTTTAAAAATGGATGATTATGTTAGGAGTTACATTAATAGTTTACGGTATCATAGGTTCTCTCTTTGTTATAAGCAATTTCGCTATATTGAATTACAGCAAGTAGCTGAAAGGCTAACAAAGCAAACATAGATAAAATGGAAGGGCGGCCATAGTGGACCGCCCTTTTTGTGTATAGTGTTTTGGAACCGGATGCTCAGATTCTATCAAAAGCTTTTTGTGTTGAGACAATAAAACAGTGTTTATACCGTTTATTCTTTAAACAATTGTTTGATGAGGATACATAAAAGTGGATATAAGAGAGTGAGAAAAGGATATTGTGTAGTATATTCAATGATGGTAATGCTTATGTTCATCTGTCCGTCGCTTTCGGCTCAAGTGCGTAAGGTCATGAATCGGCCGTATATCGATCAGCGACGTATTCACTATGGTTTCATGGCCGGAGTTCACCTTCAGGATATGGAATTGCAAAATAATGGGTTTGTTGATGAGAATGGAAATCAATGGTTTACGGATATAGGCAGTTATGACCCCGGATTCAGTGTGGGTATTCTGGGGGAGCTTTATTTGACAAAACATCTTGCTGCAAGGGTCGTTCCTTCAATGCATTTTGGTACGAAGACTGCTGCATTTAGAAATCAGTTAAACGGAGAGACAGACCATCAGACCATAAAGTCTACTTATATATCGGTTCCGATAGATTTGAAGTTTAGTGCGGAACGTTTTAACAATTATCGTCCATATATGATGTGCGGTATAGACCCAATGCTTGATCTGACGGTAAAGAAACAGAAAAATTTGCTTTTGAAGTCTTTTGACTGTTATCTTGAAGTCGGGATTGGATGTGATTTTTATCTCCCTTTCTTTAAGTTCATCCCGGAGATAAAATTTTGCTATGGATTAATGAATATAATTGAAAAGAACCGTACTGATCTTACAGACGAAACTCTTGGCGTTTTTACTAAGTCTGTGGATAAAGCACGTTCAAAAATGATTGTCATTTCTTTTTATTTTGAATAGACGTTTTTGGTGTGTGCCCCTCCTAATCAAGACTTAAAATATCTACGACTTCAAAGAAGATAATACAATACTTGAATTTTTATGCGGATAGTAATGTTTTTTCAGTGGCTCCAACCTCACAAATCGCAGCATCCATATTAAAAAGCTTCAGAGATTATAAAAAAAACCACAAATTAAGAATCAAACTTTGGAAAGATACGAATTATCTTAGAAAACGGCTGAAAGAAGAAGGATACGATATAGCAAATCTGTCCCCCCTTATTTTTCCTGTTATGATAAGGGATAATAAAAAAAGTTTATAAAATAGCTGAAATGTTACTGAAAAAGGGTATCTTTACAATTGGAATTGTATATCCGGCTGTAAGAACCAAAGAGGCCGGATTAAGGGTTAGTGTTCTTGCTACACATAAGTTGAACAATCAGACACTTTAATCAATGCTCCCAATGATATAAATTAGGAATTTAAAAATAAAACAAGAGTAATGAAAGAGAGGAGAAAGCGGAGAAGTGCAAAGGACATAGAGGAAAGCATCATTAATGCCACAACCTATTTGATTGAAAATGAAGGATTTTGACATTGTAACTATATCCGCACTGATAATAGGAGGTATATATTACCTTATTCTGCATGATGAACTTTCAACTTTCAGTGGAATCAATTTAAAGATAGAAGCTGACAGACAAAAAATTATCAAGGCTATAGACAAATTGTCAGATATCTTATTTACACCTGCACCTTCTTCCCTTACCAAAGGGAATATCGATACCATAGTCAAAATGAAAAAAGATAATATTCCTGTTGATAAGATAGCATATTATATAGGAATCCCTAAAGATATTGTTGTTTCTATCTGAAGATATCGTCCAATGGAAAAATACCATTGGACGTTCCGGAACAACCAAAATCTTTTGTTTCGCCAAACGACCCTTTTATGTACTTTTGATTTATAATGGTATTAGGGGGGGATCATGAAAACTCTTACGATATTTTTCCGGAATATCGAATTCTATGAAGCCCGAAGCAGGGTGAATTTCTGAAATATTTTTTCTTCGCCACACCTTGGTCCGGATATTTCCCCCGTTTTGGCCGTTAAACCTTGTTTTAGGGTAAGCATTAACTGAAGTACAGGATGCATCTCCAAAATATGACAACATCGGCTA
>CAZKOB010000133.1:0-10448 GCA_964554265.1 uncultured Bacteroides sp. | reverse complement strand
GCGACTTCCAATACGTCATACATCGCCGGCTTCGTCTCTACGAAACCTGCTGCCACCGTATGAAACATTCCTCTCTCCTTCTGGCGATCTGGCGAGGGGATGCCCGAGTGGCGGGGGTGGCCTAAACCGCTCCCAAGAGCGGACAGCGGTAAGACCATTCTTCAAATAATCTAAGATGGATGTAATTTTTGCCTCATTTTATTTGGTTTTTAATATAGTTCGTTAAACAATGTTATGATGAAGGAACGTCTTGTTACTCCAAGTTATGTGTTTATACTTGGGGCGAATTTTTTGATGTTTGCGGGTTTCTGGATGCTTGTGCCAGTTTTGCCGTTCTATTTGTACGATATGTATGGTTGTGCCGAAAGTGTGATAGGTATAGTGTTGTGTTGCTATACTATATCGGCTTTGTGCGTGCGTCCCTTTTCCGGATATTTGCTTGATACGTTTAAACGTAAGCCTTTGTATATTGTGGCATATTGTGTGTTCTGCATGTGTTTTGTTGGATATATATTTTCTGCGACATTGGCTGTCTTTATTATGCTGCGCGCTCTTCACGGTGTGGCATTCGGCACTGTGACCGTAGGAGGAAATACCATTGTGGTTGATATAATGCCGTCTTCGCGTAGGGGTGAAGGGCTTGGTTACTATGGATTGACCAACAATACGGCAATGAGTGTCGGACCGATGGTGGGACTTATGCTTAAGGATACGATGACTTTTGAAGAACTGTTCTTGATGGGTTTTGCATGTACAATTGTGGGCTTTGTACTGGCTACACTTGTAAAATGCCCTCGCAAGCAACAGGTGAAACGACAGCCTGTGTCTTTGGACCGTTTCATATTATTGAAAGGTCTTCCGGCAAGTGGAGCGCTGGTTTTGCTGTCTGTACCGTATGGAGCGACAACAAATTATGTCGCTGTATATGCTCAGGAGATAGGGCTTGATGTGAAGACCGGTCTGTTTTTTACTTTTATGGCAGTAGGAATGGGAGTGAGCCGCATCTTTTCCGGAAAATGGGTCGACAGAGGGTATGTGTGCAAGGTAATATCTTATGGCTTTTATTTGGTAATCACAGCTTTTATGTTCCTGTCCCTTTGTGTCTATATAATAGAATGGAATGCGGAAATATGTACTTTTGTTTTCTTTTTGGTACCGTTGATGCTTGGGGTGGGATTTGGTGTGATGTTTCCTGCTTACAACACGTTGTATATAAATCTTGCGCCTAATAATCAGCGGGCTACGGCAACATCTACTTATCTGACCTCGTGGGATGTGGGGATAGGATTTGGCATCTTTTCGGGAGGTATGATCGCCGAACACCTGTCTTATGATAAAATTTACTTGTCCGGGACTTTCTTTTGCATCGTGTCTATGCTTTACTTTAATTTATATGTGGCTCGTCATTATGAACGCAATAAATTGAGATGAATGAGAAAGGACAACGGATGAGGACTTTGTTTAGGCATAATGCAAGGTGGCTTAATTGTTCCTTAAAAAGGAAAATATCGCAGATAATGGTATATGGTATGAACAACTAAAACTTAATGTGTTTTTATATGTCTTTGCACGAAGTTTTCACAAACATACCATAATGAAGGCAACAAAATTCTTTTTTTGAGGCTGATGTGTTTACAGATTTCTCTTGTGATTATTATGATTGTGAATACAACTGCAACAGCATCTGTCTTTCTCCAATACATTTCTTCTTTCTTTTTGATACTAAGTCCACTCGTTGTGGACGGAGCCTTATTAACATAATTAAGATTCATTTACATATATCGAATCGTTGAATTTTGGATATTTTACAGATAAATATCTGATAATCAATAAAATGATATTTTGGCGAAATGGTACAGTTTTAGGTACAAGAAATACAAGTTGGAATAAAAATAGGATGTATTGATAATCAGTGAGTTATAAAATTTCTTGCCCAAGACTCTTGTTTTTCGCAGCCAAAAACTCATTTTTGTTTTTCGCGGCATTGAAAAATCCGATTACGATTTTTTAAGAGATCAATTTAGAGCAACATCTAATTTTACCCCGGAAAACGGACCTTCTCAAACTCGTTCACCTTGAAAATAAATTTTGTTCACCTTGAAAAATTTTTTACGAGGCACTTTAAAACCATTTTCAAGGTGAACGAAATTTATTTCCAGCGTACTCTTTTTTCAGACGATGCACGCATAAATGTAAATAAATGTATCTTTTTGGAATACAAATTGTATTATTTTTACATTTGCGGATTAAGGCCTGAAAACAACCTCAGAATCGCGTAAATGGAACTTTGGCAAGATTCGGCCGATTTTACGCGATTCTCGGAGCCTTGAATTTTAACATTTCAAATTGTCAGAAAAAGCCCGTAATTAATGACAATCAGATGATGTGAAGATGGGGGGTAGCCAGCCGGTTCATGAGGACGTAAGGACCCTTGCAAGACATCAAGGGACAGCGGGAATCTTCGATGAGAATGTTTGGGTGACACGATGACGAAGTCTGGAGAACTTTGTTTGGGCATAATGCAAGGTGGCTTAATTGCTCACTAAAAAAGAGAAAATATCGCAGATGAAGGTGTGGTATGACCAACTAAAATCTTAATTATACTGAAAATCTTGTATTTATGCCGTTTTTTTTATATATCTTTGCATAAAGTTTTCACAATCATACCATAATGAAGGCAACAAAAATTCTTTTTATTACTCAGGAAATGATTCCTTTTGTACCGGAAACACAGAAAGCGTTGGTTGGACGGTACTTGCCTCAGGCAATTCAAGAGATGGGCCATGAAATAAGGACATTTACTCCGAAGTGGGGTATAATCAATGAACGTCGTAATCAATTGCATGAGGTCATTCGCCTTTCCGGAATGAATCTTATAATAGATGATACTGATCATCCTTTGATTATAAAAGTTTCGTCGATACAGGCTGCGAGAATGCAGATCTATTTTATTGACAACGACGACTATTTCCAGAAGCGTGCCATGACTGTTGATGAGCACGGTGTTGAATATGAGGATAATGGTGAACGTGCTATATTCTATGCACGCGGAGTTCTGGAGACTGTCAAGAAGTTGAGGTGGGTTCCGGATGTGATACATTGTCACGGTTGGATAACATCGCTTGCGCCTTTGTATATAAAGAAAGCTTATAGCGACGAACCTTCGTTTAGGGATACAAAGGTTGTATATTCGGTTTCGGCCTCTGAATTTTCTCATGATTTGGGACAGCATTTTGTTGATTGCATACCTTTTAAGGATGCAAGAAAAGAAGAATTTGCAGAGTTTTCTTCTGGCAAGATGGGGCATACTGAGTTGTCAAAGATTGCTATCAAGTTCTCTGATGGTGTTATTCTCGATAATGAGAATGTAGAACCGGAACTTATTGAGTTTGCAAAGAGTCTTGACAAACCTTTGCTTGAATATCAGACAGAAGAAAATTACAAGAAGGCTTATAATGATTTCTACGAGACTGTAGTGGAAAAATAAGTTTTGTACGATACCGAAAATAAGTTTCTGTATAGATTGGTTCTGGTGTTTGATGTGAATAATTGAGTCCAAAAGCTTACTGTCCGATTGTAAATGATGAATTTAAAATCTTTTATTGCCATATTGTTTTCTTGCATTGTGCTTGTTGCCTGTGATGATACTACTGATTCATTGGGTATAGATATGATGCCGTCGACGGATCTTGTTTCTAAGCATTTCGCCACTTATGGGGTGACAACGGAGTCTTATCCCGTTGGTGACCGTGTATTGGCGCGCTCAAGTATGTCGTATCTTGGACGGTTTACTGATCCTGAAACGAAAACAATTGTGAAGAGTGATTTTCTTGCCCAATTTCATTGCAGTGAAGGTTTTGCTTTTCCTGAAAATGTGATAGACGACAAGATTACGAAGACTGAGTTGCGTTTGTATATTGACGATTTTATCGGAGATTCTCTCACGAGTTTCAAGTTAAGTGTCTATCCGCTTACTTCTGTGATGGATCCTGAAGAGGACTACTATACTAATATCGATCCTGCTATGTATTGTGACATGGAGAGTGGTCCGATAGCTGTCAAGTGGTTCACGATTGCAGATAACACTATTAGCGATGATGACCGCTGGTCTTCCGATTATTATAACAATATCAACATTCCGCTCCCTGTTTCTGTCGGGCAGACTATATACGATGAGTATCGTAGGAATCCTGCCGCTTTTCTGAATACAGAAACTTGGATTAACAGCGGACTGCCATGCAGCAAAGGATTTTATTTCAAAATAGAAAGTGGTGATGGTGCAATGGCATATATAGATATTGCTCGTTTCAATATTTATTTCCGGTATCATGATGACGAATATAATAAGGATACGCTTGGAGTATGTCAGTTTGCTTCGACAGAGGAGGTCGTACAGGCTACAAGATTCGAAAATCTCAACTTGGATTTGCTGTTGCAGGATAAGAATGCCACTTATTTGAAGAGTCCGGCCGGCATATTCACCCTTGCCACGTTGCCTGCGGATGAGATTAATTTCAATGATACAATCAATTCTGCCAAACTGGTCTTCACTCGTTATAACGATAAGGTGGAGAGTAAGTTCAAGCTTGGCATTCCGCAAAAACTGCTGCTTGTAAGGCTTGATGATTATAAGGACGGATATTTTGAAAAGTATTCATTGGCGGATAACAAGACTTCTTATCTCACATCGTTCAATAGTAAAAACAACACTTATGAATTTAGTAATATCTCTTTGCTTCTTACGCAGTGCTTGCAGGAGAAGAGAAATGGTACTGCCACAGAAAATTGGAATAAGGTTTTGTTGATACCGGTTGAAGCCACTTACGAGAACAATACACAATCCCTTGTAAAGTTGAGTCATGATTTTAGTATGGGAAGTGCAAAGCTTGTCGGAGGGATTGATGATAAGGTCGATCTGGAGGTTATTTACAGTCGGTTTAACGAGAAATGAACCGCACAGACTGTTTGCTTCTATTGTTTTTGACTGCTTTAAGTGAAAATGTTTTTTACCTTTGATTTTTATAAATCATATAGCGTCCATATATGAAAATAATTTATTTCCACGGTTTCGGCTCCTCTGGCGCGAGTGGGACCGTGGATTTTTTGCGGAAACTTTTGCCGGAAGCGGAAGTGATAGCTCCGGATATTCCTGTTGATCCGGTTGATGCGTTGCCTTATCTCAAGGATTTTTGCGAATGCGAACAACCGGATATCATTGTTGGTACGAGCATGGGAGGAATGTATGCCCAGCAGATGCGTGGTTTCAAGCGTATATGTGTGAATCCGGCATTTAATATGTCCACTCAAAGCAAAGTTCTGAAAACCGGAGTGCATAAGTTTTTCAATGGCCGTAAGGACAACCAGAAAGAATTTAAGATAACCAAAGATATTATCCAGCATTACAATCAGATGGAGCGTAGCCAATTTAAGGGAATAACAGATTTTGACAAAGAAAACTGTTATGGGCTTTTTGGTATAAACGATCCTGTAGTGCATACTTATGATATTTTCAAGAAATATTATCCGAATGCCATACGTTTTGAAGGTGAACATCGTCTGAATGATAAAGTTATAAAGAAGATTCTGATTCCTTTGATTAATGAGATTATGGGTAATCAATGAGTATTTCCCTATAAGGTTAAGTGTATGTTCCGGAAATAGAATCGTCAAAAAACATATCGTTTTCTCTGATTATAGATGCAGCCCGTGTATTTAGTTTAGACTGCATCGGGGTACGCAATGATGAAGCCAAAAAAAGGACCGGTCTAAACAAGACCGGTCCTTCAGAGTGGTTCGTACTGTAAATCTCGATACGCCGGAAGGCAGATTATAGTTGTTGTGTATTCTACAGCACATATATCCTTGTTTCCTTTTCCTAAATTTCTGAGATCTTATAATTTCCCGCTTTTGATGTAATGATTTCCTGCAATGTCTCGACAGGTAGTTTGTTACCTGTAAATTCGATAATGGCAACAGGAGGATCAAGTGTGACTGATGCATGCACACCGGATATGCTGTTCAGCGCCTCTTCCACATGAGTACGGCAATGGTTGCACATCATGCCTTCAACATTGTAGGCTCCGGCCTCTTCTGTTGGTGCTGACATGAAATTTTCATGCACTTCTTCATTGGTCGTGACATAACTGAAATGTCCGGCTCTGTCGTTTGCTGTAATGAACTTGTATGGTTGCGGAACTTTTGTTCCATTGATGCCGCATGAAATAGGCTCCTCTTGATAATCTATTCTTTTCCGTTTGAGTCTCAAACTGTTAAGAACTACACTCACACTGCTCATGGCCATTGCTGCACCACCGATCATTGGATTGAGCATGAAACCGTTGATGGGGAAAAGTATTCCTGCGGCAACAGGTACTGCGATGAGATTATAGATGAAAGCCCAGAACAAGTTTTCACGTATAGTGCGTACCGTATGTTCAGAGAGTCGTATCGTCTCTGCTATTCTGGTAAGGTCCGACGATAATATAGTGATCATTGCTGTATCAATGGCAATATCGCTTCCGTTTCCCATAGCGATACTGACATCGGCATGAGCAAGAGCGGCGCTGTCGTTGATGCCGTCGCCTACCATTGCCACTTTGTGGCCTTGTTTCTGCAAATCTTTGATAAAGCGTGCTTTGTCTTCCGGCAAGACATCTGCTATGACATGCTTTATACCCACCTGCTCCGCTATGGCATGTGCAGCAGTGGCATTGTCTCCTGTAAGCATGTACACACTGATATTGCATGCTTGCAGAAGATTGATGGCTTGGGCAGAGGTCTTTTTTATCTTGTCTGTTATTGCAATGACAGCAAGCGCCTGATGTTCGTTGCCGAACCATACGATTGTTTTTGCCTCTTTTGCCCATAGTTCAGCCTGTTCGGACAATTCATCCGATATCTCTATTTCATTTTCAGACAACAATTCCTTTTTGCCAATGAAATAAACAACATGGTCCACAATGGCAGTCACGCCTCTCCCTGTTATGTTTTCAAAATCCATAATGCGGACTTCTTTGTCGTAGGCTTTCAAGTCATGTACGATTGCTTGTGCAAGAGGATGTTCTGACATTTGTTCTATACTTCTGAGGATGGAAAAAGCATCTGTTTGCATGGTTTGGTCTTCAAATTTCAATGACATCACATCACTGATGGCGGGCTTGCCTTCTGTGACGGTTCCTGTCTTGTCAAGCACAATACAGTCTATCATTCTTGCGGTTTCTATACTCTCCGCATCTTTTATCAGGATGCCCCTTTCTGCTCCTTTGCCCATTCCCACCATTATAGCTGTTGGGGTTGCCAGACCGAGAGCACAAGGGCAAGCAATGATAAGTACGGTCATCATTGCAAGCAGACCGTATGCGAATCCGCTTTCCGGAGCAAGTAATACCCATGCGAAGAATGATAATACGGAGATGAGCATAATGACAGGTACAAATATTGATGAGATTCTGTCTACAACTTTCTGTACCGGAGCTTTGCTGCCTTGTGCTTCCTGAACATGGTGGATTATTTGGGAAAGCATGGTGTCCTTTCCCACCTTGTCCGCATGGAATCTGAATGCACCGTTCTGATTCAGGGTACCTGCAAACACTCTGCTGCCGATTTGTTTGCGTACAGCCATAGGTTCGCCGTTCAGCATACTTTCGTCAACGAATGATTCGCCGCTGACGACAGTTCCGTCTACTGCAATCCGTTCTCCGGGATGTACAGCAATAACATCTCCTTTTTGTATGTCACTTATCGGTACAGTCTGTTCCCTACCTTCATTTACGATGGTTACAGTCTTGGGCTGCAGACCGATAAGTTTTCTTATTGCGTCCGATGTATTCCGTCTGGCTTTTGCCTCAAGCAATCTGCCGAACAGGATAAAAACAATAATCATTCCGGCCGATTCAAAGTAGAAATGCGGTTGTATGTTGTATGAAATCCAGAAATCGAAGAACAATAGATTGGATAAGCTGAACAGATAAGCTATACTTGTGCTTCCTGCCACAAGCGTGTCCATGTTTACGGCTCTGTGTCTCAGTTGTTTCCATGCATTGACAAAGAATCCGCGCCCAAACCAGAATACGATGGGGGTTGCCAATAGCCATTGTAGTATTATGATGCCGGATGGCTGCAGCTCGGCTGTGGTTGTATGGATATGTTCCGAAGCTTGTGACGACATGAACATTCCTGATATAAATATGGGGATACAAAGCAGTGCGGTCCATATTGTGCGCCGTTTAATCTCTTTGTAATGTGCAGATTGCAAGCGCTCTGCTTGTCCTTCGTCTTCATCCGTGAGCAAATCATAGCCGGCATCCTGTATCGCGGTTTTCAATTGCATTGCCGAACACTTTTCTTGGTCAAATTCGACAAAAGCTGTAGCGGAAGCATAATTTACGTGAGCTTCCACAACTCCGTCCTGTCCGTTTAATGTCTTCTCGACTCTTGATGCGCATGCGACACAACTCATTCCCATTACAGGGAAATTCTTTTTTATGTTTCCTTTCATGTTGTTTACTAACAATGTAAATAGATATTCAAATTCACATACAAAAGTACAACAATGTTCATGCAGCTTGGTTGCGTTCTGAAAATCCGAGCTTTTTTTGCAGATATATAGCCTGTCTCCTCTGCTATAAGCAATAGAAGAGACAGGCGACAATTTCGATATAAGTCGTCTGCACGGTATGTTCTTGCCTGTTGGCAGACTTTTGTTAAAGGGGAGAAGGTCCTGAGTATAAATTCCATTGCCTGTTGCACCTTTCTGATAATCTCATGACCTTGAGTACGGTCTTATTTCACAACGTGGGTCGATAGAGCATGTACATATTCCATGTTTCCCGTACCCTCCATTGTGTCCGTCTTGGCTGATAAGTTGTCTATGAGTGTGACGATTACGGCTTCTTGTGTGCATGGCATGACAGGAGAACCGTATTCCAGTTGGCCGTGATGAGCCAATACGCAGTGTACGATGCGGTTTATCTCATCCTGGTCAATGTTGTTTTTTTCTAATTCGGAATGCAGCTTATGGGCTGACAGGTATATATGTCCTAACAGATACATCAGTTCCTGCGTTTCTCCGTCTTTGGAATATTCGTAAACTTTACCATAGTCATGGAAGAGTATGGCCAGTATGCAGCGTTCCGCCTTGACTTTGTAGGGGAGAGTAGGGTATAGTCCTGACAGCATGTTCAGCATCTGATAAGTGTGGTTCAGCAGACCACCGGGATAGGCATGATGGACGCTTGTGGCTGCCGGATACTTTGAAAACGGTTCGTAAAGCTTTTCGGCGAAATCCTTTATTATAGGTGTCAGTTTGTCGTCCGTGCAGAATCCGAGAAGTTTTTCTATACATTCATTCCATACGTTTTTCTTGATGGGACGTGGCATCAGATTGTAGAGCGGATGATTCTCGTTGGGGAATGTCCCGGGAGTCATATCCATGTTTGTTGCTGATTTCTTGCCCATTTTGTCCTGAATAGAACGAAAAATGACAGTCTGTCCTACGAATGGTCCGCTTGTTTTGGGGACATCCCACACAGAGATATTCTCAACTCCTTCTCGGTTGATTAATTTCAAGGTGACGTATGGTGAACCTGTACGTGTTGTTCCATCTGTACGGCTTGTAACTAAATATTCCTTTATCATTTTTCTTTTGTTTTTTATATGTTCGTCGATTGTTTTTGTTTGTCGCTGTAAGTGGCTGTATGTAAATTGGAGGAGGGCTGTCAAATACTTGGCAACTATTGGGTTAAAGCTATATTATCTACAAATATAGTATAATTTTGATAAACATGGAAGATTGGGAAAATAAAATATTTGCTAATCCGATTCAGCTGAGTGTGGTTTGTATATTCAAGTGGATTTTGGCTGTTGGCTTTACAGGTTTCTCTTGTGATTTTTACTTGGAGTGGTTGTACCGGAAATATAAAATCTCCCTTTTGAGAAGTCAAAATCACTGCGCTGTTTTTTATAATCAGCAGTGCTGATTTAAGAAAAAAATGCGGTGATTTTGATTTCTTAGTGGGGCAAAATAATCTTTTTACAGGGTATAACACAAAGATTTTCAATATTTTACATAAAATAATCAGCTTGTGTGGAAATCCCCGCTCCGTTCAAATAAGAAAAATAATGGATTTCAGGTGCGGAATAACAGCACACAGGTCCGGAAGATGAGGTCTGTCGTGAGATGCGAGAAACCGTTTTTTTGACAGACACAGGCAAATATGGTTTTGTCATTTGCTTTTTCTGCAGATGCCAAGTTTTGTCAAGTGTTTTTTCCTGACTTCATCATCGTGTCACCCTAAAAATGTTCATCGGAGAGTTTCGCTATTCCCTGATGTCTTTTCATAAGCCCTAATGTCATCATAAATCAGTTTGGTTATCCCCGCGTCACACCATCTATTTGTCATAAATTACAGGCTTTTTATGACAATCTGAAATGTTAAAATTCAAGGCTC
>CAZKOB010000132.1:0-10470 GCA_964554265.1 uncultured Bacteroides sp. | reverse complement strand
ATTGCGGAATAGGAGCAATTGGGGAGCTTGCGACGGAGGAGTCTGTGAAAACAACAGCAAAGACTGCAGACCATTTAAATGGCATTTTTTCTTTCTTTTTGACACTAAATCCACCCATAGCAAACGGACTTTTATTAACATAATTAAGATTCGTTTACATTTAAACAATTGCTGATTTTTTGAAGTTTTACAGACAAATAATTGATAATCAACAAAATACTATTTTAGCGAAACTATGCAGTTTTCGATGCAAAAGGCACAGGTTGTGACAAAAGTAGGATATACTGATAATCAGCAAGTTATAAAATTTTTTTGTCCGAGATTCCTGATTTTCGTCGCCGGAATCCATCTTTGTTTTTCATGGCATTGAAAATTTTGATTTTGATTTTTTAAGAAATCGCTTTTAGTCAATGTCGGATTTCAGCCCGAAAAACGGATATCCTCAAACTCGTTCACCTTGAAAATAAATTTCTTTCACCTTGAAAATGTTTTTAAAGTGCCTTTTAAACAAATTTGGTTCACCTTGAAAATTTGTTTCCAGCGTACTCTTTTTTCAGACGAGGCACACGCGAGTGTGAATAAATGTATCTTTTCAGAATGCAAATTACATTATTTTTACATTTTGGATTCAAGGCCTGAAAACGGCCTCAGAATCGCACAAACGGAACTTTGGTCGGGTTCGGCCGATTTTATGCGATTCTGCGAAGGCTTGAATTTTAACATTTCAGATTGTCAAAAAAAGTCCGTAATTTATGACAAGCAGATGCGATGAGAATTTTTTTTGTGACATGATGACAAAGTCAAGATACAAAAAAACTTGCAGGATTACTTAAAAGCAATAGTCACAACAGACATAATACCCAATGCGGTAATTGGATAATGATGGAGCTTTTCTAATGTAAATGGACCGTCAGCATTATAAAACTTACAAGTTGCAATCTCACAGTTTGGCATCCTGAGATGCCTGACTATGAGATTGTCCATATATGGTGTCCTTATTGTTGGCTATTCGTATGAAAGTGGAATTTTGTATATCGAACAGCAATGGGCAGCAGTCTGTATATGTTTCCTTTGTTACTTACCCGGATTTGTTTGCGAGATTATTTTTTTCTCTTGTTTGGGACTCTGTTTTATATACAAAGTCTTTCTTTTAGGTTTACAAAAGAGGATTCTCAAAAAAAAGCATTATTTTTGTACCCCAATAGAAAAACGAGGTAAAACGATATGTTACAATTCATAAGTTTTGGTAGTGGAAGTTGTGGAAACTGCTACTATCTTAGCAATGGCAAAGACTCTATTTTGGTGGATGCTGGTGTGAGTGCAAGGCGGATGAAGCGTTATTTGCGCGACTATGGTGTCAATCAGTCTTTGATACGCGCTCTTCTTGTTACTCATGATCATGCAGATCATATCAAGTATGCCGGAAAACTAAGTAGTGAACTTAAGATTCCGGTATATACAACGGATGCTGTGCATGGTGGCATTGTCCGAAACTTCCATGTCCGGAACAAGGTCGAACCGCATTTGGCAAGAAATGTTGAGAAGGATAAGACGTTTGCTGTCGGTTCTTTCAAGATAACTCCATTCGATATTCCCCATGACTCTATCGAGAATGTGGGCTATTCGATAGAATCGGAAGGAGAGATATTCACAATCATGACAGATGTGGGTGCGCCGACAGATAATGTCAGGCATTATATCTCCATTAGCAATCATGTTGTTATTGAGGCAAACTATGATACGGAAATGCTTGTGAACGGAAAGTATGCACTTCATCTCAAACAGAGGATTATGAGCGGAACCGGGCATTTGTCGAATAAACAGACTGCTGAAATACTTGCTGAAAATTTCCATGTAGGTCTTCATAACGTTTGGTTGTGTCATCTTAGTGAAGAGAATAACCATCCTGAACTTGCAAGAAAGACTGTGGAGCAGTACATGCGTATGTATGGTATTGTGGCAAATGCCGATTTCACTCTTGAAATCCTTCGCCGAAAAATTCCGACAGGGCCTTTTTTTATAGGTGTCAAGGATAATGAATGATTTTTACGTTATGAAGAAATAGATCCAGAAGTGCAAGTGATGCACTTGCCGGTATTCTCTATTAAAAAAGGCGCATTATCCACTACGGATGGTGCGCCTTTTGGGATGATTCTATTGAAGAACAATCACTTTTGCACTATTATTATCCATATCCGGCATTGTATGTCCTACTGATGCTCCAATATAAGTAGGATCGCACACGACGAATTTATCTTACTGACCGGTTTTCTCGAGCAGACGGGAGAATACGGATGGAAAGAATACATTTTCCACCATTCAAGAGCACTCAACGACGAATATGAGCGGTACTGCCAACTTCACGGCATCCATCCGGAAGAGGAGGCATCCGCCATCCGTTATCATGGATATGCGTGAAACGCAAACGGACGTGTCGCCATGGGACTGCACGGCTACCGTGTCGGTGAATATGGCAGGGTCGCCCCGCACATGCCGCCTCACCGTCATGGACCGATGCCCTATATGCCCATCCCCCCTATATGATGGGTTACAGTTTCTTACGTGGGTTCAGTTTAAGAAAGTCCTGTAAAAAGTCAAGTAATCTGTTCAGGTTACATCAGAGCACGCAATGACAAAGTCAGGACAAACAATGTAAAATCAATTGTTTTTGCCGGTGAATATGCGGTCTTTCTCAGGAAGAATTCTTCTTTCTTTTTGACACTAAGCCTATCCGTAGCATACGGAACTTTATTAAAATAATTAAGACTCTTCCTGAATTTGGAGTGATAAAATATGTATAAAAAAGAAGCAAACAGCTGAACATATAGTATATTTGAATACCCACAACAAATATATCCGTATGAACAGCAGTTTTCTATATCATGCATTGGGGCTTTATTCCCCCAAATGTACCAGAGAGGAATACAAAGGTAATACTATAATCTTACATATAGAAACAAAAGAGGGTCAAAAGACTTCTCCGTCGCAAGCTCCCCAATTGCGGAATAGGAGCAATTGGGGAGCTTGCGACGGAGGAGTCTGTGAAAACAACTACTTACAACCCTTTATCTACTTCTATTCACGACTTTCAGAGATGTACAATGTCCGTCGCGATAGCAAATCCGCTTAATATATATGCCGTTACCCGGATGCGAAGCCTTTGTTCCATCCAGATTATAATAGCTTATATCCACTATTTCTGTCGACAAGAAAATCTGTCCGTCCACAGACTCCGGAATAGAACCTGCAGCCACATCATACAATGTCTGAAGATTGGGGGAGGCAATTGTCGGATGATAGAACACATACGTGTCGCTTCCTCCATCAGGGAATCTCCCCACTGTCTGCTTGGAGGTATGCAGACAGTAATACAGTTCATCGCGCCAACTGCCGTCCTCCGCCTGCACACTGATATAGCAGTCGTCTGCATTTCGCAGTTCAAACGGCAAGTGCAATTGACCTCGTGGAATCCAGTCATCACACCACACAACCACATGTTCTCCCGGACGAAGAACAGTATTGAAGCCCGGAGAAATATCCAGTTGGTAATTCGCCGGAGTCGCCGGAACGTCACTAAAGCGCAGACTCGTCAAATCAACAGGATCTTCACTGCGGTTGTACAGTTCTATCCATCCCGTTCGTTTGGAGTAGTCGTTTATATAGATGTCATTGTCGGCGCTCACCTCATTAATACATACCGGTGCCAGCTCACTATTGAACTCTTCCTCATAAACAGCTGTATAATCGCCGCTCTTGGATATACAGAAACTCTTCTCACGGCTCACCCACTGACCGGTATGGTCCTTCCAACCCTCAAAGTGGTAGCCGGCAGCAGCTTCGGTCGAGAGCGATACTGTGCCGAACAGCACTCCTGAGAATGTATTCGTTGGCACAATCATCCCATTTATCATGACATGTGCATTAGATATGTTCGTGTTCACTTTGACATTGATTCGGTCTGACAACTGGTATACTTCTTCCAATGTCTGGATACGCTTCGTCCGTTTTGTTTCTCCCCACATATCTGTACTCAACTGCGTGTACGTCCCCACCGTGGAACGTCGATCCATAGACAGCGCAGGACCCACCAACTTGCAGATACTGTCGGCAATACTTTTGCATCTGTCCGGAGTATACACACTGCTGTGCAGGATGCAAAACGCAGTCACAAACTGATGCCTGAAGTGGCTGTTCCGTTTCAGGTTGTTGTACAGCCGCAACACATCGTTGCTCGTCAGCCCATCTATGGTAGAGACATTGCCTGTCTTGTCCCATGCAAGGTCTTGATCGAAGAACACAAAATGGAACTTACCGTCATTCCATGTCCGATAACCTTTCACATTGTTGCCGTTGATTAGCCAGTCTCCGCTTCCTGTATAACAACCTGTCGCCATATAGTTGATGAACTCATCAAGGTCGAGCAATTCGCCCACCTCATTATATATTTCATCATCCTCTGCCGACTCCGACAAAGCGATAAGACGGTCGAAGGCTTCCTTTGTCCCGCTCTTTTGCTTGTACTCCCCACTGTATTCAAAAGCATCCATTCCGTCTTTCTCGTAACCGTAGTTGGCACAGCCGTGGTACTTGTTCGTCGGTTCTCTGACATTCATCATGGCAATGTATTTACCGTTGATGAACACATGGGCTGGCTGGTATTCCTGATTGTCCAAATAAAAACCGCTGGAAGCCACTACCTGCTGCGTGATGGCATCATGAATACGCGCACCGCCATATGTGCGGTTGTTGTTTCCTCCGTTACGAATAAATAGCTGTTTGTACTTGCAATAGGGCTTGTGGGCAAACATCGGATAGTCGAACGACGTCTCTCCATTATATACTTTCTTCGCATGGAGCTTAAATGATGCAGGGGCAAAATGGCGACTATATCCACCTGCCACCTCAAAACTCACTTCTTGGTTGATAACCATTCTTCCATCGGCTGTCAAATATTCAAAGTTCACAGGACGTTCCCAGTCCATATTGATATTAGACGGTGAGTTAGAGCCGCGTCCTGGAACTCCATTCTTGCCTTTCACATAACACCCTATATAATCGTCATAAAGATTGCGCGGATCTGTTGAGACCGCCACGATGGGAAGATAATACTCCTTATCCTTGTATATATATGTACGTGTAACAATATTTCCTGGCAAGAGTCCGTCACCGAACAAGCGAAGACGCAAGGTCGTTGTCTGCGATATGTTGAAAATGCCATCCTCACTCACATTGCCGTTGGAAAGCGTCGGAGCACTGCCATCGGTAGTATAATACAAAGTTGCTCCATCGGGGATGTCTACATGCACATCAAAGTCGGAAGTGAACAATCGTGAATCGCAATCTACTTCCGGAACACCCCACTGTTCACGTGCGTATGGTCCGCTGTTTTCCGTGCCGGGAGTGGGCTGGCTACAATATGCCCATTCGCCATCATCCATTGATGTCAGCGCATAACTGCAACGAGGGACAGCAGGAGGATAAGACATTTGACATTCCGCCTTTTTACTCTCTCCGGTTGACAAATAAATACGTCCGCCATCAACATCAAGTTTGAAGCCGACCTGCTTTTCTGCCTGTTCTCCATACACTCCGTCAGCCGCATTATGGTCGAAGAACACACACTGATAGCTGTTTGGGTTCAGCACATCGTAACCGGTAAGCTGATGCTTTGACAACTGGCTGGCATCATCACTGACAAACAGTCCGTCAAGAGAGATTGGCGATGCGGTTGGATTGTAGAGTTCAATCCAGCTGCCATAGTTATTTGAATAATCTATCGTCTGGTCTATATTCGCCACACAAATTTCTGTAATGATAAGCCACTCCGGTTCTTCTGACTCTGATTTGGCACACATCCCGGCGCTCATCATCATAAGCCATACTGCTAATAAAAACTGTTTCATCATTTATTATATCTTTTTACACCATCCTTGATATATATGCCGTGAGCAGGAGCAGCATTCAGTTTCCGCCCTTGAATGTCGAAGATAGCATGCGTTCTTGGAGAATCGGCGCCAATGCTGTGTATGCCGGTGGTGAGAAGCTGATTATCCCACAAGTTCACAGTATATACACCGCTGGCAGGAGTGGGTAATCCTTTCAGACGAATGACATCATTGAACAAAGTTTCCATACAATCCCAAAAAGGTTCAAACAAAAATCCTCTCATATAAGAGACTGTATCTCCCTGGCGAAGATAACATTCATAGATCCTTTCTGGATAAGCAGTGTACCAATAATCTATAATTAATTCTCCATCCTTGTATTCTACCGAAGACTCTTTTTCTTCATCATGACTTTTCTCCGGCAACCACCCCCTGTCATGTCCAAACATGGGATCGGCAGAGAATTCGTTAGTGATATAACAACCATCGTGGTTGACCCATAGAACATGAGTTAATACACCCGGCTGTGTCTTCTCTATCATTAAGAAGTTAATGAAAGAGCCTGCTCCCTCAATCCATTTATCAATCCTTCCATCACCTACATTACGCACACTCAACATTTTACGAGTTTGTTCATCGTTATAAAACATATCACAAATCAATGTGTCTTTAGTTTCTATCACTTCCCATGTTTCGCCATTGTATGTGGTAAACGTCTCGCCTTTCTGCAAAGTATAGTCCATACAAAGGCATTCCTCTCCATTCTCAAAATCATAAAGGTACACACGCATATCGCGCTTGGTAAAGCCATATCTTGAAAGACGACACTCATCATCATGTTGATATTCGTAAAGCCAAGATATACGATGGTATTCTTGGCCATTTGCAGCAGTCTCAGTTTTTGCTTTGTATTCTAATGCAACAAACTCTTGCTTATTCTCATCATAAGAAGCTATTGCCCATTCGTAAGTAATCCTGACAAACTGTGCAAAACAGTTTTGTGTACCCCAAAACAATAGGGCTGCAGCCAATGTAATTATATTGAAACATCTATTTCTCATAATCTTTGATTTTACTTAAATTCTCATAAGGAGGAGTGCAAATATATACAATAATAAGTTCCTCTTTGGTATTTTACTCATCTGATTTCAAGGTATGTAGAATACCTGAGTTATTAACCGTAGATTCAATTCTCAGTTTAGTCCCCACAGAGATATAAGTGCCTTTGTCAAGAACTGTTTTCTTTGCACGTAGTGTAATATCCGCATTAGATGTGGTTACATCACCCACAGGTATTGAAGATGTCACATTATTACCAACCCTTATCACATCATGCTTTTCATCCACTGTACCGGTGAGTTCTGTATTCTGTATATACTTCACATCCGGCACTTGAATATATGGAATTTTATTGTGAGCAGAGACACAAACTACCATACGATCTGAACATCCCGTAAGTATTGTAATGTTCTTTTTGTCTATATAGCTCTGAACATCGCCTGTTTCAGGGTCATAGAATGTTATTCTTGCAGGACCTTCGTCATTTACTTTAACTGTCATATTTGACGAAGTACGTGAAATGGAAACATAGCCAAATGATGTAGGACATTTTGTATATATATGCATACTCGGGTCACCAAAGCAATGGAATAATTCATTCGTGTATTTCACATTTCGCAAACTTTCGGGGTTTACATACGTTTCCATCATTCTTATCATTCCTTGCTCCAATATTTGCCCTAAGGTATATGTTGGAGTTGGAGTCGAAGAAAGAGAGCTACTCTCACTAGGGATTTGAATACTAAGTCCTGGCTCCGGCCATATTGCATCAAACATACCCGTTGTCAAAGCATCATTATATCCAGAAATACTTGACTGAGTAGCTGCATAAATAGCCACACAACCTCCATCTTTCTTACGAAGAAAAGTTTCTGCGAAACAATCGTCATCAAACATTCCTGTTTGACAGTTCATACTGAACACAACAGGAAGAAGATTTCCATTGGAAAGCGAGGATATATGCCTTTGATAGTAAGCTGGACTACCCCATCCATATACAGCTCCATGGTCTCGATGTAGTACATAAAACACACCATTGTTAATTATATTGGTTATATCCGTGTAATGTCCATTCCATAGGAATCCGGGTCTTTTCAACTCGTCAGGAATCATTTCACCATTTGAGTATTTGCCCTTATTCCAATATTGCGGTGTAACGCTTGACTCCGCATAGTAAACACGCTGCACATTTTTACCTTGCAACATCACATAATTACGTACATCTTCTGCCGTTTGGGCAAACCTTCGGTCTGCATAGCCATCAGGATTTCTTGTATTTAATGTATCTAATTTATCCTCAAAATAAGCACAATTCACCCCATTTTCATAAAAAGAACTATTTGTTGGAGGGCTCATCTCATACCCGATTATCTTATCTATTACAGTATTAGCTTCTTCTAATGAAGACACAGACAATCTACCACGATAGATTTCAGGCAATAAATCATCATCCATGCACCCATAATACAAATCTGTAACATGTGGGATTTTAAGTTCAGACTGCATCTCTGGACCATCCTCATGATCACCCACAATCAGTAGATAATACAATGCTGGTAGACTTTCATACTGTTCTGTTACAGATGCCTTTATAGTCTCGTATGTCCAATCCCCACGACTTATAACATGCACATTAAACCCTAACATACGTTTCCACTGTGCAAAGCGTTCAACCGCAGGCAGATATTTATCACATGTAAGAATCAGATAATCTTTCACATCCAAAGTTCCTACGGTAAAAGCACCAGCACGCTGGACATTATTTTTCGTTCCGCCAATAGTGATATTGCCCAACAGATTATCATCCGGGCTAATATATTCAGATTTAGCTTCAGTCGCAGCTATTCTGTTTGCCTGCGGCTCAAATGTCACCTTATAAGTAATAGGAGTATATGCACGGACTTTCTTATTATTATAGTCATATTGTATCGGTGCCACCGATGCTTGACAGAGTTTTTGTCCACGATAAGAGAGTGTCGCGCCTAACGAAGCCACACTTGACGGAAAGAAACCGCTATATGGAGTTATCGCCGGAACATTTTGTTTTGAATACCCCTCATCGTTACTATTCAATAATGCCGGATGTGCCGGAGTCAGTTCATAGCTGAAATCCTGATAGGCACTGTCAACGACCTCTATTCTTGCCGAACAGCCGGACGGGATATTAAGCAAATCATTTCGGAGCAACGTAGACGGTTCACCTGCACTTTCATTCAGTCCGAATCCGTCAATCTTCCAAAAAACAGTCCCTGTGTATAGATTATCAGAAAGTATGAGGGCATTATCAAAGGTATAAGTCACCAAATAGCCATCATCCAAAGTTTGGACATCTCGTGTAGGCACAGTAGACTTTATGCCATCAGACAAGCTGCCATCATGCAATTCTAATATCTGTTGCGCCTGAGAAGAGGCCGCCAAACAGGAACATATTAGAATAAATAATAGACGTTTCATACCTCACTACCTGTTTGTGGTCATACGTTTTGTACCAACCACTCTACCGTCTGCGCTTACACTGATTGTTGTGTTTTCTACAGACTGCCCCGAATAAGTTCCACTGTTTCCAGCCTTAAGAATTTTCACTTCCGTTCTTAGATTGTTAATCGCCTGAATAAGTATCGGAATCATTTCCATATAGTTTATGCCCACCGTACCATCTTCCTGTTCATATACCAATTCGGGGAATGTCTCTTTAAGTTCGTTGACATCTATTCCATAGTGCGGTCTTTCAACAGCAAGTTCCTCTATTTCACAAGCTGCCACAGATGTTGCAGCAGTATCAGCCTCAGCCTCTACGCTTTTTGCTTTTGCCATAGGGCTATCCATGTAATAGCATGTTGCAGACAAAGAGGCGAGCTTATCCAAGACTGGAGCATTTCCAGCATAATTTGACATTGCAGCTACTGAAGATGACGATGTTGAGGCCTGACTAAGAATAACACCTTTAATAGATCCTGTCACAGTAAGGTTTCCTTTGACTTTTGTATTCCCATTGAAATAACCGGCATAACGACCGTCCACAGCCGTACCACCATCACTTTTTACAGAAGTACCATAAACTCCGGCACCATTATTCACACCTTCCACTCTTCCAAAAACTCCATAGTTCCATCCACTTGTAGCATTTCCTGCAATACCCATCACACCGAATGTCCTATAACTCTCCACAGGATTCGTAATAGAAGCGTTACCAGACACCGCACATTGAAAATGCGTCGAATAATCGCGTACAATTCCATACACACCGTATGACCAGTTCAAATACTGCCCATTTGATTCACCGTAAATACCACGCTGCCGCCCCATCACAGCCAAATCATAACCGGTTTTACTGCCACACACAGAAAGTGCAGACTCGGGAGTCGATGTACTTGCCGTGGCAACTCCGACCTTTCCATCTGAATAAACTGATAACTGTGCATTTACGTTATTTGCTAAAGAAGTGACAAATGCGATTGAGAAAAGAACGCGTTTCATTCGAAAAATTTATTAGGCGATGGTAACTAAAAATCATCATCTTACGTTA
>CAZKOB010000131.1:0-10519 GCA_964554265.1 uncultured Bacteroides sp. | reverse complement strand
TGCCTTGCAAGTTCAAACTCTTTGGTCGATTGGATGTTGTCTGTTTTGCTCATAATTGTAAATGTTTATTTTCCCTTTCATCGGCTCCGTTCTGTCGGAACCTTTTCGGGTTTTATGGTGCTTCCCACAGTCATCGCAAACAGGCTTTGTGCAACAGTTTTTCCGGGGAATTACTCTCTGAAAGAGGAAGAATTTTCCGGAAATGCACTTCAAACCGTTGAACCAGACGACGATGACAGAACTTTGCATCGGTAAAACCAAATGGATCCGGCATAGTAAGGACAAGAAGAATGGTCGTAGATGGGAATTTTTCAACGGGTATTTGGAATGTAAAAACGGAGTGGACGGCTGGTATGACCGGATATAGGTACTATAAAAGGTCGGTATGAGCAGGATATACAAAGGGAACATCCGGACGGATGTCAGGTAAGACAGGTTATAACCGGATATACCGGCTATAAAATAGCATACGGACTCCAACATTAAAATGATGGAAACCATGATACGGAAAGGTTCCCATCATAATAAGCAGTGCCAAGAACGGTAAATGTTGATAACAGGCAGGCTGCACGCTTGGGCTTTCTTGACGGTGTATGACGTTCCACCTCTTGACACTCCGTCATAATATGCAATCACCAGCAGACTGCGGTCAATCATATAATCGTTGCGGTCAAGAAAACAGCGGTCGTGGTATTCCTCTTTGAGAATGACAACATCATCGGCCTTGCCCAACAATGCTTCATACCTCGCTTTTGCTTTCGGGGAAAATCTTTCACTCTGTTTTCTGTATGGAACGACTGCGGAGAGTGTCATATCCGGCAAGTGTTCTTTCATCCCAAGCACTGTTTCGGCTGCGAGCATGTCAAACCCCACAGCCATGCCGCAATAGAAGTTGCGTATGCCGCCATGCTTATAAAGGTCTCTGATTGTACGTTTCAAGTTCTCTGTTATGTGTGGATAATCACAGCATGGCACATGACGGTGTCCTGTAAAAGCGGCCGAGATTGATTTTGACTGATTTTGTTGCATATTATCTGATTTTATAGAATGTTTTTCCCAAGAAGAAACCGCCAAGCACGGTCGCTCCGTAACTTTCAAGCTCGTTGGCCACCGTTGCGTAAGAGACGCCACGTGTTATCACATCGTCGAACAAAAGCACCGATTTACCCCTGAAAAACTCCCGGTCATATTCAATGGTCTGTACTTTGCTGATGGTTTTCTCGCCCTTGCGGTCATGCACAGACAAGCGTTCTCCCGACACTTTGACATGGGGATAGCCGTTTATCGCTCCCGACAACTGACAGACCCTTTCTGAGAAGTTTTTGTAACGCAGTTCGTTCTTCTCTGCCGATGAAGCCGGAATACATGAAAAAACTATGTCAGTTGTCTTGTCTCCAAATTGTTCCTTCAAGTGTGCCACAGCCATTTGTGCGACTTCTTCATACGCTCTGCCGTCCTTGAAATCATAGATTGTCTGGCGGTCTGCAATCTGCTGTTCGCCCACATTGCGGATACGTGCAGGATAATATTTGAGAAAATATACTTTTATCTTGCTCAACTGTCTTATGATGTTTTCGTCCAACTTTGCCATTGTCTTTTATTTATCCCCTGCTATCGGTCTTTGACGACCTGCAGGCGGTTATTTGCCGCTTTCAGAATGACATGGCGAAAATTCCGGCAATACCGGACAAGGAGAATACGCTCGAAGATATGAGAGGAAGATTGTCCGCAGGTCCGACGACTGGGTGTATTGCGGTAATGGGAGCCGGGGTGTTAACTTTGCGGCGGAATAAGCCCGGACAGGTCGTTGCGGATGCAGACAACTATAAATGGATTTTGTTGCGGTACAAGTGGATATGGGAGCTTTTACAACAGGGAAACAGACACTGTGAGAAACCGGACTTGAATATATGGAAAACCGGGAATGCCACACATCGACACCCCCGGTTGGCATTAACAGGAAAACGAATATGACCGTATCAATATGGCGATGTTGTCACCCTCGGCGATAACGCTTTTGATGTCGAAATGCCGCTGTAGCTTCTCAAGGTCGCAGAGCCAGAGCAGGCCGCCGCCGATGTTGCACCGTACCGTGTCAAATTCGGTACGGTCAACCAAGCTGTCGCACTCCATGATTTCATCAACAATATCCTTTATCTCAATCAAGGTGCGGTTTCTCTTGTCATCACCGGAGCTGTCGGGCAGCAGCATATTGGCGATGATGATGTCGTTACTGTTCCTGCGGAGGGATAGGACAGGCGTTTTTTTCTATAACCTTGTCACCGTCGAAACCAAAGACGGATATGTGCGCGGCTTCTGACTGTCCGCTTAGGATTCTCCGTGTCGCCTCGTTCTCCATGGCGTGCATGCTTCCGCTGTCTATCATATTGCCTTCGACAAACAGCCCGAATGTTGCAAAATTCTTGATGTTCATAGATTCTTGATTTTAAGTTGTCTGTGGAGCGGTCATTCGTCAAAGCCCCATTCTCTTATCTCCAGTTCGTCACCGTCATTCATTCCGGCTATCGGGGCACATACGAATGTGCCGAAAAAGTTTACCGCTACGCACCCTCTTTTCAGGGATGCAGGTTCTGAGCCGTCATCGTCACAGTGGCGTATCTGATACCATTGCCTCCCTTTTGGCAGGGTCTCCACGGCTATTCTGAGGCCGATAAACTCGCCCTCGACTGTAATACCGTTCTCAAGCACCAATGACATGGGTGTCTTGTCTTCCTTGTTGTAATCGAATGTCATAATCCTTTTGTTTATTGTTTTTATTTGTTGAGTTATTTTACCGGCGGCTTGTCCTCGTCCGTCTCGTCATATTCATAGGTCGTGTCCTCGTCCTCATATTCGTATTCATCGTATGAAATGCGGATTTTTCGGGGTGCGTATAAATTGTTGAACGCATGGATAATGCTTTCCGTCAAAGCCTTGCCTACCGTGCTGACAAAATGCAGTTCAAGCGTCCAGAAGTCGAAACTGAAATCCGCAAGCTCTCCGTCATATCGGTTCTCGGTTTTATACAATGTCACTGAAACGTAACCGTTTGTGCCGCTCTGCAGTTCCACAAGATGCCTGTAGTATGTGAAGCTGTCGTTATTTGACTGACCGGACGCGGTGATGCGTCCAATCAGTCTTTTGATGTAGTTGTTGGTCGGTTGTCTCATAGCGGTACGATTTCTTCAATTGTCACCGTATAGCCGTAGCCGTCTTCCGTTCTCCATTCCTTGCAGCGAGGCAAGTCAATCAGTGCGCTGCCGTATCGCACAATGAAATTTTCCTGACAATCGGCTATTTCCTGCTCAAATGCTTTCATGGCATCGTCAAGTGAAGCATACAGGGCGTGTCCGTCCGAAACGCTGTCCTGCATTTCAATAAGTGTCGTAAGCAGATAAAATCTCTGTTCCATATCCATGCGGTTTTAGACAAACGGTATATGCCGTCCGTGGAGGTTAAAAAATTCAAGCATTGTTTTTGCATGCTCCTGTTTCTTTTTGTACATGTCGTTCATACTCAATGTTTTTAAGTTTTACTTTCCCCTGTATTCAGGTCTTTTGCAGGACCTCACCGGGGATTATTTCAGGGCAACATAAAGGGAGCGAGAGACCATCGGCAAGTCTGACGTGAGGGAAATACACTTGCCGCGACAAGGAAGATTTCCCTGCAGTCACCATTGGCCCGGACTTGGCAGAGCCGGAACGAAGCCTTACCTTCGCGCTGACAATAATCCCGCGAGGTCGTGGAGACTCCGAGATGACGGCACTCATAAAAAGGGAGATTCAATCGCAGTAAAATGGATATAACAGGGAATTCCAACCTAAAAACGGTATCCCGGCACGAAGTGCAACAGTCCTATCCCTTATAAATGGGAATATTCGGGACTGTCAAAGAAAGCGATAGGGACACCACATGATGCCCCCATCGCTTACATTAACCACATCTAATACATCCTGCAGTCTTGTCGTTTGTATCGGGTGGCAATCAACCACCCGATACAATGCCTTATGCAGCTTCAACTTCCTCCCGCGGCTCTTCCGGTTGTGTCTCTTCGGATGATTGGGACACCTCCCCGGCTTTCTTTTCCTGCATCATCAGTATGGCTTTCTTCTCCTCGATACGCTGATGCCGCTTGTCGTAGGTCTCGTTATGGTTGTTCTCTATCGTGGCGAGTTCTTCAGGCATGTGCTTCTTGGCGAAGTCCCGTAACAAGTCGGCTGTCACATTGCCACGGTATGCGTTCTTGAAGTTCTCAATTAGAAAGTCCCTGCGAATGATAGCCTTTGTCTTGGCTGTAAGGTTGGAAACAATCATCAGCTTGTCTTCTTCCATGAGGTAGCCCCTATGGTCTTCGGGCATGCCGACCGCTACATAATGCTCCTTGCGCAAAGCGGACAGCATGAAGAAATGCAACATCTTTTCTTCTTCGGCAGAAAACTTGGTGCCGGTCATATCCACCTCCAAAATCTGCTTCTTGGTATCGGCAATAGCCTTTTCAGCCGCAATCTCCTTGTTGCGCTCATCCTGCTTTTCAAGTTTCGCCAATGGAGTAAGAACCTTGTCGGCAGAAGTCCCTCCGATGGTTGCCTTTGTGGTATTATCCACATAACACAGGCTTGTGCTTGTAGCACCTATCTTGATACATAGGGTAATCTCTCCACTCTCACGCTTGCTGTCAAGATTGGCAATTTTGGCTTGATAGTCCTCGACCTCTGCCTTGTAGCGTTCATAGTCGGCTTCATATTCTTCCGAAGTATCGTAATCCTCGGCAGACGGTGTCCGGGGTTCTTGGGGCATACGGCTTGTATAGTCGTGTTCCTCCACCTCATAGCCCATTTCCACAAGTCGCCCGACAACGGTGGTGTTCGTGCTGTAGCGGTCTTTGCATATTTCAATGTAAGGCCGTTCCGTGACGGCGGTGATTATGCTATCTACCATGTGGGACGCAATCTTCTCCGCAAGGCAACAGCGGTTGGTACACTTGCCGTAACCTCCGTCACTGAAGAGAAGCAGATGATTGGTGTTTTGAGGGCAAAGGGCGCAAACAGACTTGTCAAAGTCGTAGTGTTCAAGGTCATTGGTGAAGTCCCGCTGAATGGCATTTGCCACATCTGCGGCTTTCTTCCCTCGCCATGAATTATAGCTGTTCTCGCTCTTGAGGTGCTTTTCGTACACCTCACGCTGAATTTCCTCGCTGTATCGGCATATCTCGTTGGCTACCGCGATGGATATGGTATCGTCTGCCATGAGTTCGGCTATTTCCGGAATAAGGGTTGTGAATTTGAGACGTGAGCGGATATAACTCTCGCTTTTCCCGAAAAGGAGTGCAAGCGACTTGACATCATGCCGTCCGCTGTCCATAAGCCGTTGGTATGCGTCCGCTTCTTCCATAGGGGTGACATCTTTTCGCTGAAGGTTCTCCGTAATGGCGATTTCTTCTGCTTCTTCATCGGTATATGACGATATGATAGCAGGAATTTCCTCGAGTCCTGCGGCAAGGGCAGCACGGTATCTCCGTTCTCCGAAAACAATCTCGTAACGGTCGGTGTCGGGAATGGGACGTATATTGATGGGTTGGAGTACCCCTTGCTGACGGATGCTGTCTGCAAGTTCATTGATGCCGTCCTCGTCAAAATGCTTGCGAGGGTTGAAGGTGCTCGGCTGAATGTTTGCCAGTGCTACCATTGCATTGTTCACTGCGTTTGCTGACTGATTAGCGTTTGTTGCCATAAATTCTTTGATTTTAGAGGGTTAATGTTGTAAATGTTTATTTTCCCCTTTCTTCGGTTCCTTTTGCCGGAACCGTTTTGGGTTTTATGATGCCCCACACAGTCATCGCCAACCGGCTTTATACAACGGTTTTTCCGGTAAATTACTCTCTGAAAGAGGAAGAATTTTCCGGAAATGCACTTCAAACTGTTGGATTAAGCAGCGATGACAGAACTTTGCATCAGTAAAACCAAACGGTTCGGCAAGGAGCAGGACAAGACCTCGTGATAGAATAATATTAAGGGAATGGACTGGAATATATAAAAGGAGAATTTTTCTCAACGGGCGTAAAACAAGCTATAAACGGCAATCGTCTTCACGGATATTACAACATAAATCAGCAGGAAGGACAACAGGGAGACTTGGCATGGATTGCGATACTTGTACCGTAATCTCCGGCATGTCTCCGTCCTGCCTTTTCTTCGGATGTCTGACCGACAGGGAAAAGATCCGGAGAAACTGATTTCATGCCATTTCCAAATAGGGAAGACGGTAGTGCCTTGGAAGAATAAAAAAGGGAATGGAATTTATAAAAGGTGGTCATTGGGCAAGGAGTATGGAAGCCTTAACGACCTCCATACTCTCATTGTCAGAACCATCATTCAAAACATTCAGGAACGGTTACTTTCAACCTTTCAACCAGTTGCCTGTCATTGAGCAACAAATCTGCATCATCTGTGTAAAAGAAGATTTCCTCGTCAATTATTTCTGCCTCCTTATTGGCAAATCCATCGTTCTCATCTCCAAATTCCCCAGGATGTAGAGCGTTAAGAAAAGAGGTGCTTCCAACGATAAGTTCCGTGCCCTCATTATCCTGTATGATACGGCAACGGTATGTTTCACCGTTAAAAAGATAATTTTCATATTCCATATCCTTTTTTGTTTTTTAATCAACAATTTCAATTTCGTGGAAATAGCAAAAAACATTCTCGTTTGTCTTTCCCAACTCCTCAAAATATCGGTTTACATCTTCCTCCGAACTGAAAGCCCGGTTTACCTGCTCTCCAATCCATTCTACAGCATCATCAATATTCAAGAAATATTCACTGCAACACATTCCATCAGAAGTGCAAAGGTCGATACAATATCTGTAAGGATAATAGCTTTCCGTGTCGTCATTTGTCTGGTATATGCACATTCCGGGTTCTTCGGTATAGTAATAATATCCGAGAGAGGGATATTTTTCACAGATTAAAGACATAACTTCATCTGCGGCACTCCAGGCTGTCTCTGTCGTGAATTTCAGCATATCGCCTGAAAGTTCAAGGTTGTCCCAGTCACCACGGCACCATACATCCTCCCATTTTTTACCTAATGCTTCTACAAGGCAACCGAGCCAAGCGGTTCCGAAGCCGTTTCTTACTGGAGGCTCACTTTTGCATTCAAGACCTTTCATCAGGTCATGGAGTTCTTTTAACTCCTTTTCTTCTCCTACAAACGTGTAGGAAGTAGTACACCAGTTTGGCATGATAATATTCTTTTAGTTCAACTTTTTCCCTTACTTTCGGCCTTTTACGAGACCTCGCGGGATTTATTTCAGGGCAAATACAAGGAAGCGAGAGAAAGGAGGACAAGTTTGGCAACGAAAAATACTCTTGCCCGGCAAGGAAGATTTTTCAGCAGCCATCTGCAAGACCCGGAATTGGCATCAATGAATCGAAGCCTTACCTTCGCGCTGACAATAATCCACAAGGTCCGTTTTCATCCGGAAGTATTTCAATTACAAATGGATAAATCAACTGTTAGAATGGGATAAAAGGGGAAAAACACATGGCAAACGAACAAAATGCCTCTAAAAGTTTTCATATATTAAAACTTTTTGCTAACTTTGCAGCATGGAAAGAATGATAACCACATACGGTGGATACTTCGAGCGGTTCATGTCTGAGCTTGACGAGAGGACACAGGACAAAGTCCAATACGGCCTGATGCTGCTGAAAACCCAGGATAGGCTTTCCACCAAGTTTGTAAAACACATCAAAGAAGGTGTTTTTGAACTGAGGACAAAGTATAATGGCAATATCTACCGGGTGTTCTTTATCTTCGATGAAGACAAGATTGTAGTGCTCTTCAATGGCTTTCAGAAAAAGACGCAGAAGACACCGGAGAATGAAATAGAAAAAGCGATAAAAATAAAAAATGAATATTATGCAGACAAACGATCATCAGATAAGGAATTATGACCTTGTGCTTGATGCCAAATTTGGCAAATCAGGCACTCCTGAAAGGGAACAGGCTCTTGACGACGCACGGGCATTCTATACCGGTCAGATACTCCATGATGCCAGAAAGGAAGTCAAGATGACCCAGTCTCAGCTGGCAGAGAAAATCAATGTGACAAAGTCCTATATCTCCCGTATTGAGAATGGCGGGGTTATTCCCAGTGTCAGCATGTTCTATCGTATAATAGACGCTCTCGGCATGAGAATCGAACTTGTCAGAACCGTTGCTGCTCTCTGATACCTTTGAAAACATCAAAGGGTAACTGTTCTAAAAAAGGAAGTCTATCGCCTTCTTACAGGCAAAATATAAAACAGGTAGTTTCCATATAAAGAAACACTTCGAGTGCGCAAGCAACGATTTTAGGGGCTGGGCACCCAGTCGGAAAGAGTTTCCCTTACAAGGAATTCTTTTTCATATTACGAGATACCTGTCAAATATAAAATCCCACTGCCAGACTTCTCAGCCCGACAGTGGGAAAACGGTTAAATATATCTATGAATTACGCTGCCTGTTCTGAAGCGGAGATTTCCGTTTGTGATTGCTCCGCTTTCTTCAGTTCCTCGTCAATCCTGTGCTGCAAGGCTTCACGTTCCTGCTTGAGCGATGCGAGTTCCTCGCTTTTGCTCCATTGCCGTGCGGTGATTTCATGAAGCACCGCACGGCAACTCTTTTTCAAGTTGTGCTATCTGCTTGCACTGTCCCTCGATAAGAGACGGAAGTTTTTGCAAGGTGAGCCGTGGGTACTGCGCCTTTTCCTCAAAACTTAACGGAAGTGCGCCAGATATGCCAAAACGGTATTTCAATCCGTCCAATCCCTCCACATAGAAAGAATTGTGGTCGAAAGCCCCCAGCATCGTAAACTCGCTTTTCACAACCAGCCCCAACCCCATATAACTGCCTATGTTGGTAAATGCGGATGAGCGGTAGGTTTTCGCTATGCGCTGAAGTTCACGTCCTATTCCGTCAGTTGTAGGATCAACATCGGAAAGCAGGGAAATAAAGGCATCTTTTCCGTAAGCTGTCACATGCTCAAGGTCTTTTTCCATCCGGCTTTTTGTGAGCTGCGCTTTTTGTATGGCCTCACGGTTGGCAATGATTGAGCGTTCTGCACGGATGCGCTCTTTCTTGAATATGGCACGTTCCTTTTCCAGCTGCATAATCCTGTTGTCAAGTTTTGCCTTGTTCAACAGGTCGGTGTTTCCCGACAGGATGGCGACAAATTCCGCGAAGTTCATGCCGTTGTTCTCGTCCATGCTGTCTTCGTCAATACGGCGCACCGCTATCGTGCCGTTGTTTATCTGATTGATGAACATCTGCTTGTTCTTCAACAGGTTGAACTTGTAAGCGTCAAGGGTCTTTTCTGTACCGTAGATAACCACATCCACCGTATTGTTGCCCCAAAGTTTGACAGTGTTACCTTTGCGGACAGCACGACCGTCACGCTGTTCCATATCGGCAGGTCCTCAGGGCACTTCCAGATGATGCACCGCAACCGCTCTTTCCTGTGCGTTCACACCTGTGCCCAACATCGTAGTTGAACCGAACAATACGCGCACCTTACCGCTGTTCATATCGGCAAACAACCTCTTTCTTGCTCTTTCTGTGGTAGCAGTCTGAATAAACTGAATTTCATTAGCCGGAATACCCAGTGCCACAAGTTTATCCTTTATATCACTGTAGATGTTCCACTGGTCGGGCTTGTATGTAGACAGGTCAGAGAATACGAACTGTGTTCCGAGATTGGCTTGCGAGCGTACATAATAGTCATGGATGGTACGTGCGCATACCGAAGCCTTGTTTTCGGCATCATCACTGAATTGTTCATCCAGCAGCCTCATGTCAAGCGACATCTTTCTTGATACGTTGGTCGCAACAAGCATCTTTGCCTTGTCCAGATTTTCAGGGGCAACGCTGTCAAGTCCGAGGTCTGACCATTCGCCTGTATTGGCAAAGGCGACAAGACGCTTAATCATATCCTCCTGCTCACATGTCGGCTTCAAGGTTAGAAAACGAACATTTTTCTCCGGCACATCGAGGTTTATCATGTCCGCTGTTCTGTAATCGGTAATCTCACGCAAGAACATGGCAAGTTCCGGCACTTTGATGTAGGAACGGAAACGCTCTTTGCGCTTGATGGATCCGGTCACGTTCAGCTCATAGTCGGCACATTTGAGAGTATAAATCGCAGCCCATGCGTCAAAACAGGAAATGCACTGCCGTTTCAGCTCACGGGGACGCAGATACTTGAACATCACATACAGTTCGGTAAGTGCGTTCACGACAACCGTACCCGACAGGAAGGTCGCGCCCAAATCCCGCCCTGTACGTTCCTGAATATCCCTGATGGCAAAAAGCAGGTTCATTGACCGCTGAGAGCCTTTGGTATTGCCGATGCCTGCAACTCTTGTATGCCGTGTCTGGAACATAAGATTTTTGAACGCATGGCATAAATCCGAAATTCCTGATTTATCGCATTATCAGAACTTTTATGAGTTTCCTATTAAATTACTCAATTATTTAGTAATCA
>CAZKOB010000130.1:0-10700 GCA_964554265.1 uncultured Bacteroides sp. | reverse complement strand
GGGCAAGTAATTTTATAACTCACTGATTATCAATACATCCTATTTTTGTCACAACCTATGCTTCTTGTACCAAAAGCTGCACTGTTTTGCTAAAATAGTATTTTACTGATTATCAATCGTTTATCGATAAATTTTCAGAAATTCAACGATTGGTAAGATGTGAATGAACCTTAATTATGTTAATAAGATTCCGTTTGCTATGGATGGGATTTGTGTCAAAAAGAAAGAAGAAATATCACTAAAATAATCTGCTGCTTTTGCTGGTGTATTCACAGACTCTACAACACTCAACTTTCTCAGCAATTCTGTTATGCTATATTTTCTATATATCACTTTTTTGTAGTATTTTTGCCCTCTAAAAAATCAAAACGAACAAAAAGACAACAATTATGGATATTGAAAAGGTTGAAGACGCAAAGTATGAGCCTCTCAACTTTGTTGAAGAAGCTGTAAAGAAAGATATAGAAAACGGCAAAAATGGAGGACGCATCCAAACTCGTTTTCCGCCGGAACCGAACGGATATCTGCATATCGGACACGCAAAGGCCATCTGTATTGATTTCGGAATCGCGGCAAAACATAATGGTGTATGTAATTTGAGATTTGATGACACAAACCCGTCGAAAGAGGACACAGAATATGTCGATGCCATAACGGAAGATATCAAGTGGCTGGGATTCAAATGGGGAAACATATACTATGCTTCCGACTATTTCCAGCAGTTATGGGATTTTGCCATTCAGCTTATCAAGGAAGGAAAAGCCTATATTGACGAACAATCGAAAGAGACGATAGAACAGCAGAAAGGCACTCCGCAGCAGCCCGGTACGGAAAGCCCGTTCCGCAACCGTCCTGTGGAAGAGAGTATAGATCTCTTTGAGAGAATGAACAAAGGCGAATTTGAAGAAGGTTCAATGGTGCTGCGCGCCAAGATTGACATGGCAAGCCCGAACATGCACTTCCGCGATCCTATCATATACCGCATCATTAAAACACCTCATCATAGGACGGGAACAAAATGGCAAGCTTATCCCATGTATGACTTTGCACATGGACAGAGCGACTATTTCGAGGGTGTCACACATTCTATATGTACACTTGAATTTGAAGTCCATCGCCCTCTTTACAATTTCTTTATCGATGAACTTAAGGAAGGGAAGGACTTGGACGACAACCGCCCACGGCAGATCGAATTTAACAGGCTGAACCTTACTTATACAGTAATGAGCAAACGCAAGTTGCTGGCTCTCGTAAAAGAAGGGCTTGTCAACGGATGGGACGACCCACGCATGCCGACTCTATGCGGATTCCGTCGTCGTGGATACAGCCCGGAATCTATACGCAAGTTCATCAAAATGATAGGATACACGAAGTATGAAGCCCTCAATGACTTCGCCATGCTTGAAGCGGCCGTAAGAGAGGATCTCAATACAAAAGCTACACGCGTGAGCGCTGTCATCAATCCGGTAAAACTGATCATCACCAATTATCCGGCAGATAAGATAGAGATTCTTGAGGCTACCGACAATCCTGAAGACCCGGAAAGCAAAACTCATACGATAGAGTTCAGCCACGAACTTTGGATTGAAAGAGAGGATTTCATGGAAGATGCTCCAAAGAAATTCTTCCGTCTAAGCGTAGGAAAAGAGGTGAGACTTAAAAATGCCTACATTGTGAAATGTACCGGCTTCAAGAAGAATGACAACACAGGGGAAATAGAGGAGATATACTGTGAGTATGATGAGAACACGAAGAGCGGCATGCCTGATGCAAACCGCAAAGTGAAGGCTACCCTGCATTGGCTCAGCTGTAATCATTGTCTGCCGGCCGAAGTGCGCCTCTACGACCGCCTTTTCATGGTGGAGAATCCAAGTGCCGATGAACGTGACTTCAGAGAGCTTCTGAATCCTAATTCATTGGAAATACGCACAAACTGCTATGTGGAAAAATATCTGACAGAGTTCAAACCTCTCGACCATCTGCAGTTCCAACGCATAGGATATTTCACACCGGACAAGGATTCGACCCCGGAAAAGCTTGTCTTCAACCGTACAGTCGGATTGCGTGACAACTGGGCAAAAATATTCAAATAAATCAAGGTAATGAGGTTGTAAGGTCTTTTGGTTATCAGGTCACCGGATTTTACCAACAGAAACAATGTTTTCCTTACAACCTCAGAACCTGATAATCTAACACTACATTTTATGAATAAAAAATTCAAGTCACAGCAGTTTCAGGACATGCTGGCAAGTTACGAATTTTCAGAGAAATCCGGACATCCGTATTATCTCGATATTGAAGACTTGAATGACATATCCGACTATTATTTGGCAAACGACCAGCCGGATGATGCTATACGGGTTATCAATAAGGGATTATCCATACACAAGGATAACGATCAACTTAAAATAATGAAAGCCGGCATACTTGTATACAATCACAATTTTTATGAAGCAAGAAAGGTCATCAATGAAATAACAGATTGCAACAGCAACGATATACTGTATATCCGTGCGCAATTGGCATATGCCATTGACAATGACACGAACAAGGCGGACAAACTCTTTCAGAAATGGCTTGAAATAGAAGAAAAAGAAATAAGCAATGTATATAGATGCGAGATTTCGAGGAACTTGATAAAAGATGATTATCTTCATGTCATTACGTCCTTTGCTGAGTTGTCAGAAACAAAGGACAAGGACATTTTGGGTAAATGGATCGACAAATACATTGAACGCTTTTCTCCTCTCAGCGACAACGAATATGACATATCCATTGCAGATATCTGCCGTAATGAAAACATGACAGGCCACATGGAACGTGTCTATACACTATTGCTTGAATCAGACCCTTATATGGAGCTGGGATGGGTGATGCTTGCTATGGCACAGAGTATGAACGGAAAATTTGAAGATGCCATAAATTCGGCGGACTTTGCACTGGCAATCAATCCTGACGACAATGCCGCCCTTTTGGCCAAAGCACACGGCTACTACAGTCTGAAGGACACGGACAGTGCATTGCCTCTGTTGCAAAAGTATGTGGACAGAACCAATGATCACCAACAATACTTGTATCTCGGACTATGTTATATTCTCGCAGAAAAAGATAAAGAAGGGTATCGATATATCAAAGGAGCACAGAAACAACAAGAAAAAAAGGATGCCGAATTTGAAACAGAAGATGACGCTTTCATTTGGTTTGAAATATCAGATGCGTATATGACAGGGAAATTCTATAAGGAAGCGGAGTATGCGATAGACAGGGCTCTTGCCATCGCTCCTCACAACGCGAACTTTCTCTTGCAAAAAGGAAGCATACAGCTATCTACCGGAAAGACGGAGGAATGCCTGAAAAACTTTTCCGAAGCCGTGTGCGTGACGGACAATATCGTTCATACATACCTATATATAGGTACCAGATTTATGTTGATTGGCAAAGATGACATTGCAATGCTCATGTTCAAGGCTGCTCTTAAAGAAACAAAGAATCCAATGCATATGACCGCCCATGCCTATATCGCATTCCTATATTATCAGAACGAGCAATATGAAAAGTTTCTGGAACATCTGAAAATATCATGTGAACAATGTCCGGAGGAAGCCGGAAGCTTGTTTTATGAAGTATTTCCAAACGTTAAACCGGAAGAATATTACAACTATTTTATAACGACAAGAAAAAAGCACCCAAGCAAAACTGAAGAAAATAAAGGCTCTGCAGATATGAAGATTGAAGTATAACTACAAATTGATTTTGATTCGGAATCAGGATTTACACCAAACAATCCATTGGTATTCGATAGCTTCAGCGAATATCATCATTCCCTAAATTGGTGTTTAGAGGCCAGTGATTGTAACAAGGAAAGCTTCTACGACGACGGATGTCGATGAAATCCGAACAGAAGAAGTCTCACTATACTGATAATCAGTGCAATATTTCAATGGACACCATAACTTGCAATATATCTGATCAAATATGGAGATATATACCTTGTTTACCGGTCCGGCTGTCACGCTGCAACAAGATCGGCGTCCTCATGAACCGGCCGGGTCATCCCCACCCTCACACCATCTGCCTTGTCATAAATTACGGGCTTTTTCTGACAATCTGAAATGTTAAAATCAAGGCCTCGCAGAATCGCATAAAATCGTCCGGACCTTGCCGAAGTTCCGTTTGTGCGATTCTGAGGCTGTTTTCAGGCCTTGAATCCCAGATGTAAAAATAATACAATTCGTATCCTAAAAAGATACATTTATTCACATTCACACGTGCTTCATCCGAAAAAAGAGTACGCTGGAAATAAATTTCGTTCACCTTGAAAATGGTTTTAAAGTGCCTTGTAAAAAAATTTTCAAGGTGAACGAAATTTATTTTCAAGGTGAACAAATTCAAAAAGGTCCGTTTTTCGGGCTGAAATTTGATATTGATTCAAATTGATTTCTTAAAAATATTGAAATCAGATTTTCAATGTCACGAAAAACAAAGCCGGATTCCGGTGGCGAAAAACAGGAATCTTCGGCCAACAATTTTATAACTTGCTGATTATCAACATATCCTATTTTTATCCTTACCTGTACTTTTTGTACCTAAAACCACATGGTTTTGCTGAAATAGCATTTTATTGATTATCAATCACTTGTCAATAAATCTTCAAAAATCCGGCAATAGGGTAAGTGCAAACGAATCTTAATTATGTTAATAATGTTTCGTTTGCTATGGGTGGATTTAGTGTCAAAAAGAAAGAAGAAACGCTCATAAGAAAGACAGTTGCCTTTGCAGGTGTATCCACAGACTCCTCTTGTCTGTGAATCCATCTGCAAAAAAACAACTGATTTTACATTGCTTGTCCGGACTTTGTCATTGCGTACTCTGATGTAACCTGAACAGATTACTTGACTTTTTACAGGACTTTCTTAAACTGAACTCGCGTATAAACTGTCAATCCATCCTATTCCGATAGTCTTCATAAGTATATTCACGGAAAAGTTCAAAAGTACCGTCCGTATGCAGCAAACCTATTGAAGGATGAGAAATACCATTGAACATGCAAGTTTTGACAGTCGTATAGTGAATCATATCTTCAAAGATAATATTCTCACCAACCACAAGTTCATGATCAAAACACCATAGGCCCATAAAATCGCCGCTTAAGCAGCTATTACCTCCAATCCGATATATATGCTTCTCTCCGCTGCGCGCCATTTCCAAAGAATCATCCTCCAATGTAACAGCTCCACGAATCATTGGTTTATACGGCATCTCAAGACAATCGGGCATGTGGCAGGTAAAACTTACATCCACAATGGCTGTTTTGACTCCGTAGTTTTCCACTATATCTACAATGGAAGCAACAAGAGTACCCGTCTGCCATGCGAAAGCCGAACCGGGTTCGAGTATCACATGCAGCCAAGGATAGCGCAAATGAAAATCCTTTAACGTCTTTACAAGAAGCAGTACATCATAATCCTTTCGCGTCATCAAGTGTCCGCCTCCGAAATTAATCCATTTCAACTGCGAGAACCATTTGGCAAACTTTTTTTCAATATGAGCAAGTGTTCGGCAAAAGGTGTCGGCTCCGCTCTCACAATGGCAATGGATATGGAAGCCTTCTATACCTTCAGGCAAAGTGTCAGACAGAGCTGATGCCAATACACCAAAACGACTACCCGGAGCACACGGATTGTACAGTTCTGTTTCTATTTCTGAATATTCAGGATTCACGCGCAGTCCGCATGAAATCGGAAGAGACGCATCTTGCCCTGCTGAGCAAGATGTATTATGAGCTAAAACGGAAGGATAAAATCCGGCATATTGGCTTATGGAATTGAATGTAATATGGCTACTGCATTTCATTATTTCCGGAAAGTCTGCCTTAGTATAAGCCGGTGAGTAGGTGTGCGCATGACTGCCGAACTCTTCAAGAGCAAGGCGCGCCTCATAGACAGAACTTGCTGTCGTATGGCTGATGTATTCCCTGAATATTGGAAACGATTTCCAAAGGGCAAAAGCTTTGAATGCAAGTATGATCTCGACCTCAGCACTATCCGCCACTGATTTTATCAAACTAAGATTACGACGGAGCAACGACTCCTCCATGACATAACATGGAGAAGGAATCTGATGAATATTTTCTTCTAAAAGTGATTTCATCTATCTTGTTTTCAATTTTTTGCTTATTAACAGACAAATCCGGACAATATGTTCCGGAAAAAGACAAAAAGGTGGAATACAGACTCCATTAGTTCATTTTGTCATCTGCTGTCCAATACAAGACGAAAGGAACAATACATAACATCATCCGAAGTTTTCTCTCTTTGATATATAAAGACTAACCGATAATTTTGAATCTGGCAAACTTCAAAAGCAGCTGCTTCCGGCCTGCATTCTGAAAGAGCACTGTCGCCTTGCAGTTATCACCGACGCCCTCTACCTTCTCGATGTTCCCGATACCGAAACGCTCATGTTCGATCTGTACCCCGATCTTTATATCCGCAAAATCATGGTCATTACCTGTCTGCGTAGAGAGTACATTTCGTGTCCGGACAGAAGAAACAGGAGAAAGAGGCCGGATGCCAGATGAAGGCGGTACAGAAACAGTAGCCTTCGGTCTGTCTACAACACGACCAGAAGAAAAGTTGTCCTGCCTGCAAGGTTCGTCTTGTCGGGCAAAGAGAGTGTTGCGACGTTTCCAAGGAAGTTCCACCTCATCAGTAGCCTTTTCAGGATAAGAACGCTTGCCGCCTTCTACAGCAAGATATTGTGGGTCTATATCACTGATAAAACGGCTCGGTGTCCCGAACTCCATTCTGCCATACCGGAAACGATTTTTTGCATACGTCAGGAAACAATGACGTTCTGCCCGTGTAAGTGCCACATAAAACAGCCTTCTCTCCTCCTCCATCTCCCTTTGAGAAGAACCAGCCATAGCACTTGGAAAGAGGTTCTCTTCAAGACCGACAACGAAAACAGACGGAAATTCCAATCCTTTGGCAGAATGTATTGTCATCAAAGTCACCTTGTGCTTGTCCTCACCTTTATCAGTATCGACATCAGAAAGAAGTGACACTTCTGAAAGATAATCACTTATGGAGACATTGGTATTGCCTTCTTCAAGCCTTGAAGAACAGAAGTCGTCCAAACCATTCATCAACTCCTCTACATTTTCCTGCCGGCCAAGATTTTCCGGGGAACGGTCCTGATACACATCTGCAATAATTCCACTCTTTTGTATCATCGCACGGCCGGCTTCGTCAGCTTTCGAAGTATGCGCCATATCTACGAACCTCGCGATAAGATCACGAAATTCACTGACACGCGCAGCTGTCGCTTTCGACAAGGAGAGTCCGTAGTCAAGAGGTTTGCTGATTACATCCCAAAGACTTACATTCTGCTCTGTTGCCACGGATATAATTTTAGAGAGAGTTGTATTGCCGATTCCGCGAGCGGGATAATTAATGACACGCTTGAAAGCTTCTTCGTCATTCGGATTGACAGACAAGCGGAAATAGGCTATAATATCCTTTATTTCCTTACGTTGATAAAAAGAAAGTCCGCCATATATCCTGTACGGCACCCCATTCTTCCGCAATTCTTCTTCGAAGATGCGGCTTTGTGCATTTGTACGATACAGAATGGCAAAATCAGAATATTCACCGTTTTCCTGACGGTGCAACTTCTGAATTTTCCTCACGACAACCTGCCCTTCCTCTACATCCGAATAAGCGGCTGTCACACTGATTCGCTCACCCGACTCGTTTTCAGAAAAAACATTCTTCCTTATCTGCCGGCTGTTCTTACTTATCAAACTGTTGGCCGCTGCAACGATAGTCTGTGTCGAACGGTAATTGCGCTCAAGCTTAAACATCCTGCTATTGGAATAAATATCCTTGAAAGTAAGAATATTATCGATATTTGCCCCACGGAACGAATATATGCTTTGTGCATCATCGCCTACCACACACACACGCTGGTTTTCTTTTGTCAGCTGCCAGACAATGCAGTGCTGGGCATAGTTGGTATCCTGATACTCGTCTACAAGTACATATCCGAAGCGCTCAGAATACTTGCACAACACATCCGGATTTTTATCGAATAAAGAGTAAGTATAGACAAGTATATCATCAAAATCCATTGCATCCGACTGCCTGCACCGGTTGCTATACCTTATATATATATCACGCAAAGCCGGAATCTTTGCTCTCACATCGTTCTGATAATTGGCAGGATTGGCAGCGTATTCTTCAGCACTGACCAGCTGATTCTTCACATTGGATATCAGGGAAAGTATAGAAGCCGGTTTATACACCTTTTCGTCAAGCCCGAGTTCCTTTATTATGGACTTTACAAGGCTACGGCTGTCTGCCGTATCGTAAATCGTAAAATTAGAGGAGAACCCTATGCTCTCATACTCTGCTCTCAAAATTCTCAGAAATACGGAATGGAATGTCCCCATCCAAAGGTAACGCGCCTTTTCATCTCCGACAAGGGCTGAAATACGCGTCTTCATCTCATTGGCCGCCTTGTTGGTGAAGGTAAGGGCAAGAATTGTCCATGGCTCATAACCGTTCTCCAGCAAATAGGCTATCTTATGGGTCAGCACTCTCGTCTTTCCCGATCCCGCCCCTGCTATAATCAATGACGGCCCCTCGCAATATTCAACAGCATCCCGCTGATTCTGGTTGAGAACCTCTAATATGTCTTCTTTCATCTGTCACTTTTAAATTGGAGGATTTTGGGAAGCTTTACATACTTTCTGCCTGAAATACCCTTTATATTATTGTCATCCACTTGTTTCACTTCCAGACCTTTATCTGTAAGTGTCAGCACAAGAGTCTGGGCATCACTTCCCCTGTCGTTTACAGCACGCACCTCTGCCCTCTCTCCATCTATTTCCATAACTTTCAGTATAGCCCAAGTCCCATTGATGTTGCCTTGAACAAAACCATAGCAACTGTCAAGTTCCAGACCCGGTACCGGTATCGAATCATTGTAAAGATTAAGCTTCATGCGTATTTTCAATTCTTCATTAATAAACGACCCTTTGAACTGCTGCTGTGCATATACTGACAACGCACAAAAAAACAGGAAAGGCAGTATAAAGCTCTTTTTCATTTTATCAACTTGTTCTTATTGGTATATAAATGTCTATCGAATGAACCGGATAATTATGGACAAAATTAGAACAAAAACACCAAATGCTCCTATAGTCTTCGATTTTTTTTGTTTATTTGCATTGATTTTAATACAGAAAACATTTTATGAGCCTATACAAACTATTGGTGCTTGACATTGACGGCACACTGACAAAGAAAGACAAAACTATTTCAGCCCATACAAGGGAGACACTGATTAATGCGCAGAAGAACGGTTTATGCCTTGTGCTTGCGTCCGGCAGACCGACCTATGGCATCGCTCCTATAGCCGAAGAACTGAAAATGTCAGAATATGGTGGTTATATCCTTTCATACAACGGAGGTGAAATAATAGACTGGACAACCCGCGAACTGCTTTATGCCAATGTGCTTGATGACAAAGTCAAACCTTATCTCTACAGATGCGCAAAAGAAAACGGATTTCAGATTCTGTCATATTGCGATGAATATATCGTCACGGAAAAGGCTGACGATGAATATGTCCGACACGAGGCATTCCTCAACAAGATGCCTGTAAGAGAAGTTCCAAATTTTCTTGATGAAGTGACATACAAATTGCCCAAATGTCTTATTGTAGGAAATCCGGAACCCCTACATCGGCTTGAACTTGAAATGGCGGAACATCTGAAAGGCAAAATGGGAGTATTCCGATCCGAACCGTTTTTTCTTGAACTCGTGCCCGAAGGCATTGATAAAGCGAAGTGTCTGAAAATCCTTATCGGGAAAATAGGAGTGGACCGTGAGGAAATGATTGCTTGTGGAGACGGATACAACGATATCTCTATGATAGAATTTGCCGGATTGGGAGTAGCTATGGCCAATGCACAAGAGCCTGTACGGAATGCCGCCGACTACATAACACTGAGCAATGAAGAAGACGGAGTGGCTGCAGTTGTAGAAAAGTTTTGCAAATAAACGAGTTATGCATAAAACATGGAAGGATGAATCACCAGACATTCCCTACATCAACAATTCGGTAAGACCCCCAAACCGATAAGCCTCCCAAACGCATCGTAAGATAGCATTGGAAGGCTTTTTTCGTTTTTATGAGATTATCTCAAGTCAATAGATAGTAAATATCTTTACTACTGTTTCCCAATTTTCCGACCTTAAATTCATCGCCTCAGCATTAGGGCCGAAGCATTTGGCTTCGACAGCGAGAACATTCTTTTTCCTGACTTCGTCATCGTGTCATCCCAAACTTCTCATCGAAGAGTTTCGCTATTCTTTGATATCATTTCATGAGCATTATCATGCTCATGACCTTCTTGTTTTGCGGAAACTGTCATCTGTATTGTCATGCAGGTTTGTGCAAAAGCCAATACTTTATCTACGCTCATTTTTTATTTCTGTAATTTTCAGTATCCTCCCCGGTTCCATGTATATATTCAATGCAACGAAACGGATAACATACGGAGCCTCTATACTGGCCCACACTATCTATATGTCATAAATTACGTGGTTTTTCTGACAATCTGAAATGTTAAAATCCAGGCCTCGCAGAATCGCGTAAAATCGGTCGAACCTTAGCGAAGTGCCGTCTGTGCG
>CAZKOB010000129.1:0-10775 GCA_964554265.1 uncultured Bacteroides sp. | reverse complement strand
ACGGACTTTTTCAAACTCGTTCACCTTGAAAATAAATTTCGTTCACCTTGAAAATTTTTTCACAAGGCACTTTAAAACCATTTTCAAGGTGAACGAATTTTATTTCCAGCGTACTCTTTTTTCAGCCGAGGCATGCGCAAATGTGAATAAATGTATCTTTTGAAAACGAAAATTATATTATTTTATATTTAAAGTTCAAGGCCTGAAAATGGCCCTACAATCGCGCAAATGGAACTTCGGTAAGGTTTGGTCGATTTTATGCGATTCTGCGATCCTTGAATTTTAACATTTCAGATTATCAAAAAAAACTCGTAATTTACGACAAACTGATACGATGAGATTCTTTTTTGGTGACATGATGACAAAATCAGAAAAAAAAACGGAACAGACAAGAAAAGTTATGCCACAAGAAGTCTGTGAATGTACGGTCTCATCTGCATCAGATTGTTGTCTATATACACCTTATAACCGACCAAGCCCCGGCATTTATAGTCGCGAGCTATAATGCCGGGGCTTGGCTGTATCACAAAAGAAACAGCAAACTGTCTCTTTCCACTTTTCATAAAAAAGGCAGATGCGCTATTTCAGCATTTCGCTGAGAGGCGACTTCATCTTCTTCAATCCCTTAGCTACGCTTCGGGCATTCAAACGCGCGCCTTCAAGAGAGGTATGAGTGTGATCATGATTAAACATCGGCGCGGCCTTCTCCTTGCCAAGCTTATCAAGGGCGTCAGCCGTAATGTTATGAAGATCAAGGAAAACAACTCCTGTCTCTTCCGCCACCTGACGATACCAACGTCCGTAGCTGTCATTTCTGCGCTCCACATATTCCTTATTCTCTTTCTCGCCATTTGCAGGCTTGCCCTTATGCCATTCGTTGCGAGGAGTCAGCGACACAAGGATAGGAGTACCACCCTTCTCGCGCACATCCTGTATGAATTTCTTAAGATACCAGCCAAAAGAATAGATCACTTTATATTGGTTGTTCGATGCAAGCTTATAAACATGACATGTATCATCGGCAGTGGCAATCACACCACGCTCTTTTTTCTTATCAATATCGCCAATATCGTTGTGGCCGAACTGAATAAGCACATAGTCACCCGGTTTGATGGAATTATAAACTTCATCCCATCGGTTCTCTGCAAGGTAAGTGCGCGTAGACCTGCCGGCCTTAGCAGCATTGATGACAGTACACTTTTTCTCGTCGAAAACAGTATAAGCCTGACTACCCCAGCCCCACATGCCATTCTCATCCTTATCCTCATTCTTCACCGTGGAGTCGCCGGTGAGGAAAACCACAGGCAATCCTTCTTTACGGTTTGCATCACAACGCTTAGGCACAATCTTGTCTTGAAGAATGAAAGACTTCAATCCTGCAAGCTGAAGATTGTCGCTCGCAGCAATCCCTTCTGCTGCAGATGCAGCATTCATTCTTGCCCCAAACTCAGAAGAATGAATCTTGTCGCCGAAGAAATGATAATTGGTTTTCCACCGTCCGTAACTCTCAAGTTTCTTTGCAGAAATGTCGTTGAGATCGATACAAGCCACATTTTCGGCTTGCGCAACAGCCTTTATCCACGGAGTGAAAGTAGTCAACTTACGTTGAATCTTAGTGGTATCGTCTGCCTCATAATCATTTCGGGGAGTAAGCGTAAACAATATCGGAGTAGCCCCAACCTCACGTATGTCAGCAATGAAACGGTGCAAATACCCTCCGAATGTATAGACAGTATCAACGGCTCCGGTCTCTTTAATCGTCACAATGACAGAATCGTCGGCAAGCGGAGACTTGCCGTCATTGCCTTTGTAACTTGCACGCGCGCGCCCCGAATCAAGAGGACCGTTATCGTTATGCCCAAGTTCAAGTACGACATAGTCGCCTTTTCTTATGCCTTTCAACACATCCTTCCAAAGAAAATTGTAGAATGTACGCGGACTTGTACCGCCGAGAGCATGGTTCTCGACAGTAATCTTGCTCTCATCAAAAAACTCATGGGCAAAATATCCCCATCCCCACTGTCCGTTGTTGCCGTTGCCGAGAGTACCATTCCGCATAGTGGAATTGCCCACAAGAAAAAGAACCGGATTGTCCCCCCTCCTGCTTGACCCACTAACCGGACGCACTTGGTTAGCCTTGGCAAGACTGTCAAGAGTCACGTCACGAACTCCATTGACGTCCTTCATGCCCTCAAGCTTGTTATTGTCTTGAGCAACGACCGTTCCGGCAATGAAAGCCGAAGCGAATAAAAGTAAAAGTCTCTTCATCTTTTTTATATTTAGTATTAGTAAGAATCACACTCTTAGGCCGTTGCAAACTTACGAAAAATTAAGAGATAAAACCAAATGATTATTCGTAAACATCAGCAAAGATGCACACAAGGCCAGCATCTATGCAATTTTTTCACTTTTTATAGCAATGTATTAATACTTTTATCTATATTTGTGCGCATATAACCATAAAATGAGCAATTATGCACCAAGAAATAACAACAGAAACTTCACTGCTCAAGCTGATAGAAAAAGCAATAAAAAAAGCATGGGAGCGGAATGCATTTACAAACTATGGTACAGATGAATCGTACACCTATAAGGAGGTGGCAAGAGAAATAAAGAGAATGCACAAGGCATTTGAACTTGCCGGTCTGAAAAAAGGTGACAGAATTGCGCTCTGCGACAGAAACAGCAGCCGTTGGGGCATCTCTTTTCTTTCAATACTGACCTATGGTGCTGTGGCGGTCCCTATATTATATGATTTCAACGGAGAACAAATAGACAACATTTTTGCTCATTCGGAAGCCAAACTGATCATATGCAGCAAGTCCGTATGCAGCAAATCAAAGAACATAGACCGGCAATGTATGATAGACATTGCCACATTCTTGTCTTTTCCGGGCACATCACCCGCTTCTTCTGCTTTTGCCGAAGCTGAAAGCGTATTGGCAAAAGAATATCCGGACGGAATTGCTCCGGAAGATATAAGTTTCTCCGCTGAAAATCCGGAGGACATGGCTTTGCTCAGCTACACTTCCGGCTCAACAGGAAAATCAAAAGGTGTAATGTTGCCCTACCGTGCATTATGGTCAAACGTATTGTTTGCAGACGAAAGACTCGGCTTAGATTTCTTCTGCCGTACATTGTCTCTATTGCCAATGGCGCACATGTACGGTTTCTCGTTTGAATTTATGTACGAAGTGTGTCTCGGATGCCATATTCATTTTCTAACCAAAGTGCCAAGCCCTAACACCATACTTGAAGCGCTCAACAAGGTGCGTCCGGCAATCATCATCGCCGTTCCGCTCATAATCGAGAAAGTGGTGAAAGGAAGAATATTCCCGATGTTGCAGAAACGCAAAATACGTCACATCCTGAAAATGCCTGTTTTGCGTGAGTTTGTATACCGCACAATACGCAAGCGACTGATTAATGCATTCGGAGGAGAATTTTATGAGATTATAGTGGGAGGAGCACCATTCAACGATGAAGTGGAAGCATTTCTGAAGCGCATCAAATTTCCATTTACAGTCGGCTATGGCATGACGGAATGTGGTCCTATCATCTGTTATGAAGACTGGAACAAATTTATAGCAGGTTCATGCGGCAAAGGGGTACAACGTATGGAAGTCAGGATACAGAGCAACGATCCGGAACATATCCCTGGAGAAATCATCTGCAGAGGTATGAATGTCATGCTCGGATACTACAAGAACGAGGAGGCCACTCGTGAAGCAATCGACGCAGACGGATGGTTACATACGGGTGATCTCGCAACAATGGATGCAGATGGCAATGTATTTATCCGCGGACGAAAGAAAAATATGCTTCTTGGTGCCAATGGGCAGAACATATATCCGGAAGAGATAGAGGACAAAATTATGGCATTTACTCTTGTCGATGAATGTCTTGTCGTACAAAGAGGTGACAAGTTGACTGCTTTGGTTTACGTATCGGAAGACACCCTCAGACAACACGGCATGACACGTGAAATGTACAACTCTTCGCTTGAACAGTATCGTCGCCGTATCAATGAGCATCTTCCTAAATTTGCCATACTTTCGGCTATCGAATCGCGTACGGAAGAATTTGAAAAGACTCCCAAAAAGAACATCAAGCGTTTTCTATATGCAAACGACTTTTCAGTGAGGCAACTTTAATTTTTTACAGGCTGTAATACAATGATTTTTCAACATTCTACAGAAAATGATCAGCTTGTATGGGAATCGAAACTCTGTTCAAATCACAAAATTATGGACTTCAAATGTGACGCGACAGCAAAACAGGTCCGGAAACTGAGACTTGTCATGAGATGCGAGAAAGCGTATTTTTATGGTTATTTTATTACGTGGTTTCGGTTTAAGAAAGTCCTATAAAAGTAAGTTGGACATCCTGCAAGTCTTTGTATCCTGACTCCGTCATCATGTCACAAGAAAAATTCTCATCGAAAAGTTTTGCGCGATTTCTTTGATGTCATTTCATGAATCCTAATATCTTCATCAATCAGCTTGGTTATCCCCCACCTTCACACTATATACTTATCATAAAAACCAAGCTTTTTTTGACAATCTGAAATGTCAAAAAAAAGCGTGTAATTCATGACAAGCAGACGCGATGAGAATTATTTGGGGTGACACGATGACAAATCCAGATTGTATCGAGAAATATCCACAGCAAGTATTATTGTGATGCATTCCGTTATGAATGCGCCATTGCACTAAACAAATGCAGCATAACTTATTGCATATCAATGCATGTCTCATATTTCCACCTTGACACTTTTTGCTTTTACATCCATGATTTTTCAGATATTTTACTCAGATAATGCATCTTTTTCTGTACATTTGCACACAAAATTCAATTAATCACTTCTAACCATGAATACAAAGCAATTTCTCGGTGCAGCATCCATTGCACTGCTATGTGCAACTCCACACCATGTGGCGGCACAGAAATCCCCCTATTCAAGCTATCTCTTTGCTTTCTTCTCGAACAACAGCCCTTACGGCGAGCAGATACGTTATGCATTGAGCGACGACGGCTATGACTACCGGTCGCTCAACGAAGGCCGGCCGGTAATAGCGTCCGACTCTATTTCTCTGAAGAAGAGCATCCGCGACCCTCACATCATGCGCAGCGAAGACGGCAAAACCTTCTACATGGTGCTGACTGATATGCGCAGCGATGAGGGATGGCAAAGCAATGACGGACTTATTCTGATGAAATCCACAGACCTTCTGCATTGGCAACATACAGCCATAGACTTCCCTACACGCTTTCCGAATCTTCCCGGATTCGACAGAGAGAATCTTCATGCCGTATGGGCGCCCCAAACGATATGGGATCCTGTAGAAAAGAAATACATGATCTATTACAGCATCGGACGTCACGACTGGGAATATCCGACAGACGATCCGAACTTCAACCAGCCTTATTTCAAGCTTTTCTATTCTTATGCGAACGAAGACTTCACCGACATTACAGAGCCGAAACTGCTCTTCGATTTCGGTACGGCAAGTATCGACGGTGATATTGTCTACGACAAGAGAAATGAAGAATACGTGCTGTTCTTCAAAGATGAAGGTCGAAGCGTGATGAACACCAAAGGCAATTTCCGCACTCGCCAGGGCGTGATGCGCGCCACCAGCAAATCGCTTACCGGCCCTTATACCGTTGAATACAAGCACCTTCAGAAGCCCGGACAATACCCCGTTGAAGGCTCAAGCGTATTTCCGCTTATCAACAGCGATGAGTATGTCCTGATGTACGACTGCTATGCAGAAGGGCACTACCAGTTCTGTAAGTCCTCTGACTTGAAGAACTTCACCTATGTTCGCGACACGAAGACATTCGGCACTTTCACCCCTCGCCATGGTTCAGTCATGCACATCACAAAAGCAGAACGTGAACGTCTGGAGGCATGGTCAGCACTAAGTATAGCCATTGAACGTGCAAGCCACATACCTCCGACTTGGCTCACAAACGAAGAAATAGAAAGCCGAAGCAAGTTGCTGGAAGAGGCAAGAAAGACACTTGCCACAAAGAGTGACGCTTCATCTTTCAAGAAGATGGAATCCAAAGTCCTTAAATACATCAAAGACTAACAACCATAAACTTTAATATTAATTGAAGGCTGCCAGCATTTCTTCATGTTAGGGGCGATGGTGTGTCTGACAGCCTTCAATTTTTCACAGTCCTTTCTCAAACATCAACTTTCAACACAAGACATGGTACTGAACTACATTTGGATCGGCTTCTTTCTTATTGCAGCCGTGTGCGCCATAGTGCAAGCCCTGCTATATGGAAACACGGATGTCTTTCCTCAAATCATCAACTCGACTTTCGACAGTTCAAAGACAGCATTTGAAATCAGTCTTGGTCTGACAGGTGTTCTTTCTCTTTGGATGGGCATAATGAATATCGGCGAGAAAAGCGGTATCGTTGCAGCCATGTCGCGCATACTATCTCCTGTATTTACCCGTCTGTTCCCCGACATACCCAAAGGGGATCCTGTGACAGGTTCCATTTTCATGAACCTTGCCGCCAACATGCTCAATCTTGACAATGCCGCCACTCCCCTCGGACTGAAAGCCATGGAAGGGCTTCAAGCATTGAACTCAAGGAAAGCCACAGCGTCCAACTCGATGATTATGTTTCTTGTGCTCAACACCTCCGGACTTACCATAATTCCTGTCAGCATCATGGTATACCGCGCACAGATGGGAGCAGAACAGCCGACAGATGTGTTCATACCATTGCTTATCGCCACCTTCTGTTCCACTCTTGCCGGAATTATAGCGGTAAGTATCTATCAAAAGATCAACCTTCTGCAGCCCACCCTGCTTGGCACATTGGGCTTTCTGTGCCTCCTCGTCTCTTCCGTAGTATGGGGATTCAGCCGGATGGATAAAGAAAGCATGAATACGGCAAGCACCTTGTCCGCCAACATCATCCTGTTCGGCATCATCCTTCTGTTCATCATTGCCGGCATACGCAAGAAGACCAATGTCTACGAAACATTCATAGAAGGCGCAAAAGAAGGCTTCGGGACAGCCATACGCATCATTCCCTATCTCGTGGCAATACTCGTAGCCATCGGTGTGTTCCGCGCATCAGGAGGAATGGACCTGCTCATCAGGGGAATAGAATCAGCCGTGACTTTCTTGGGAGGAGACACAGACTTTGTCGCAGCCCTGCCCACGGCCATCATGAAACCTCTCAGCGGAAGCGGTGCGCGAGGGCTGATGGTAGACACCATGAACACTTACGGTGCCGACAGTTTTGCAGGACGTCTCAGCTGCATATTTCAAGGTTCCACGGACACAACATTCTATATTCTTGCCGTATATTTCGGGAGCGTAGGCATAAAACATACGCGCCATGCCGTGACATGCGGCCTGATAGCAGATTTTGCAGGTATTCTTGCAGCTATATTCGTGTGTTATCTTTTTTTCAGATAAAATCCGTAACTTTGCATCCATATTCTTGTTTTTACAACAAATAAGACCCGGATGAAGATTATAGGCAGAAATACAGCGCGCAGACCTTGTGTGGCGACAATCGGTTTTTTTGACGGAGTCCATCTCGGACACCATTTTCTGATAAACAAAGTTGCGACAGAAGCCCGGCATCGCAATCTTGCATCCGTTATCGTCACCTTCTCCAACCATCCGCTCACCATAGTCCGTCCCGGCTTCCATCCCATGCTGATTACAACAACCGAAGAGAAGGAGCGCCTCTTGTTCGAATCAAAGGCGGACATGACGGCCGTACTCGATTTCACGCCCCAGCTCGCACTTATGAGCGCCAAAGATTTTATTTCCACCGTCTTGCGCGACATACTCAATGTGCAGGTTCTTGTCATTGGCTACGACCATCATTTCGGACACGACAAGAACGAAGGTTTCAACGACTATGTCCGCTATGGCATTGAAGCCGGAATAGAAGTGGTAAAAGCCGAAGAACTCGCCGGAGAAACAAAACAAGCCATCAGTTCTTCCGCCATCCGGAAATTCCTGCTACAAGGAGATGTCCTCTCTGCCAATGCACTTCTCGGGTATAAATATTTCATCGAAGGCACTGTGGTCGGTGGATTTCACATAGGACGCACTATCGGTTATCCGACTGCCAACATACAGGTTGAATCGGCAGATAAGCTCATACCCCAAGATGGTGTATACATTGTGCATGCCACATTGCTTCCTGACAAAGAGCATGCAGGCGCACAGGGTATTTTCGGAAGGACATATACCGGCATGATGAATATCGGGCACCGCCCCACACTCGCCAATGGTAGCAACCGTACAATAGAGGTGCATCTTCTCGACTTCTCCGGCGATATCTATTCCAAGCACATTCACATTGATTTTGTAGGGTTCATCCGTGAAGAGCACAGGTTCGGAAGCATAGACCAGCTCCGCTCACAACTGAAGCAGGATGAGGCGATATGCCGCAAATACCTTTTGTAGAAACAAAAGCATACAACAGGAATATTCTCCGTAGAACAAAAGCATAGAACAAGAATATTTTTCGTTTTTATATCATTTTTACACTGCATACATAAAAATTATTACTATGAATCTGGACTCTTCATGGGCTCGTGACTTCTGGGCCCGTACCTTCTGGCGCCAATTCGATGTCACTCTAATCACAGAGGACGAAGCCAAGACTTCCGATCACTTTGTAGACCCTTATACAAGTGCAGACATCGATGCATTGTTTGAATTGATGGACACCTATCAAGATCTTGCCATGAACTTTGATCTTGGCGACGATTTCGGACAGTACAGTGCTGAAGCCAAGAAGATATTCGAAGATGTTTGTGAAGAAATCGGTCAGGCATACGACAACGGATATATCCACAGCATGACCTGCCAACTCTACATCGACAGACTCAATGAAGCATGGAAGCAGTTACTTGATTCTCAGGTGAACATCGATTATAACGCAGAAGGCAATTACAGTCTCTACCGTTACAACTCTATCAACAATGTCGTTGTCTATGATGCAGAGACAATGTCCAAGAATGAAAATACACCTTGGGGATTCTATGCATACCCTGTAGCCTCCGGCACATACGCGCCGTTTGAAAGCCACGATACCGGAAGCAAGTTCGGAAGCAGCGAGATTGCCGCATGGTACAGAAGTAACGGTGAATGGCTCTATATCGCAGACAACGGCAATGTCATTACAGACAAGCTCATCAAGTAACCGACGCTCTGAGAACTGAATTATCCATAAAATCCGGAAAACGGAGATTCCTCCTGCCACCCGGCAGGAGGTCTTCCGTTTTCCGGATTTCATTTATCTATCGTTGGGCATGATGTATAAAACATCCTCATGCCTTTCATTCTTCCGCTACGACACGTACTGCGACTAAAGTTCCTTATCCAATACTTCCATATTCTTGCCCAACAAATAAATCCGGGGAACAAAGGGCAGATAATATGCCTGCTGCCTGATAACGGCACATTTGTAGTCTGTCGCGAACACCCATCCTTCCGGCACACAGGAAGTACCCGCTTCCTTGCATAGATTCCGTATTTTCCTTTTCGACATCCTGTTTTTCGGTTCCACATTGACAGCAATCACCCTGCCGTTTCCATCCTTGCATAGATTCTTTCCGGATTCCTCCACCATCAGAGCAACGATCTGCTGCCGACAATGTTCGCACATAGGGTCATAGAAAAGCACCAGAGTCGAGTCTGCGCACAATTCGCTCAAGCGCACCTTTCGCCCTGCCTTGCAATACTCCGGCATTCCTGTATCTTCATCCGAAACACCGTCTATCCGCAGATCTATATCCGTCGCCACCGTACCGACACGGTTCTTCTTCATCATCTCTATCTGAAAAGCGTATCTTATACTGTCGCTCTCACCCACATAAGCGCTCTTCACAAAAGCCTCGGCTATGGGAATATAAATTTCATCGTTGCGAAATGCAGAATTTGCACCATGGAAATAATCCTCCGCCATGTCGCGCAGGCAGTGCCACAAAGGTTCTGCTCCGGCATCTTCCGCACGTGTCATGACAGACACATAGGTTCGGGTGGCAAGAAGCGGCGATTTCTCTTTAGACAAAAGTTCAACAAAAGCCGGCATCTCGTCTATTACCAGAGGTATAAGTTCCTCCACCCTGTCCTGCGCCACATACGCTTCTATAGGGAGCGAATCCCAATAGTGCAGTATTTCCGAATCCACATCCTGACGGGCCTGAGCCGTCTGTTGCACGGCTGCCACGAAGGCCAACACTGCCAACAGCCGTCTTAGGCAGGCTCTGCCTTTCCCTTTCTTAGTCCTCATCATATCGTTTTCCATACAGCAAACTTACGGAAAAAAAACTTCGCAGGATAATTTTCACGAAAAATTCACCGGCTGTTTTTCATTATATACACGAGCTTGATTTAAGAAAGCCTTATAAAAGATCGGTAATCTTGCAAGTTCTTTTGCATCCTGGCTTTGTCATCGTGTCACACAAACGAACCATCTTCGCATCTTCTTGTCATAATTTACGGACTTTTCTTGACAATCTGAAATGTTAAAAATTCAAGCTCCGCAGAATCGCGTAAAATCGGCCAAACCTTGCCGAAGTTCCATCTGCGCGATTCTGAGGCTGTTTTCAGGCCTTGAACTCAGAGTGTGAAAATAATATAATTTACATCCCGAAAAGATACATTTATTCACATTGTCGCGTGCTTTGCCTGAAAAAAGAGTACACTGAAAAATTATTTCGTTCACCTTGAAAATGGTTTTAAAGTGCCTTGTGAAAAAATTTTCAAGGT
>CAZKOB010000128.1:0-10938 GCA_964554265.1 uncultured Bacteroides sp. | reverse complement strand
CACAAGGGGGCAGAATCGCTTGGTTTTAGGGGGCAGCTTACACTGGATTTTCCAACCGGATTAACCGCAGGCCATTCGACAGCGAAGCGGCAGACAAGGGAACAGCCTTTAATGAGGTTATTGACTGTATGGTTGAAAATCGGAAATCCGAAACGGTGCAGGTTGAAAAGGTATATAAGGCAATACGCGAAGGAGCTTGTGACGAAACAGGTAAACCTTTGTATTACGATGAGGTTCAGACCAACGAGGTTATAGGTTTGAGAGTTACCTATAATAATCGTGTTTTTACTTTCCCAATCTCACTTTGCCGAGAGTTCGCCGGTTACTTCAAAGGAGCATTGACCCAACAAAGGGTAGAAGCGATTCTTTCAACCGCATACGGCAATGTTTTGGTTTATGGGGTGATTGACGAGCTGATGCCGGCCAGCGTCCACGACATCAAAACAACTGGAAGCTATACCGTAGGGAAGTTCAAAGACCACCATCAACATTTGGTTTATCCTTACGCTTTGATGAAGAACGGTTCGGATGTACGGACATTTGAGTACAACATTGTAGAGTTCAATAAAGGCGGTTTTGTGGTAGATACCTATACAGAAACATACGTTTTCAATCCAGAACGTGATATTCCTATTCTCACTAATCATTGTGAGGAATTTATCCGGTTTTTGGAAGAAAACAGAGAACTTATAACCGATAAAAAGATTTTTGGAGGAGAAAATTAATGGCAAACCAAATAACCGGACGGATAATCGAAATCGGACAAACCGTTCAAATACCATCCAAAAACGGTGGTTCCTCATTTATAAAACGGGAGTTTATTTTAGATGCTACCACTTACGACCCTTATACGGGAGAGCGTAGCGAGTATGAGAACATTATTCCCTTAGAGTTTTCGGGTGACAAGTGTACAGAACTTGACCGCTTTAATCAGGGTGATGTTGTTACTGTATCATTTGTCTTACAAGGGCGTTCTTGGACGAATCAAGACGGAGAATTCAAACGTATGGCGTCTATTCGGTGTTACAAAATAGATGCGCGTGGCGGTGTGTCGCAATCCTCACAAGCTACACTGGCACAGCAACCAATTCAACAACCTACACCGCAACCGACTTATCAGCAACAGCCGCAGAATTTCCCACCTCCGGTTGATGCGAATGGCAATGTAAAGGACGATTTGCCTTTTTAGTGTATGTCCCTTTACGATACTTCAAACCCTTTGCAGAAAGAGCAATTTAAGGCTCGTTCTGCAAAGCTCGCAGAAAGCGGTAAGGTTGTAGAACTCACAGAGAAAAAGCCTAAAAGAAGCCTGCAAAGCAATAAATATTTGCATGTGATTTTAGGTTACTTTGCGTGTGAGACCGGAAACACGTTGGAGTGGGTGAAGCAACAGTATTATAAAAAGCTTGTTAATCCATCCATTTTCATTCGTGAGAGAGACGACAAGTATTTGGGACGGATAAAGATATTGCGCAGCTCTGCTGATTTAGATAGTGCAGAAATGAGTACAAGTATTACCCGTTTTCGTAATTGGGCAAGTGCTGAATGCGGAATATATTTACCTTCTGCTGATGAAGATAGATTGATTCAACTAATGGAAATAGAGATTGGACGAAATAAAGATTATTTATAATGGCAGAAATATGGAAAGATGTTGTCGGATATGAAGGTTTATATCAAGTATCAGACAGGGGTAGAATTAAATCTATATGCAGTTACGTAAGACTACAAAATGGTGAATTAATGAAGAAAAAGCCGCATATCCTTAAACTACAAGATAGATGTGGATATAAATGTGTAAACCTATTCAAAGGCGGACGCTCACATACACTTAACATTCATCGTTTAGTAGCAGAGGCTTTTTTACCCAATCCTCATAGGTATTCAGTTGTAAATCATAAAGATGAAAACAAAAGCAATAACAGCTTGTCTAATTTGGAATGGTGTACTCACGCTTATAATTTGAGTTATGGTACTGCCCAAAGAAGAAGGGCCGTATCTCAAGGTAAAGTAGTTATTCAATTAGATAAGAATGGAGCTTTTATAAAGCGACATTTGACATTAATGGACGCTTGTAGAGATACCGGCATAAATTTTCAAAATATCTCACAATGTTGTAACAACAAAAGAAAAACAGCAGGTGGATATTGTTGGAAATTTGAGGAACAGCAGGAAATACAAAGAAATCAAGAATTTATTTAGTTATGATAGAAACAAGAAAAACAGAAATCAGGTATGTGACATCTGACCCGAAAAAGATGCTCAACATGTACCTTGCAAAACGTGTCCTCAAAACATGGGAGGAATCTTTCATTGATGAAGATACAGGTGAAACAGTAACCATCGAACGGAATGAAATTCTTTTTGACCGTGGCACGCTGATAGACCAAGACACTTTGGCGAAAATTCGTTTCAGTATGGAAGCTGACGGCATTAAGGAAGTGGAAGTCAGCAACCAGAACCGCTTGGCATTCGAGAACGAGAACAAATTCTTATATCCCTATCTTGCACAGGCACAAATAGGGGACAAGAAACATAAGTTCCTGCTGTATGCCACCGGATTGGAAAATTCTTGTAGTATCTTGAAAGATTACATCGAACTAAACTATATGTTCGGATTCACCTTGACAATGGTCAAGGAGTTCGATTCTTGCGTGATTCTTACTGACAATTTGAAAGAACGCAAGGTAGATGATGCCACCCTCGAAGAATTAAAAGATACATTCCTTTTAAACGATTCTGTAACGGAAGAAGATGAAGAAGAGGGAGATTCCAAGCCCAATGAAAAGAAATTCTATCAGATTGAGACGAAAATCACATTCACGGATGGGGAGAATGAAGACGAGAGAGTTCAGACTTTTGTCGTGAACACCTTCAACGTTGACAGAGCAATGATGCTTATTACCCACTATCTCAAAAACAAAGAGGAAGAATGTGAGAAACAAGCCAAAGAAAAGGGACATGAGTTCAGAAAGAGGGAAATCCATACAGCCATTGAATCTGCTAAACCTATCCCGGTCGGGCGTTTTATTCCGAAAGAGTTTTCAATGGCTTATATGGAATAACTTTGTTAACCTGCCTGCTCGGTCTGTGAAGATATGGCAGGCGAACATGGAGAAGTGACGGAATTGGTAGACGTTAATCAAGATGTGAGGTGCAAAATTCCAGGATAACCGTTAATAACCAAGCCGGCAACCTGCGAGACATCTTAGGTAGAATGATTTAAAATCATATAACCGCAAAAACACCACTCGTCCCGGTTCGAGCCCGGGCTCTCCACATAAATGTGAGCCACACATAAATGGCAAGGGTTAGTAAATAATGGTTGTGCCCCGGAGAATACGCTTCGGGGCTTTTAATGGAAAATTATGGATGAATTATTAACTGGTAAGATTTGCCCTTATTGCGGTAGGTCTACTGAATACGTGGATAGTTCTGTAATCTACGGACGCTCCTACGGTATGATTTACCTCTGCCGAGATTGTAGGGCTTATGTCGGAGTACACAAGGGTACAGACCAGGCGTTAGGGCGTTTGGCAAACGCGGAACTAAGGGAAGCCAAGAAAGAAGCCCACTTCTACTTCGACCAGGTAGCTAAGACCAATCTTATCAATAAAATTTGGAAGAAACATATCCCCAACACTTCAAACAGAAACAAAGCCTACCTGTGGCTATCCAATCAACTGGGCATACCACGTGAGCTTTGCCATATCGGAATGTTTGATGTGGAGGATTGTAAACAAGTTGTTGAACTGTGTAAACCAATAATAGAAAACTATGGAAAATAAAGCAGTAGCATTTATAAAATCAAACGAATGGTTTAAGTCCACTATGGTAGAGCATGGAACGCATAACGGATATGTGGCTGTTCCCTCTGCGAACAAATATCATGGAATGTCTTATTTTGATATTGATGATATAAGTGTACATGGAGGTATCACATTTTCAGAACCGGCAATAAGCGGTGAAGAATCTATCGGAAGCAAAAGGAAAATTAATTCCAAGTATGTCGGAAAAAGAAATCCCATATTGGATGATGTGGAATTCATTACCGATAATACGGAAATAGGTGATGACTGGTGGATATTCGGGTTTGACACATTCCATTATGGAGACAATGAATATGACTGGGACAAACAAGCCGTCGTTCAAGAGACAAGGTACTTGATGAAACAATTGGACAAATAGACAATGCCGTACTACATAAAACGAAAGGCTAAGAAGAAAGACAAGCCTTTACCTCTGTTTGATAAAGCAGGGATAACAGTAAAGAAGAAGCCGGATTTGAAAGCTAAGCTCGACAAAGAGTTTTCCCTTTTCATCCGGCTTCGTGATTGTATGCCAAACGGTTCCTTCCGATGTATATCATGTGGACAGATAAAGCCGTTTACACAAGCGGACTGCGGGCACTATTTCAGTCGTACACATTTGGCAACACGGTTTGATGAGAATAATTGCCATGCCGAATGCCGGCACTGCAACAGGTTCAAAGCCGACCATTTGGAAGGCTATCGGGTGAATCTAATTGCTAAAATCGGTCAACAGAAATTTGACTTGCTGAAAGTGAAAGCTGCCGGCACTTCCAAAATGACTGATTTTGAGTACGAACAGCTAATCAAGTATTACAAAACACTTAATAAAAAGTTACGAAAGGAGAAAGGGCTATGAGTTATGTATTACGAGATTACCAACAGAAAGCCTCTGATGCTGCCGTTTCTTTCTTCAATAACAAGGCGAAGAAAACAAATGCTATTATGGTGTTACCTACGGGCAGCGGAAAGTCGCTTATCATAGCGGATATAGCTGCAAGGCTTGACGGTCATACCTTGGTGTTCCAGCCCTCGAAGGAAATACTCGAACAGAATTTCAAGAAACTCTGTTCATACGGTATTCTTGATTGCAGTATCTATTCAGCATCCTTTAACTCAAAGGAGATAAGCCGGATAACATTTGCCACCATCGGCAGTGTAAAGAATCATCCCGAACTGTTTACCCACTTCAAGAACATCATTGTGGATGAATGTCATCTTGTAAACCCCAAAGAGGGAATGTACAAGGATTTTTTTGATGCAGTGAAGTGTAAGGTTCTTGGACTGACAGCAACGCCATACCGTTTAAGCTCCAGTCGTGATTTCGGCTCCATGCTGAAATTTATCACTCGGACAAAACCTCATGTCTTTTCAGAGGTCATTTATCATGTACAGGTATCAACCTTATTAGACATGGGTTACTTGGCGAAGTTGAATTACTATCCAATGAATCCTTCGGGATGGAACGAACTTAACTTGAAAGTAAATACTACTGGTGCCGACTATACGGATAGGTCAGTTCAAAGAGAATATGAACGGATAGACTTCTACGGTTATCTCGTTCATATCGTCCAAAGGCTGATGAATCCCAAAGCCGGAGGAAAACGGAAAGGTATTTTGGTATTTACCCGTTTTCTGAAAGAAGCGGAGCAGCTTACCTGGTCTATACCCGGAGCCGCAATCGTTTCGGGTGACACCCCAAAAGGTGAGCGCGAAAGGATACTTGAAGCGTTCAAGGCTGGTGAAATTCCGGTAGTGGCGAATGTCGGGGTGTTAACCACCGGCTTTGACTATCCGGAACTTGATACGGTCGTTATGGCACGTCCTACAATGTCACTTGCCATGTGGTATCAGATAGTCGGTCGTGCCATCCGTCCGCATCCTTCCAAAGAATGTGGCTGGATTGTGGATTTATGCGGTAATATCAAACGTTTCGGAGAGGTGTCGGACTTACGGTTGTTTGATAGCGGAAATGGGAAATGGGCTGTATTCTCTAACGGAAGGCAATTAACTAACGTGAGATTCTAAGACTATGGACGAAGGATTTTTGAGGCTAAGCCGCAAGTTTTTCTCGAATGAAATGTGGAAAGTAGCCCGTAAGTTTTCGGAATGCGAAGCGTGGCTCGACTTGATTCAGAGCGCACGATTTGAGGCAACCGACAAGGCGTACAGCGAACTTATCGGAGGTCGGGAAATCTCTTATACAAGAGGTCAATATCCAGCATCCGTATCGTTTTTGATGAAGCGTTGGCAATGGTCTGAAAAGAAAGTGCGCTATTTCCTTGCCAAACTTAAAAAAAGAGGTATGATAACGACTTGTAATAAACAAGGTATGACCGTAATTACTTTATGTAACTATGATGAATATAATCCGGTCAAGGGCAGGCAAAGAGACGTAGATAAGGGCATAGACAACAACAAAGAAATCAGCGGATTAAATCATGCTTTGGGCGAACTAAGGGCAGAGTTAAGGGCAACCGCAGAAAAAATGGCTCAAAAAATAGAAGAATTGGGGCAAGCCAAGGGCAATAATAAAAAGAAAGATGAAGAAGATAATAATATTCCCCCCACACCCCCCAAGGGGGGAGGCAAGAAAAATAAGCCTAAAGAGATTAATTCAAAAGCACGTTTGCTATTTGAACAGCATTTTAGGGAAACCTTCGGGGCTGACTACTACTGGACAGCCAAGGATGCCGGGGCTATGTCCCAGCTCTTGAATAAACTCAAATTCCAAAGAGAGCAAAAGAAAATGGACGTTTCCGATGATTCTCTGTTGTATGCCCTTCAATACCTTCTTTCCTCGGTCAAAGAGGGGTGGATATTTGATAATTTCAGCGTAACTAATATCAATTCTAAATTTAATGAAATCGTAGCACAAGCTAAAAATGGAAACAATCGGAAACCTGATACAAAACCAGACGAAAGTTCTGCCGGTATCAAATCAATTGTCTTCGGTAAATAAGGCTAATCAGAAGCAATGGAGCAGGGAGCAGATTGACATGTATTGGCGCAACCAACTCGTAGTTTCCATGAAATCCGTTTCCCCGGCCTTTACAGTTGATGACAGCAACCGCCAACTGCTGAAAGCCCTTTATCAATGGGTTTGGGGGATTCCCGGAATATTAGATGTAAGCAAGGGATTATTATTACACGGCTCTATTGGGGTGGGCAAGTCCACTTTGCTGAAAGGGCTACAGAACTATGCGGCAAAAATCGCCCGCTATTGTATTGGCGGCGCGGATGCTGGATTGACCTTTCAGTTCACCAGTGCTGCCGAGATTGCCTTGCTGTTTGCCGAGAAAGGAATTGTCGGGTTAAACCAATACACAGACAGGTCATGTATGCACAATCTTGCCATTGACGAGGTGGGTCGGGAACCTATGGATGCCAAACACTTTGGTACGGGCATCAATGCCATTCAGACCGTCTTGCAACTGCGCTATGAGCAGAGATATTGTTTCTACACCCACATGACTACCAATCTGGACCCGAACAAGGAGTTTTCCCAACGGTATGGGGATTATATTGCCGACCGGGTGAAAGAGATGTTCAATGTAATTAAAATTGAAGGTGAAAGCCGAAGATAATGGCAAAGAAAAAAGATATACCACCTGCACCCGTCCGTTGCCGCCAATGCTCATACTCCAGAGATTTTGTAGGGAACTCTTGTCTATGCAAGGCCAAGGACCATAGGGTGTGCGCATGTGACCGCTACGGCAGGATATGTGACAAATTCAAGAAGAAATAATTTTATGGACGTAGGACTTGAAAAGAAAATCGAATTATTGGAGTAGCAGCGTGACAACGCACTGCGCCTGCGCTGCCCGTTGGTGGCAAAGAAGTACCAGCGAATGATTGATGAACTTGCAAGAAAAAGCAGAAACAATGAAACCAAAGAAAGATTTGATTAAAGTTGCCGAGGCTGATGGCAGCATAGACAGATTGAACAGCCTTCTTTCAGCCGCACACATACTGAACTGCGAAGCCAACATGCTGGTAGAGGAAGCGGCAGACCTGATGAACGCCAAAGGGTTACTACTCGGAAATTTGAAAAGGATTCATAACAGCTTTGTCAAGAGCGCCGACATGTACTTCCTGGAATTCTCCTCACTCGTAGAGACAGAGAAATCGAAGATGGATATGTTCAGGGACATGGACGACTTCGACGCCAAGTTCCGCGAGTGGGTAAAATTACCGTCTGATTGGAAACCTAAAGAAGTGAAACAATGAAATTATTGAAAGAAATAGCATAATGAAAGAATATATAGAATTTCTGAAAGACAAGATGGCCATCAGTCATCAGACCGGGTTCGAGGTCAATCCGGATGAACTGACACCGTCGTTATATCCCCATGTGAAAGATACTGTTCGTTGGGCGGTGTCCGGTGGTTGCCGTGCGATATTCTCCAGTTTCGGTATGCAGAAAACCGTAACCCAGTTGGAGATACTTCGGGTAGTCCTGAAACACAAAGGCGGCAAAGGGCTGATAGTTTGTCCCAAGCGTGTAGTGGTCGAGTTCCTTACACAAGCGGAACAACATCTGCACATGAAAGTGACCTATGTACGAACTATGGCTGATGTGATGATATGCCCGACTGACATCATGGTTACGAACTACGAGCGTGTGCGCGACGGTGAAGATGGTGTAAGAATAGAACCTTCCTCCTTCACCGCAACATCATTGGATGAAGCGAGCGTATTACGTGGTTTCGGTACCAAGACCTACCAGGAGTTCCTTCCCTTGTTTGCGGATGTTCCCTACCGCTTTGTCGCCACCGCCACGCCATCGCCCAACAGATACAAGGAGCTGATACATTATGCCGGTTATCTCGGTGTGATGGATACCGGGCAGGCGCTTACCCGTTTCTTTCAGCGTGACAGCACGAAGGCGAACAACCTTACCCTTTATCCGCACAAGGAGAAGGAGTTCTGGTTGTGGGTAAGTACATGGGCGTTGTTCCTCACTAAACCGTCCGACCTCGGTTATCCCGATATCGGATATGAATTGCCGGAACTGCGTGTACATGAAGAAGTGGTTAGTGTTGATAACTCCACAGCCGGAACTGACCGTGACGGACAAGTGAAGATGTTCCGGTAGGCTGCTCTCGGACTTGCCGACGCAGCGAAAGAACGTCGGGACAACATGCAGGAAAAGATTGTCCGTGTGGTGGAAATCATTAACCGTCCTGAAAACAAAGACGCCCATTTCCTTTTATGGCATGACCTGGAGAATGAACGGAAGGCTTTGTGTGATGCCATACCCGGATGTAAGGCTGTGTACGGCTCGCAGGATGATGATGAAGCGGACAAGGTGATAGCGGATTTCAAAGACGGTCGTCTGAAATATTTGGCCGCCAAACCGGAGATGCTTGGTGAAGGTTTGAACTTCCAGTACCACTGCCATAAGGCAATCATGTTCATTGACTACCGTTTTAACGACAAGTTCCAGGCGATAGCCCGTATCTACCGTTTCATGCAGCAGCATCCGGTTGACCTTTATCTGGTCTATGCGGAAAGTGAGGGAGAGATATACAAGAGCTTCATGCAGAAGTGGGCGCAACACCGCGAGATGGTAGCCAAGATGACCGATATAGTCCGCGAGAACGGTTTGTTCGGCTTGCAGGCAGAGGAGAAGATGATGCGGTGGATGTTTGCCAGCCGGGAAGAAAAGTCCGGTAAACTTTGGAGGGCCATAAATAACGACAATGTTCTTGAATGTCAGACTATGGAAAGTAATTCGGTGGACTTGATTGTAACCAGCATCCCGTTCTCCAACCACTATGAGTACACTCCGACCTATAACGACTTCGGGCATAATGAGGACAACGGCAAGTTCTTCGAGCAGATGGATTATCTTACACCGGAGCTTATGCGTATTCTTAAACCCGGTAGGTTAGCTTGTATCCATGTGAAAGACCGTGTTTTGTTCGGCAACGCTACTGGTGACGGTATGCCCACCATCGACCCGTTCAGTGAAATGACTGTATTCCACTACATGAAACACGGTTTCCGCTACATGGGGCGTATTACAGTGGATACGGACGTGGTAAGAGAGAATAACCAGACTTACCGTCTTGGCTATACTGAAATGTGTAAGGACGGTTCAAAGATGGGTATCGGATGCCCGGAATATGTCCTTCTTTTCCGCAAGTTGCCTTCTGACACCTCACGTGCATACGCTGATTTGCCGGTAACAAAGAACAAGAGTGAATATTCATTGGCCCGTTGGCAGATAGACGCTCATGCAAGTTGGAAATCATCTGGTAATTCTCTGTTATCATACGAAGATATGAAAGGTGCTGGAATAGATAAGATTCGACATTTGTTCCGAAACTACGAGCGTGAGCATATCTACAACTATGAGGAGCACGTGTCGTTCGCAGAAGAGTTGGAGGCATATGGAAAACTGCCAAAGACATTCATGGCCGTTGACCCGGTGAGTAAGAAACCTTGGATATGGGATGATGTCACCCGGATGCGCACGCTCAATACGAAACAGTCGCAGAAGAAACGGCAGAACCACATCTGCCCCCTTCAGTTAGATATTGTCGAAAGATTGATTGAACGGTATTCAAACAGGGGTGAACTGGTGTTTGACCCCTTCGGAGGTATCGGCACTGTTCCATATTGCGCTATCAATCTGGGGAGGAAAGGTCTGTCTACCGAACTCAATTACGACTACTGGAAAGATAGTCTTTCATATCTTCTATGTTGCTATCCAAATAACTGGATAATATTTGTTTTTAATTAACTATTTAAAATCAATCACTTATAAAATTGGATTCTTTTTATAAGAAGCACATACCCCTTGTCCGACAAGTTATGCCGGACTCGACATTGACTAAAAAGCAACAGACCTACCCGACAAACTTCTATAAGAGGACACAGAATAACACCGCACCTCAATTTACTTCTTCAGAAGACTAGGTAAAACGCAACAATCTGTTGAAAGATGAAGCCTGAAGGCTCATCAAATATGAGTAGGAGTCGTTTTATGAAATTGCCTGTCAGTCTGTATGCTTTTATTTTTCATTCCATTGGTATGGTTCATATTTCTTGCCGGTTTTAAGCACAGAGAAGATGATGTTCGACAGCTTTCTTGCCACTCGCACAATCGCCTCCTGCGGTT
>CAZKOB010000127.1:0-10943 GCA_964554265.1 uncultured Bacteroides sp. | reverse complement strand
TGTAGCGCCTACGAGAATCGAACTCGTGTTCCATGCGTGAGAGGCATGTGTCCTAGCCGCTAGACGAAAGCGCCAATAATAATTTTACTAATTGTAGCGCCTACGAGAATCGAACTCGTGTTCCATGCGTGAGAGGCATGTGTCCTAGCCGCTAGACGAAAGCGCCAAATTTTGTGCATAAAAAAATCAGATAAAATAAGCGGAAGGAGGGGGATTCGAACCCCCGGTACGAAAATTCGTACGGCAGTTTAGCAAACTGCTGGTTTCAGCCACTCACCCATCCTTCCGGATTTCTACTGAATCTCGACATTTCTACCTTCGTATGGTTTTCTCTCCATAAACTTTTGGCCACAAGCTTTTAGAAGGCTTCCCTGTCAATCGCGGTGCAAAGGTACATCTATTTTTTTTACCGCACAAGTAAATACGAAAAAAAGTTTTAACTTTGTGCCAAATAAATTAGAATATGGACAAAAAAGATAACTTGAATTTGCCTTTTATGTATAAATTTGTAGAAATCCAAAAAGTTGTGGATGAAAGAGGCTGCCTTTGTTTTACAGAAAACAAACATCTACCATTTGAAATCAAGCGCGTGTTCTGGATTTATGGTGTTGCAGAAGGAAAGACGCGTGGAGGACATGCACACAAAACATGTGCTGAAATTGTATTTCCGGTCAAAGGAAGTTTTGAAATGTTTGTTGATGATGGTCATGAAAGCAATACATATTTAATGGATTCTCCCTGCAAAGGCATATATATAGCGCCCAACGTGTGGTGTCATCTCAGAAATTTCTCACACGATGCTGTATGTGTTGTCCTCGCCTCACAAGAATATGATGCGGAAGGTTATATTAACGATTACGACACTTTCAAAACTTTAGTAAATGGAACTGATACCTTATTCTAATGTAATGCAAGATGAGTGGGATTCATTCATTCGCGAGTCAAGAAACGGTACATTTCTTCTTGATCGCCATTTTATGGACTATCATTCCGACAGATTCAATGATTGCTCTGTAATATTTAAGGAAAAGAATAAGGTTATAGCATGCCTCCCTGCCAATTATGACACCACAAGCCATATAGTATATTCTCATCAAGGACTGACATATGGAGGACTTATCATGGGGAACAAAATAACATCCGTACAAGTTCTGGATGCCTTCAAATGTATAACCACTTACTATTCTCAAACATTATCAGCCCAAAGATTTATTTATAAACCTATACCTTATATATACGCCAAGTATCCTTCCGAAGAAGACTTGTACGCACTGTTCAGAATGTCTGCCACACTCATCAGCAGAGGAATATCTTCCGTAATTCCCCTAAATCATCCTCTCCAATTAACAGAATCACGCAAAAGCGGCATCAGAAAAGCAGAACGAAATGCCCTGCGAGTTGTTGAAGGCGGTGACATTTCTGAGTTTTGGAGCATACTCGATCATGTTCTATACGAATGTCATTCGGTCCACCCCGTACATAGCGTTGCAGAACTCAACCTATTATGTAGCCGTTTCCCCGACAAAATCAAATTATTTACGGTAACTTCCCCAAGCGGAAGGATGCTTGCCGGTACTCTCATTTTCGACTGCGAATGTGTCGTCCACACCCAATATATTGCCGCAAGCAAAGAAGGAAAAGAAATGGGTGCTCTCGACCTCCTTCTTTACAAACTTATATCGGAAAGATATTCCCAAAGAGCCTTTTTCGACTTCGGAATCTCAACAGAAAACGGAGGTACAATCCTCAATGACGGATTAATTTTCCAAAAAGAAGGTTTTGGAGGCAGAGGAATATGCTATGACACTTACGAAATAAAGATATAAAGCCATAAGGTATCGTATATAAAGCTTGTTTCATCAAATAAAGGCTTGTCAAAAAAAGTAACTCTAACAAAGCCGTTTACTCACATACCCACAAGTTTATATATGATACCTTATCCCTTAATAACGTATTATTTATAAAATTCCTTCTTGCCTGCAGACAAGGTGTTCTTCATCAACGAACATATTGTCATAGGTCCGACTCCGCCGGGAACAGGAGTAATATACGAACATTTCGGAGAGACTTCATCATACTTCACATCTCCATTAAGCCTGAATCCGCTCTTACGCGTCTCGTCCTTCACCCTTGTCGTACCAACATCTATTACTACCGCTCCTTCCTTGACCATATCCGCAGTAACAAAATTCGGAATACCTATAGCTGCAATGATTATATCAGCCTGCCTACACTCTTCCTTGACATTCTTGGTGTGGCTATGGCACACTGTAACCGTCGCATCTCCCGGATAACTCTTCTGCATCATTAGCTGTGCCATCGGTTTGCCTACGATATTGCTGCGTCCAAGCACCACGCATTTTTTTCCACTCGTTTCTATACCATATCTTTTCAACAGTTCAAGAATACCATTAGGTGTAGCGGATATATAACACGGAAGCCCTATGGACATTCTTCCAACATTAATAGGATGAAATCCATCCACATCCTTCCGATAGTCGATAGCCTCTATCACTTTCTGTTCTGAAATATGCTTAGGAAGGGGTAACTGAACAATAAACCCATCTACGTCATCATCATCATTAAGTTCTCCAACCTTTTTCAACAGTTCTTCTTCCGTAACATCATCTTCATAACGTATAAGTGTAGATTTGAATCCACAAGCTTCACACGCAATCACTTTATTCTTCACATACGTCTCGCTGCCTCCGTCATGTCCAACAAGAATGGCTGCAAGATGAGGACGTTTGCCACCATTTGCAACAATTTCTTCTACCTCTTCCGCTATTTCCTGCTTAATTACAGTGGCAGTAGCTTTTCCATCAATTATCATTAAATAAACTTGTTTATATTATTTTCGACTGATAAACCCATTTCATCTGAGACACAATATACAAAGCGAACATAGAGAGATACAAAAAACATGCCTGAAGTATACATTATGTTCTCGCCATCATAAAGACAAGAACAAAGTCACACCTGTTGCGAAACAACAGCATGTCTTTGTCGCCCACTCATTCGCCTATATATGCACAATCTATGTCCGTTTTACTATAAAATGTCCGATAATCCCAAGAGTCCATATCGGCAACACCTCATGACCAACATTTACAACTTAGGCATTCCCGGAAGTTTCATTCCCTGCATCCTACTCATCATGGCAGCCATTTTGTTTCCTGACATCATCTTCATCATCTTTCTCATCTGGTCAAACTGTTTTGTAACCCTATTCACCTCATCAATAGAATTTCCACTTCCTTTGGCAATTCTCACCTTGCGACTTTGGTTAATACATTCGGGATGTTCACGTTCATACGGAGTCATGGAACCGATCATCGCCTCCACGCTCTTGAAAGCATTGTCATCAATATCTATATCTTTAAGCTGTTTCCCTACTCCCGGAAGCATCTGGGCAAGTTCTTTGATGTTACCCATACGTTTAATTTGGTTTATCTGATTCAGGAAGTCGTTATAGTCGAACTTATTTTTTGCGATCTTCTTCTGCAGTTTCTTCGCCTCGTTTTCGTCAAACTGTGCCTGTGCACGTTCCACAAAAGACACAATATCACCCATACCGAGAATACGGTCTGCCATACGTTCCGGGTGGAACACATCAACAGCCTCCATCTTCTCGCCTGTACCTACGAACTTTATAGGCTTGTTGACCACTGTCCTGATTGAGAGCGCAGCACCTCCACGCGTATCACCATCCAGCTTCGTAAGCACAACACCATCAAAGTCAAGTCTTTCATTAAACTCCTTGGCTGTATTCACCGCATCCTGTCCTGTCATCGAGTCTACCACAAAGAGCACTTCATCAGGAGATATAGACTGTTTTATATCCTGTATCTCCTTCATCATCTGCTCATCAATGGCAAGACGTCCAGCTGTATCCACAATCACAAGATCATAGCCTTTCGCACGTGCTTCACGTATGGCATTCTGTGCAATTTCAACAGGATTCTTTGATTCAGGCTCACTGTATACAGGCACACCGATACTTTCGCCTACCACTTTCAATTGTTCAATTGCAGCCGGACGATAGACATCACATGCAACAAGCAGAGGTTTCTTATGTTTCTTCGTTTTCTGAAGAAATGCCAATTTTCCGGAAAAAGTAGTTTTTCCGGAACCTTGTAATCCCGACATAAGTACAATAGCCGGATGTCCCTTAAGTTCAAGCTCCACAGTTTGACTGCCCATAAGTTCAGTCAATTCATCGTGCACAATCTTCACCATGAGCTGACTCGGTTTCACAGCGGTAAGCACATCTTGTCCCAGAGCTTTTTGTTTCACTGTGTCGGTGAATGTCTTTGCCACCTTGTAGTTAACATCTGCCTCCAAGAGTGCCTTGCGCACATCTTTCAATGTCTCTGCCACATTTATCTCGGTGATTTTACCTTCACCTTTCAAAATTTTGAACGAACGTTCTAATCGTTCACTGAGGTTTTCAAACATATTAAATCTTGTATGATTCTTAATTTTCTACTATTTTTACTTCCTTTTTGTTCCTTGATGGATGAGGAATAAAATTATCCCCACTACAAGCACAATTGCCACAACACCTATTATATGACTATAATGCGATATTGTAGAGATTAGTGCGTCTTTGCTTATTTGTGTATGGAAAGCGAAACCTATTCCTACCAGCACTGCATTCCACAATCCGGCTCCAAGACTTGTATAAAGCATGAATTTCCAGATGTTCATTTTCGCAAGTCCTGCCGGAATGGATATAAGCTGGCGAATAGCCGGAATCATACGGCCTATCAATGTTGACACCACACCATGCTTGTCAAAAAAAGATTCAGCTTTTTCCACTTTTTCCTGATCAATAAGGCACATGTGCCCGAATCTGCTGTTTGCAAACTTATATACTATAGGACGTCCAAGAAAATACGCAAGCGCATAATTGACAAGAGCTCCTATCAGCGCCCCTACCGTTCCGCATAATATAATCATAGGAATACTCATTTTCCCTTCTTCTGCCGCCATATATGCCGCAGGAATCATAACAACCTCCGAGGGAAAAGGAATAAACGAACTTTCTATCGCCATGAATAAAATTATCCAAAAATAGTTCAGGTTGTCAAGCGCACCCCCTGCAAGGTTCACGATAAAATCTTCCATATAATACTTATTAAATCTAAGATGCAAAATTACAGTAAATCTCTGGAATAACCTTGAAAAACGGGAGAAAAGGCATCGAATGGCTTAGTAAAAAGGCATTTACGAAGCCAAATGGTGACAGCGACAGAAATCGGATAACGCAAAGAAAAGCGGAATTATGAAGCAGAACGGTTTTCAAATCATTACCCGCCGGAAAGTGATTTTTAACACATCGTGTCACATTTGGCAGCTTGTGGCTTCGGTTGGCTTACAAGGTCTAACTCGTTGATATTTAACTTTGCAATCAAAAAACGAGTATGGCAAGAAGCACATTCAAGGTGCTGTTCTATGTGAACGGCAGCAAGGAGAAAAAAGGTATTGTCCCCATCATGGGACGAGTGACAATCAACGGGACTGTGGCGCAGTTCAGCTGCAAGCAGAGCATCCCCAAGACGCTCTGGGACGTGAAGGGCAACAAAGCGAAGGGCAAGAGCCGCGAGGCGCGGGACATCAACCTCGCGCTTGACAACATCAAGGCGCAAATCATCAAGCACTACCAGCGCATTTCCGACCGAGAGGCATTTGTAACGGCTGAAATGGTACGCAATGCCTATCAAGGTATCGGTAGCGAGTATGAGACACTGATAAAGGCGTTCGATAAGGACTGCGCCAACTTTCTGAAACGTGTCGGAAAAGACCGCAGCATCGGCACATACAAGGTGATGGTAAGGGCAAGGAACTATGTTGCCGACTTTATCAAGTCATTCTACAAACGAAACGATATGTCTATGTTGGAACTGACACCCGACTTTATCAAGGAGTTTGCCGCCTATCTGACGGCAGAACGAGGATTGAAGAACGCCACCATTTGGCTGCACTGTATGTGGCTGAAAGGCGTAGTGATGCGTGCGCATTATAACGGTCTGATACCGAGGAATCCGTTTGCGCAGTTCCACATCAGCCCCAATGTGAAGGAACGTGAGTACCTGACGGAAGACGAGATAAAGACCGTCATGGCGCATGAGTTTGAAAGCCCCACGCTCACGCTTGTACGGGACTTGTTCATCTTTGCCTGTTTCACCGCGCTGAGCTTCGTGGACATGAAAGAGCTGACGACGGATGAGATAGTAGAGGTGAACGGCGAGAAATGGATAATCGGCAAACGTCACAAGACCGATGTGCCTTTTCAGGTAAAGCTGCTTGACATACCTCTACAAATTATCGAACGTCATAAGAACCGTTCAGACGGCAAGTCTGTATTCGGTGAAATCAACTACTGGACGATGTGCAAGCAATTGAAAAAGGTTATCAAGGAATGTGGTATAGATAAGTCAATCTCCTACCATTCAGCACGTCATACCTTCGGAACGCTGGCACTAACCAAAGGGATGCCCATCGAGAGCGTGAGCCGTGTATTAGGGCACACGAACATTGTCACGACCCAAATCTACGCGAAGATTACTACGCAGAAGCTTGATAGCGACCTGACGATGTTTGGGAACAAACTGAGCAAGGCGTTTAACGGTATAACAATGGCATGAGTATGGAAAGTAAGATTATTACAATCGGTGATCATGGCAATATCTTTATGCCGGAAGGTGTTGCCAATGTTTGGATGTCTGAAATGGAATTGGTGGAGTTGTTCGGGGTAACCGCCCCGACTCTCCGTGCCACGGTCAGAGCCATGTATAAAAGTGGTGTCCTGAAAGAATACGAGGTGCAGAAATATGTTCAGTTGGAAAACGGATATTATGCCGATGTGTTTGGCTTCCCGATGATAGCGGCACTTGCTTTCCATATCAATTCATTCAGAGCGGAGCAGGTGCGCAATGCCATTCTTGAAAGACTGTACCTGCGAAAAGAGAAAACGAGCATCTTCTTTTCGCTGAATGTCAATGGCATAGCGGCATCAAAGTTTCAGGCATGAATATATGCGACGGTTGCATTCGTAAAACAGTCAAGTATTTATACGCCAACCTATTGCCGATAAAACGTATTACTGCTAAAACGTATTGGTGTTCAGTTGAACAAACGTCATACTGTATTGCCACTAATACATACTGACACCGAAACCCGAAGATACAGCCATTAAAGTGGCACTTCTTCGGGTTTGTTTTTGTTCTTACATCCGTTTTTGCGACCCGAAACATTGAATTTCTTGTTCCAAAGCATTTTATTCCCCATTCTGCTGCATTTTTCGTATCAACCTATCCGATAATTGATTATACTTTTGTGGCTGACATTTTACCAAACTAAAATCGAATGAAAATGACAGCCAAAGAATCAAAAGACAGCCACCGACCGCCATCAGCCAGCGGCATGGCAAGAGATGAGTTTATCCGTGTGGGTACAACCCTCTACAAGTTAGTGAACCAGCCCCGTCTGAACGGAGGCTATGTGAAAAAGCGCATCGCATGGAACAATGAGACCCTGCGCCAAGACTATGGCAAGGACTACATCGGCAGCGTACCGAAGTATGACGGTTTCTGCACCGTTCCCGAACACGTCAGTTATCAGCCCGTAATCGGCAAGTTCCTTAACCTCTATGAGCCGATAGACCACCGACCGAAAGAGGGCGAGTTTTCGCATATCCAATCTTTGGTGCGACACATCTTCGGGGAGCAATACGAGTTGGGGATGGACTACCTGCAACTGCTCTATCTGCAACCTATTCAAAAGTTGCCTATCCTATTGTTGGTATCGGAAGAACGCAACACGGGCAAAAGCACGTTCCTGAACTTCCTGAAAGCCATGTTTCAGAACAATGTCACGTTCAACACCAATGAGGATTTCCGCAGCCAGTTCAATTCCGACTGGGCTGGAAAGCTGCTTATCCTTGTGGACGAGGTGTTGCTCAACCGCAGGGAGGACAGCGAACGGTTGAAGAACCTCAGCACCACACTTTCCTACAAGGTGGAAGCCAAAGGCAAAGACCGTGACGAGATAGCTTTCTTCGCCAAATTCGTGCTGTGCTCCAACAACGAATATCTGCCCGTCATCATAGATGCAGGGGAGACACGCTACTGGGTGCGGAAGATAGACCGCCAGCAGTCCGATGATACCGACTTTCTGCAAAAACTGAAAGAGGAGATACCCGCCTTTCTGTATTTTCTGCAACACAGAAGATTGTCCACCGAAAAGGAGAGCCGTATGTGGTTTGCCCCCTCGCTGCTGCATACTGAAGCCTTGCGGAAGATAATCCGCAGCAACCGTAACCGATTGGAGATAGAGATGCACGAGCTAATCCTTGACATCATGGAGAGTGTAGGCACGGACACTTTCTCCTTTTGCCCGAATGACATTCTTGTACTGTTGGTAAACACGCAGGTGAAAGCGGAAAAGCACCAAGTAAGAAAGGTTTTGCAGGAGTGTTGGAAACTTGTACCTGCGCAGAACGGGCTGACATATACCACCTACCAACTGAACTACAACAGGGAATGTCGGTATGAGCCGACAAGGAGAGTGGGACGCTATTATACCATCACAAGGGAACAGCTTGAATCCCTGTAATTCCATTATTTTTTGTTGAATCGATGAATAGAAGTATAACCATGCTGATAATAAATGATATACGCTCTCAACAAAATCTCAACACACCAAAAGAGAAGTTGAGTATAACACACCGACCGACTGTTGATTTCTCTTTTGGCGAGAGGTTTGTTGAGAAACCGTTGAGAAAGCATGTCCCTGTATATAAGGATATTGAACCATCCATTCATCAAATCAACAGATTTTCATCAATATTAAAACCGTAATAATATGACTATACAAGAAGCAAAACAAATCAGGATTGCAGACTATCTGCAAAGTCTGGGCTATTCGCCCGTGAAACAGCAAGGCGAAAGCCTGTGGTACAAATCCCCATTACGTCAGGAAACGGAAGCGTCATTCAAGGTGAACATTAACCGAAACCTGTGGTTCGACTACGGACTGGGCAAGGGCGGCAACATCATTACACTGGCGCAGGAACTTTATTTCTCCGATTATGTGCCCTGTCTGCTCCGTAAGATAGCGGAACAGGCTCCACACGTCCGTCCCGTGTCTTTCTCTTTTCGCCAACAGACATACGATCCGAGCTTCCAACATTTAGAGGTACGAGAACTTGCACATCCGGCATTGCTCCGCTACTTGCAAGAGCGTGGGATAGATACAGCATTGGCAAAACCGGAGTGCAAGGAGCTGCATTTCATCAACAACGGCAAACCTTATTTCGCCATCGGGTTCCCGAACGTGGCAGGAGGATATGAGGTGCGCAACCAATTTTTCAAGGGCTGCATCGCACCGAAGGACATCAGTCATATCCGACAGCAGGGAGAACCGAGGGAAAAATGTCTGGTATTCGAGGGCATGACGGACTATCTTTCCTTCCTCACGTTGAGGATGAGGAACTGCCCGACCATGCCCAACCTTGACAGGCAGGATTATGTCATTCTCAATTCGGTAGCCAATGTTTCCAAAGCCATTGACGTGCTGCACGGATATGAACGCATCCACTGCCTGCTCGACAATGACGAGGCTGGGACAAGGGCATATCAGGAACTGAGGAAAGAGTTTTCTGGACGCATCCGGGACTTCTCCCACAACTATCACGGGTATAAAGACCTGAACGATTACCTGTGCGGCAAGCCTTTTTCTCAATCGGCAGAGCCGATGAATCAGGAGCGTCAAGTCCAATCCGCAAGGCGGATGATGCAGCCACCGAAGAAACGAGGGCTGAAGATGTAGGGAGGATGAACACTTGCAGCCGCACGGATATTTGCCAACGGAAAATACCGTAGCTTATTAGGGAATTTGTCCGAGCCACATTGCAAGCAACGCTGAAAATTCCCCAATAAGCCAAAGAGGTTGTACCTCTCTGGACTCTCCCGACCAACGGCAAGAGCCGTGCAAAAGTAATCATCAACTATTGTTTCACAAGCTAAAAAAGAAAGAATTATTATGGGCTACGTAGTATTACACATGGAGAAAACAAGCGGAACGGATGCCACCATGTCTGCGCACATAGAGCGTACCATCCGACCGAAAAATGCCGATGCGGGCAGGACGCATTTAAATCGGGAATTGATAAAGTTTCCCGATGGCATTGCAAACAGGACACAAGCCATACAGCACCGGTTGGACACCGCAGGGCTGACACGCAAAATCGGTAACAACCAAGTAAGGGCAATCCGTATCCTGCTTACGGGAACCCACGAGGATATGGAACGTATCACCAACGATGGGAGACTTGATGAATGGTGCAGCGACAATCTGAGATACCTCGCCGACACGTTCGGCAAGGAGAATATCGTGTCGGCAGTCCTGCACATGGACGAGCAGACACCACACATACACGCCACACTTGTCCCTATTGTCAGAGGAGAACGTAAACGCAGGAAACGGGAGGAACAGGCGAAGAAACGCTACCGCAAGAAGCCGACCGATGGAGCAAGACTTTGTGCTGACGATATCATGACCCGTCAGAAACTCAAAGCCTATCAGGACGGTTATGCCCAAGCCATGAGCAGATACGGATTGCAACGTGGCATTGACGGTTCGGAAGCGAGACACATCTCCACACGGCAGTATTACCGTGATTTGGTACAGCAGACAGAACAGTTACATACAGATATAGAGCAACTTCAAGACCGCAAGGTAACGGCGCAGGAGGAACTGAAACGAGCCAAGAAAGAAGTTCAAACCGAGAAATTGAAAGGTGCGGCAACGACCGCAGCCGCCAACATCGCCGAGAGTGTCGGTTCTCTTTTCGGCAGAAACAAAGTCAAGACGCTGGAGAGGGAGGTAAGCATTAACTGAAGTACAGGATGCATCTCCAAAATATGACAACATCGGCT
>CAZKOB010000126.1:0-10975 GCA_964554265.1 uncultured Bacteroides sp. | reverse complement strand
GATACCCAATATGTTTGATACGACAGTCTTACCAACCGGAAATATCCGCTGACCCGTTTTTGGGCAGCTCGTATTTCTGAAATCTCCGAAGATGATACCGTACTTATCATTGGAGCAGGACCAATCGGCATTTGCACCCTGCTTTGCGCGATGCTCAAACATCCCAAACGGATAATCGTGTGCGAAAAATCCGAAGAGAGACAATACTTCATCCGTCAGCATTATCCTGATGTAATGCTCTGTACTCCAGAAGAATGCAAGGAGTTTGTACTGATCCATACATCTCGTGGAGGAGCTGACCGTATGATAGAAGTTGCTGGAGCAGAAGATACATTCCGTTTAGCATGGGAATGTGCCCGTCCGAATGCCATTGTAACCGTAGTGGCATTATATGACAAGCCTCAGTTAGGGGAGGTGGCGCGACAGCGACGGAGGAGTCTGTGAATACATCAACTTGCAACCATAAGAATTACAAGAAAAATCTGTGAATACAACAGCAAAAAAACAATAGATTTAACTTTTGAAGCGATTTACGCGTGTCACTTAAAATTGCAGACATTAGAATTTATCCTATTGGCATTTAAGTGTTTGTGGATTTTAACGTGTTTTTCGACGAAGTCAGGACAGAAAAAATATGAGTCATTGTTGTTTTGACATGCAGCATGTTTTGTACGGAACGATAGCAGTTTTTGCCATTTCCTTGCTTCTAACTCGCATGTATATAACGGATAATCCGTAATAAATGCATACCTTTGTAGCATCTTTTTATAATAAACATCAATAAATGATTGTCAAGATGAGTAAGAGATTTTTTATTATCATGTTGTCTGCGCTGTTTTCGGTATGTGCCTTTTCTCAGGATTATGATCGCAAAATTGTTCCGCAGAAGAACATTCCGCTCGATTCCATACGTTTGAGCGATCCTTTTGTCTTTGCTGACAAGAAAACCCGGACTTATTATATGACGGGTACTGGAGGCATGATGTGGAAGAGCAAGAATCTGCGTACATGGGAAGGCCCCTATACAGTTGTAAAGACCGACCCTGACTCGTGGATGGGTCCTCGTCCGATGATTTGGGCTGCGGAGATTCATGAGTATGATGGGAAATACTATTATTTCGCCACATTTACAAACCGTGAAGTCAATATTGATACTGTTGCCGGCAATATCATAGAACGTCGTGCATGCCATGTACTTGTCAGCAACAAGCCCGACGGACCTTACATTCCGATGTCGGATCCTACGTATCTGCCTGCAGATAAACCTACTCTTGATGCTACTCTTTGGGTAGACAAAGACCACAAGCCTTATATGGTTTATTGTCATGAATGGTTGCAGAATCTGAATGGAACTGTCGAGAAGATTGCGCTGAAGCCCGATTTCACCGGTACGGAAGGTGAAAGCAGGATTCTTTTCCGTGCGAGTGATTCGCCATGGAGCAGAGAAAATACTACTGATGGCAGTATCAAACCGAACAAAGTTACCGACGGACCTTTCCTTTTTCTTACTTCAAAAGGACGTCTCGGCATGCTTTGGACAAGTTGGGTGCGCAATGTCTATACACAAGGGGTTGCGTATTCCGAGAGTGGCACTCTCGACGGGCCTTGGGTTCAGGAGGAAGATCCTATAACTCCTCCGAATTTCGGGCATGGGATGATTTTCCGTACATTTGATGGCAAGCAGCTTATGGCCCTTCACAGTCATAAGGACCTTGGCAAGGGGCACAGCCTGCGTGTTCCTCATTTCTTCCTTGTCGATACTAAAGGAGACAAGCTTAGCGTGGTCAGAGAGTATGAACCGTGATGTTCGTCATCTCTTGCCTGTTGATTCTCAGATACTTTTTGTTTTAAACTGAAAGATGAAAAATGAATAGAAGTTTTTATATTGTTGCTCTTTGCTTGTCCGTCGTGTCTGTTGCAAAAGCTCAGACGCGCTATACTGTGGATTCTGTAAAGGCAAAGCGTTTGGAAGTGACGAAGGCGCTCGATTGTTGTCCTGACGAAGGTGCGTGGAATCTCATACGTCCCTACAAGGCTGCTGTTGACAGTCTGATGGGTCCGGTGCTTGGCAGAAGTAGTATATTCATGGACGCTGCCCGCCCCGAAAGTCTGCTGTCCAACTGGGTGGCAGACGTTCTTCGTGAGGCATCCGGACATGTGGAAGGGATGAAGCGTGCAGCCGATATTGGACTTTGTAATATGGGCGGACTTCGTGCCGCACTTCCCGAGGGCGAAGTGACTGTGGGCGATGTGATGGAAGTGGCGCCTTTCGAGAACAGCCTGTGTGTGCTTACTCTTCGTGGCGACGCGCTTCTGGCTCTTATGCGTCAGATAGCCTCGTCCGGCGGTGAGGGTGTGAGCCACGGTGTCGAGCTTGTGGCAGATGCCAAAGGTGGCATAAAGAGTGTCAGGCTGAACGGGAAAAGGATAAAACCCGGCAAGGAATATACGATAGCTACGCTCAACTATCTCGCCGAAGGTAATGATGGCATGCTGGCGCTGAAGGATGCCATAGCACGCAAGGATACGGATGTGATGGTGCGTGATGTGCTTATGGACTTTATCCGGAGGCAGAGTGAGAAAGGGAAGATGATAACATCGAAAATAGAAAATAGAATTGTTATCGAAGGAAGTGTACAATGAAAGCATATAAGTTTATTTTCAATGTGGTAGCTGTTTCATTTCTTTTCTTGTGCCTGTCTGTTGTGGCAGCGGCTCAAAATGCCGGCAACGAAAAGAAAAGTCTTCTTGTGGTTCATACCAATGACACCCATAGTTGCATAATGCCCATCAACCGCAATTACGCCGATACTCTTCAGGCTGACAAGGGCGGATATTTGCGCCGTGCCGCCATGCTTGCTGATTTGAGAGGCAAAGAGCCGGATCTGCTTCTTTTTGATTGTGGTGATTTTTCTCAGGGTTCACCTTATTATAATATATTCAAAGGCGATGTAGAAGTGAAGTTGATGAACTATATGAAGTATGATGCCTGTACCATCGGCAACCATGAGTTTGATTTCGGATTGGACAATATGGCGCGTATCTTCCGTATGGCGGAATTTCCGGTAGTATGTTGCAATTATGATTTTACAGGTACGGTACTTCAGGATATCGTGAAACCGTATGTCATTCTTGAGCGCAAAGGAATAAAAATTGGTGTGTTCGGGCTTTCTCCCAAACTTGAAGGTCTTGTTTCGGGAGAAAACTACAAGGGAGTTACCTATCTTGACCCCATAGAGCAGGCAAACCGTGTGGCGGAACATCTGAAACTTACCGAAGGGTGTGACCTCGTCATTTGTCTTTCCCATTTGGGGTGGGGAGAAGGAGATATGGACGACAAGCGTCTGATCAGTGCCACAAGGTATATTGATGCCGTGATAGGCGGACATTCGCATACTTATTTCATAGAACCTGAATATGTTGTGAATGCTGACGGAAAAATGGTTGTGTGCAATCAGATGGGCAAGAGCGGACGCTTTGTGGGCACTCTCACTTTTGAGATGGTGCCCGAATGGAAGTGATTCACTTTTTTTGTGACTACAGACTCCTCTCGTATTTTTGTTTTTAGTTGACGTTTTCACGGATTTCTCCGTCGCAAGTTCTTCAATTGCCTCTAAGTTAGGGGCAGTTGAGGAATCGGAACTGTTGGGGTATTTGCGACGGAGAAGTCTGTGAATACATCTGCAAAACACACTTAAAGCGCCATCTTATAACCATAAGAATTACAAGAGGAGTCTGTGAAAACGTCAGCTGAAGACAAAACCACAAGGCGGGTCTGTGAACACATTGGCGAAAGCGCATAAGAGTCTGTGTGTGTATCCACCAACCCCACCGCCATAAAAAATTGTTCAAGTTGCATTTATTTCCCAAACGAACTTATTCTGTCAAATTTCTTTGCCATACGTTTGTCCTTTCCGTTGCGTTTTATATCGCTCGGCTCATAACCGTATACATACTCCGCAATAGCCAGATATATGCTTTCGCTAATCAGACGTATTCCGTTTTTTGATGAAATGAAATTCTCTTCCTCTCTGTTTGAGATAAATCCGACTTCGACAAGAACGCATGGCATTGTCGATTCACGCAATACCTGGAAATTCGCCTTCTTCACACCTTTGTCATTCCGTCGTGCGTGCGTTCTGAGTTTGTCGGCTATGATACGTGCCAGCCGTTCGCTGTTTGCCGAACTTTGGCGATGTACATACACTTCCGTTCCGTAGGCCTTCGGATTTTGTTCCGAAGCGTTTGAGTGAATGGATATAAACAGCCTTGCATTTATGAAATTGGCGAATCCGGCACGATCTTTGAGCGACACATATTCGTCTTTTCTCCTTGTCATGACGACTTTTATGTCCTTGGAATTTTTCTTTATTATTTTATCGAGTTTTTTTGATATTTTCAAGTTGATGTCTTTTTCCTCGGAGTGCCTGCCCCTTGCTCCGGGGTCCTGGCCTCCGTGTCCCGCATCAACCACTATGGTGTAATCCTTTTTTCCGGCTTCTGCATTGGTCGTATAGCAAAGTGACCACATTGTCAATATAAAACCGAATACGTTCGTTCTCATTTCTTTTCCTCTTTTTTTGTTTGAAGTTGTAATCTATATGTGTTAATGGATTACAATTAAAAATGTTTATATCCTGTGGATAATATTGTGCCGGCTGTCTGGCATTCTTCAGATGTGGCAAAGTTACTATAATTTGCAGGAAGCACAAAGTAGGATCGACATCAATTTGTTCTTGAAATACGCTGCTTGCATCAAAAAATATGCTTCTTCGCATCTCACTACATGTTTCGTCTGCCGGGCCTGTTTTGTTGTCATTCCGTACCTGAAATCCATTATTTTTTGATTTGAACGGAGTTTTGATTTCCTTACAAGCCAACTTGTTTCTATAGAGTGTTGAAAATCACCGTGTTATAGCCTGCAAAAAATTAGTTTTGCTTCACTGAAAAGTCAAATTCACCGCACTGTTTTTTGTAATCGGCACTGCAGATTATAAAAACTGCACTGCTGATTATACAATCTACACTGTTGATTTTATAATCGGCAGTGCTGATTTAAGAAAAGAGTGCAGTGAAAACGATTTTTCAGTGGGGTAGTTTCATATCTCCGGTGCAGTCTTTCCAAAAATGTAGCATTTTGTCCGAAAGCATCTGCTGTGAGGTCCGAAACAGTTCTTTATAAATAATAATCGAGGGTACAAAGAAACTTAGTTGGCAGGTGTTGTCCGGCGAAGATCCGATACAAAAAAGAATATCGTTGCAGTGTCGGCAAGATGCATATTTTTATCAGCCTTTGAAATTAAAAATGGAATCGGTCCCTGTTTGACATTATTTTGTCGTACCTTTGCAACTACTTTATGTGCAAAGATATGGAAAGGACCAATAGCCTCGTCATTAACCGGACAGTATGGATACTGCTGACAATCGTCGGAATAACAGTCATGTTTATCATCAATGTGGCGGTAGGCTCCGTGTCCATACCAATGGCAGATGTGATGCATATCATTCTGGGAATGGAGGTTTCGGATATACAGATGGGAGAGATATGGAGCAACATCGTGTTCAAATCGCGCATCCCACAGGCAATGACAGCAATAATATGCGGAGCGGGGCTTTCTGTGGCAGGACTTGAAATGCAGACCGTGTTCCGCAATCCCCTTGCTGGTCCCTCTGTGCTTGGAGTCAGCTCCGGAGCAAGTCTTGGCGTAGCGTTGCTCGTATTGTTGTCCGGCACGATTGGCGGTACGGCAATGAGCCGGATGGGGCTTTACGGCAATGTGGCGCTCACGGCAGGTGCGGCACTTGGTGCACTGGCTGTGATGGCAATTATCGCAGCTGTGGCACGCAAGGTGAAAGGAAACGTCACTCTGCTCATCGTGGGTGTAATGATTGGCTATATTGCCAATGCCTTCATTGGTGTGATGAAATATTTCAGTGTGGCGGAGGATGTACACACCTATACCATATGGGGGCTGGGCAGCTTTTCGCGCGTGTCGGCAGGACAAATCAATCTTTTTGCATTGCTCATGGCAATACTGTTGCCGTTTGCCATGTTGCTGGTGAAAACATTGAACCTGTTGCTGCTCGGAGAGAACTATGCCCGTAATCTCGGTCTGAATGTGGAGCGTGCCCGGGTGCTTGTCATACTCTCCTCCGGATTGATTGTGGCAATATGTACAGCCTTTTGTGGTCCGGTGTCTTTCATCGGTCTTGCTGTGCCGCATCTGTGCAGGGGGTTGTTCCGCACGTCCGACCACCGTATACTTATGCCGGCATCGATGCTTTTGGGGGCAATGCTTGCTCTTGTCTGCAATCTTATTGCACGTATGCCCGGAGCTGAAGGGGCACTGCCTGTCAATTCGGTCACTTCGCTTATCGGTGCTCCGGTAGTGATATGGGTATTGTTCAGGAAAAAGTGACAGCTCCGACAGACAGGCGGAAAACGGATGTCGGCAGCAGGCTGGATTATGACCGGAGGCATGTATGGAGGATATTAACTTATAAAAGATTGATGGATAAGGAAAACGTAACTATAGAATTGAGGAACCTGACGACAGGTTATCGTGTCAAGGGACAGAACATAGTTGTCAGCAAAGGTTTGAACGCACAACTGCATGTGGGCGAAATGACTTGTGTGCTTGGTCCCAATGGAGCCGGTAAATCGACTCTGCTTCGTACATTGGCGGCTTTTCAGCCTTCGATAGGAGGAGATGTGCTGCTGATGAACCGTGAATTGAAGAAATATAAGAACAGCGAACTGTCGCATCTGCTGAGTGTGGTGCTTACCGACAATTCCGGAATAAAGAATATGACAGCCTACGATGTGGTGGCTATCGGGCGCAGTCCGTATACCGGTTTTTGGGGCAAACTGTCGGATAAAGACAAGAAGATAGTGGAGAAATGCCTGCAATGGGTCGGCATAACGGAACTTGCCGGACGAAAGATGCAGACACTGAGCGATGGTGAAAGACAGAAAGTTATGATAGCCAAAGCTATAGCTCAGGAAACTCCTGTCATATTCCTTGACGAGCCGACAGCTTATCTCGACTATCCGAGCAAGGTTGGTATGATGCTCCTTCTTCATAGGCTTGCAAAGGCTCTCAAGAAGACTATACTCCTTTCGACCCATGACTTGGAACATGCTTTGCAGGTGGCGGATCAGGTGTGGCTTATGGAGCGTAACAAAGGACTTGCTACCGGGCTTCCGGAAGATTTGTGCGCTGAAGGGAAAATCGAGGATTATTTTATGCGAGACGGAATCACTTTTGACCGTGCCACATGTACGTTCGGCATTCGGCACGATACGGCTCGTGAGGTGATTGTGGAGGGCGATACGGACAGTCTGGAATATAAACTGGTATGCAAGGCACTCTTGCGCAATGCCATGCGCCCTGTGGATACGTGCGGCTGTGAGGATGTGAAGGTGCGTGTTCCCGGTGATGGAACTTATCGCCTGCTGGAGTATGGCAAGGAGGTGGTATGCGTCAACAAGATAGAACATATTATAGGTGTAACTTCATCGACTCTTGTCAAGACGCAAATCAAGGCTGTGCGTGATGCGGCCAAGATGACGCAATACGAATAGGTCTTCTTGTTCTCCGGACAGAAAAGAGGAGGACGGAAGGAAGAGGCGGACCTGCGACTGGAGGCAGATATAGAGTGAGTAGGAAGACCGGTATCCTCTGCGCTTCTTGAAGCGTTACGGACAGACGGAACTTTTGCACTCGTATGAATTTGTTTGGAATATTAATCAATAGAAACATTATGCGCGACGCATTTATTAAACTTCATCTTAGTATTTTGTTTGCCGGGTGTACCGGACTTTTTGCCAAACTGATTATGTTGCATGAAACGGAAATAGTGTGGTTCCGTATGGTGCTTTCTTCGTTGATGATGCTATGCATTTTTGGTATTCCGAAAGTTACGAAGCGTAAATTTATTGCGTCTGCGGCTTCGGGAGCTATGCTGGCATTGCATTGGATGTTGTTTTATTGCAGCATAAAGGCATCCAATGTCTGTATCGGAGTGTTGTGCTTCTCGCTTACTGGATGCTGGACAGCCATTGTGGAGCCGCTTGCCGGACACCGTAAGCCGTCGGCGGTGGAACTGTTGCTGAGCCTGCTGACAGTAGTGGGAATCGGATGCATGTATTTCTTGTCGCCCGACGGAGATGCAGTAGGAGAGGGTGTGGATGTGAAAAGGGGAGTGGTCATCGGAATCTTTTCATCACTTGCTTGTGCCATATACATGGTGATGAGCAAGAAGTACAGCAGTGGAATGCGTTCACGCGACTTTCTGCAATGCGGCATGTCCGGAGGACTGGTGCTTACCACATTGTTTATCCCTATATATCTTGCAGTGTTCGGACTTCCGCTGGAAACAGCATTGAAGATGCCGACGTGGCCGGACTTTGGATGGATGTTGTGCCATGCTTCGTTTTGCACGGTATTGATGTATATGCTTCAGCTTGCGGCTTTGCGCAAACTGTCAGCCTTTACGGTGAACTTGAGTTATAATCTTGAACCTGTATACAGTATCATATTTGCAATGATGTTTTTCGGCGAGGCGGCACAACTCAACTATTCGTTTTATATCGGTCTCGGACTGATTATATTGTCGGTAGTATTGCAGTCTGTGATTGTGGCAAGAAAAAAACATATAAAATTAGTTGAGAAAGTTTGAGGACAGAGAGTGCAGTAATGACTGCAAGCAAGGTATTTATAAACTCGTGTTTCTAATAAAAGATATGATAAGTTTGAATAGAAAGGTTAAAGCGGCGCTGCTCTGTATGATTTTGGTGCTCACTTCTCCGGTGTCGGCACAGACGGAACGTATAGAGCAGGACATGTTTGAGAATTTGAGAGAAGGAGACAAGGCTGTGGTTGTGGCTGTACATTTTGGGACCACTTACGATGACACTCGTAAGAATACCATAGACAAGTTCAACTCCAGATTGCGCAAGGAATTTCCGGACTGCGATTTCAGAGAAGCATGGACTTCTCGTATCATTGTACGTAAGATGTCCCAGCGTGGAGAGCGGATAGCTGTTCCGGCAGAATTGTTTGCCGAGCTGCATAGAGAAGGATATACCCATGTGCTTGTACAGTCGTCGAATATAATAGAAGGCACGGAAATGGAGAATCTCCGTGCGGAGATTGATGCGGCCGGAAAATATTTCAAATCTATACGTGCAGGCGAACCGCTTTTTTCCTCTCCGGAGGATTATGAGAAGGCCATACTTGCCATCGCGGCATTCTATGGTAATGAGAAAACGGCGAATGTGCTTGTCTGTCATGGGAGTCAGGGCAGCCGCAATTCATCCTACACAATGCTTGACTATATGTTGCGCGATAAGGACTACTCCAACTGGTTTGTCGGGACGATAGAAGGATTTCCTTCGTATGACAATCTGGTCAGGAACATGAAGAAGAGCAAGGTGAAGAAAGTAAACCTGATACCATGCATGTTTGTGGCAGGTGATCATGCGAAGAACGATATAGCGGTAGACTGGAAGGAGAATCTGCACAAGGCCGGGTTCAAAGTTGGTGTCACTCTCCATAGTCTTGGAGAGCTGGACGGAATACTCGACATATTCATGCGCCATGCACGAGATGCAAAGATGTATCGCACTTATTCGCCGAAAGAACGGAAGATGCTGATGAGAACATTGTAGGGACTTGTATAAGAAAGATATTTTTAACCTTAAAGATTTTGTTTCAAGGTATGAACTTTAAATTTGTTGTAGCGGCAGTGTCATTGTTTTTTGCAACTGCCTTTTCGCTCTCTGCCCAGCAGAAGAATGAAGCTTTCCGCCCTAAGGAAGTATGGAAGGATACGGAAGGAAATGCGATTAATGCGCACGGTGGAGGAATTATGTACCATAAAGGCACATATTATTGGTATGGGGAATACAAGGTGGGAGAAACCGTGCTTCCTTCATGGGCCACATGGGAATGTTATCGTACTGATGTGACAGGAGTCAGTTGCTATTCAAGCAAGGACCTTCTGAACTGGAAATTTGAAGGACTCGCTCTGAAGGCTGTTCCTGACGACCCGGAAAGTGATTTGCATCCGTCGAAAGTTATTGAGCGCCCCAAAGTGATTTATAATGCGAAGACAAAGAAATTTGTGATGTGGGTACATGCCGAGAGCGCCAACTATGGTATGGCGGCAGCTGGAGTTGCTGTAAGCGACACTCCTGTAGGACCGTTTGAGTATATAGGCAGTTTCCGTCCCAACGAGAGCATGAGCCGTGACCAGACACTTTTTGTTGATGATGATGGTACTGCTTATCAGTTCTCGTCTTCAGAAAACAACCAGACTTTGCATATCAATCGTCTTACGGATGACTATCTGAAACCGGACGGTACCTTTGTCCGTCGCTTCATCGGGCTTGCCCGTGAGGCTCCGGCCGTATTCAAATATAAAGGAAAGTATTACATGCTTTCCAGCGGATGTACCGGATGGGACCCGAATCAGGCAGAATTGGCTGTGGCTGACAGTGTCATGGGAGAGTGGAAAATTCTTGGCAACCCTTGTACGGGAGTTGATGCGGACAAGACTTTCTATGGACAGAGCACGTATGTAATTCCTGTGAATGCAAAGAAAGGACTGTTCATTGCATGTTTTGACCTCTGGAAAAAGAAGGACCTTGCTGACAGCCGGTACATCTGGCTTCCGCTTCGTGTAGACAAGAAAACGGGTGAAATGTCCATTCCTTGGATGGAAAGCTGGACGATGAAGGATTTGAAAAGCAAGTAATGTAAAATCAGTTGTTTCTTTTGATGGTGGATTCATAATTGGCTCCTCTTGTGATTTTGATGGTTGTGAGCTGGTGTATTTACAGACTCCTCTTATAAATCTTATGGTTGCTTTTTGGGTGTATTCACAGACTCCTCCCCTAACTTAGGGGAGGAGTCTGGTTACTCAGCAGATGTAAATGCTATCATGTTGTCAACCAGTAAGTTGACTCCCT
>CAZKOB010000125.1:0-11015 GCA_964554265.1 uncultured Bacteroides sp. | reverse complement strand
AAACTTTCAAGGTGAACGAAATTTATTTTCAAGGTGAACGAGTTTGAAAACGTCCATTTTTCGGGCTGAAAATTAGTATTGTCCCCAATTAATTCTTAAAAAATCAAATCGGATTTTTCAATGCCATGAAAAACAAAGATGGATTTTGGCTGTGAAAAACAAGTATCTCGGCCAAGTATTTTTATAACTTGTTGATTATCAGTATATCCTATTTTGTATCTACCTATACTTCTTGTAGCTAAAACCGCGTTATTTTGTTGGAAATAGTATTTCTTTGATTATCAAAAGTTTATCTATAAAATGTCAAAAAATCAGCAGTTGATTTAATGTAAACGAATCTTAATTGTGTTAATAAGGTTCCGTCTGATATAGGTGGATTTAGTGTCAAAAAGAAAGAAGAAATGCCTCAGGGAAAGACAACATGTTCATCAGTAAAAGTCAAATGCTGTTGCTGTTGTTTTCACAGACTCCTCCGTCGCAGCGACGGAGGAGTCTGTGAAAACACCTGCCTTAAATCACCAAAAACACAAGAAGAATCTGTGAATACACCAGCAAAAAAACAACAAACCTAACTTTTGAAGTGATTTTCACGTGTCACCTAAAACCGCAAACATTAGAATTATAACCTATTTGAATTTAAGTACTTGTATATTTTAACGTATGTTTCGACGAAGTCAGGAGAAACTCACGATTGAGTTTCTTTTGGGGTATGACGCTCAGTCATGTATCTGTGGTGAAAGTCCGTACGGGGGACGCGAGTTCGGTTTAAGAAAACCTTATAAAAATATGGTTGTTTCAAGATTGGATAATTTCTGAATAGCTTGGCTTCAATCCGTAAAATTAAAATAGCTTTTTATTCAAATTCCAGCAGAAACGTAGTATTCCATCCTTTGGTCCCGGGAGGAAGAAGACTGATTCTGCCACCCGATAGAGTCATGATACGTCGTGAAAGAGAAAGCCCTATTCCGTTGCCATCTTTTTTAGTCGTGAAAAAAGGAACGAATATTTCATCTGCTGTCTGTTCCTCCACTTTCGGTCCATTATTGGATATATAGACAAAGGTATGCTCTGATTCGTCGATAAAGGCCTGAATATGTATAAGCCCATTTTCCATGTCGGTTTCCTGAATGGCTTGTACTGCATTTTTTATCAGGTTGATGAACACTTGTCTGATCAGGTTCGGATCGGCATAGATAAGAAGGTCTTCCGGGTCGATTTGCTGTGTGAAACGTATGTCGGCAGCAATAATCCCCAATTCTCGTATGCTTTTGAGCATGTCGGGCAGACTGAAGGCCACCGGTTGAGGCTTCTGCAAAGCGGAAAATTTTCTGTAGCTGTCTACAAAAGACATCAGTCCGTTTGAGGTTTCATGAATAGCACGCATACCGTCGTATAACGGACCGTCCTTGATTTCTTTACGGTTCATGAATGTCTCTGTCAGAGACGAAATAGGTGCTATGGAGTTCATTATTTCATGGGTCAACACACGCGTCAGCTTAATCCACGAGTTAAGTTCCTTGTCGCTCATCTCGTCACGTATGTCATTGACTACAATCACTTTCACCAACTCTTCCGCCAGAGTTATTTCTGCAACCCTCAGGAGCAGATGAGCCTCGCCTTTCTCTGTGAGGAAATGCAGACTCATGCTTTCTCCGTGCCCCAATGCCCATATTTTCTTGTCATTGTCGTTGCCATAACGGTTGATTTGTGATAAGGTACTTAAGGCCGGAAGACACAGCAGTCTGGCAGCAGCACTGTTGGTCTGAATGATACAGCCCTTCTCGTCGAGAACAATGATTCCTGTTGTCACACTCTCCAATATCAGTTCATAGTATTTCTCCTTTTGCTCCATCATCCTTTTCTGTTCGCCCATCATCTTCCCGAAATTGTTCAACGTGTTCTGTAGGATGAACTCATTGCCCGACATGCCATGCATTGGCAGCCGGAAAGAGTAGTCGGAATTGCGCATGGCCTCAAGCATCAGCCAACAATTTTCTCTGAGGGTGTGTCGGGCTTTCCAAAATAGAAACAAGGAAAGAAGGCATAGTACACCTCCGCCGATTGCAAGCCACAACTGTCGGGTACATAAGGAATATGTGATTGCACTTGCACCTGCTGCAACGAGCAATATTCTGAAAATGGTAAGGTTAAACTTCTGCATGTCTTGGTTAAGGGATGAAACCCATGTGTGTCGCTGCCGATAAAAAACTGTCTGCCTACATTCCGTATTTCTTCATCTTGTTGTAGAGCGTCTGTCTGGAAATGCCGAGTATAGCTGCCGTTTGCGACATGTTGCTGCCGCATTTGTTCAGTGCCTTCTGCAGAAGATCGCGTTCCATTTCATCTATAGTCTGAATGGTGTCGTCGCTCTTGTCTGCTGCATTTTTGTCTGCGGAAGCCGACTCATGAAAAGAAGCCGGGAGCATGATATGGGCGGTGGTAAGCAAGTCGCCGTCAGACAAAATTACCGCTTTCTCCATGACGTGCTGAAGTTCGCGGATATTGCCATACCACGGGTGCGTCAGCAGTTTGACTCTGGCTTCCTCTGAAAAATCCTTTGCCTGACGTCTGTAATGTGCAGTATACTTATCGAGAAAACGCTTGGCGAGAGGAATGATGTCATCCTTGCGCTCACGTAAAGGGGGAATATGCAGATGGATGGTGTTGATTCTGTAGAACAGGTCTTCACGGAACTCGCCGGATCTGACCATTTCGTCCAGATTGCGGTTTGTGGCGCATATCAGTCTGATGTCCGTCGGTTGAGGCTTGTTGCTGCCCACCTTGACAAACATCTTCTTTTGTATGACCGTCAGCAGCTTGGCCTGGAGATGATAGGGCAGGTTGGCTATTTCGTCAAGAAACAATGTGCCTCCATCAGCAGCTTCAAACCGTCCGGTCCTGTCGGTATGGGCATCAGTAAACGAACCCTTTGTATGCCCGAACAGTTCGCTTTCAAACAATGATTCCGATATGGCTCCCATGTCTACAGCTACCATCTCTTTGTTCCGGCGAGGAGATAATCTGTGTATTTCGTGGGCAAGCATGTCTTTTCCGGTGCCGTTCTCTCCGGTAATCAGAATATTGGCATCCGTCGTGCTGACCTTCTCCACCATCAGTCTCAGAACAGACATGGCATTTGAATTGCCCCAATACATGGAATGGGGAACAGCTTTCTTGTGCTTGGCTTTTTCTTTGGTACAATCCGAAGTCGCTTTCGATTTTTTGTAGGCTTCTGTAAGGGTTTGGACCAATTTGGGGTTGTCCCACGGCTTAACTACGAAGTCGGCCGCCCCGTCCTTTATACCTGTTACAGCCAGTTCTATGTCTGCATAAGCTGTGAAAAGGACCACTTCCGTCTTGGGATAGTCCTTCTTTATTTCGCGCAACCAATATAGCCCCTCATTACCGCTGTTTATTCCGGATGAGAAATTCATGTCGAGAAGTACAACATCTGCTTTCTCCTTCAGCATTGTTGCTTTGATGCCGTTTGGAGTTGACAATGTGATAACTCGCTCAAAATGTTCCCCGAGCAGATACCGCAATGAAGTGAGTATGTTCTTGTTGTCGTCAACAACAAGTAGAATGCCCTGCTTTGCCATATATTGTGTCTGGTAAATTTATGTTGTAATGTAATGTGTAGCACCGGACCTTGATCGGCAACCGTGTCTGTGCAGCTGGTCTTTGTAGCAATGTGTGAAAACAGAACGGAAGGGGCATATCCCTTGATATAGAAAATGGAACAGTCTGTTTCTGTCTGCCAAAACCTCTACAAAAGTAGTGATTTTTTTTATTCTCTGTTTGATTTGCTCCTGAAAATACAATTTGTATGTGGGGATTGCACAGGGGGGATGCGGCACTTCTGACTTGACAGAAGGGATAGTGCCTGGTTCGGGTGTCAATAAATCTGGTTCGGGAATATCTCTGTTCGCGTCTGGACAGGAATTTTCAATACATCCTATTTTGTGCAAACAATGTTTTTTGTATGCATGCTCTGTATTTTTTCACCAAATAATTGTTTGGGGAAGAAAAAAAATGTACCTTTGCATCCGCTTACGGAAAGTAGCGCAGTTGGTAGCGCACTACGTTCGGGACGTAGGGGTCGGGCGTTCGAGTCGCCTCTTTCCGACAAGTAAAGCGGCATATGGTTGGTAAGCAACTGTATGCCGCTTTTTTTCTTTGATAGTATTTAAAGAATGAATTTTTGGGGTGGAGATGGGGTGCCCACTTATTCGTACAGGAGTTGGTCGGTTCATAATCCGATAGCATAAACAAGTTTGCAGATTCCTCTGTTGCTAGTGGCTGACTGGTTCATTGTTTGGAATCCATTCGTGAATACATGTATTATGTAAACCGTTCTGAATCAGGATGGGGCAGGGGTCTGCGATAAGGAAATCTGCGAATCCGTATACAAAAACACCTCTTGAATTGAAGATTGTTTTGCGCCCGTTTACTGACTCTGTCGTCATGTCGCCAAAACGATTCTCTCCGAAAAATCTCGCTGTTCTTTGATGTCTTTTCATGGGTTCTGACGTCCTCATCAGTCAGCTTGGTTGTCCTCGCTTTCACACTGTCTGTTTGTCATAAATTACGGACTTTTTCTTGACAATCTGAAATGTTAAATTTCCAACTCCGCAGAATCGCGTAAAATCGGCCAAACCTTGCCGAAGTTCCATTTACGCGATTCTAAGGCTGTTTTCAAGGCTTGAATCCCAAATGCAAAAATAATGTAATTTTTATTTCAAAAAGATACATTAATTTACATTTGCGTGTGCTTTGCCTGAAAAAAGAGTGCGCTGAAAATAAATTTTGTTCACCTTGAAAATGGTTTTAAAGTGCCTTGTAAAAAATTTTTCAAGGTGAACGAAATTTATTTTCAAGGTGAACGAGTTTGAGGAGGACCGTTTTTCGGGCTGAAATCTGATATTGACTAAAATGAATTTCTTAAAAAATCAAAATCGGATTTTTCAATGCCACGAAAGACAAAGATGGATTCAGGTGGCAAAAAACAAGAATCTTGGACAAGTATTTTTATAACTTGCTGATTATCAGTATATCCTATTTTGTTCCAATCTGTGCTTCTTGCAACTAAAACTGTATCGTTTTGGTGAAATAGTATTTTATTGATTATCAATTGCTTATCTGCGAAACGTCGAAATTTCGATGATTGACAATATGTAAACGAATCTTAATTATGTTAATAAAGCTCCGTTTGCTATGGGTGGAGTTAGTGTCAAAAAGAAAGAAGAAATGCCCATAAGAAAATCAACTGTTTTTGCTGGTGTCTTCACAGACTCCTCCGTCGCTTCGCGCCACCTCCCCTAACTTAGGGGAGGAGCTTAGTTACCTTGCTCGCTGGAAAGCCAATAGTAAGTTAACATATTGGTTACTAGTATAATAGCATTAACACCGAACAGGTAACCTGGCTCCTCCCCTAAGTTAGGGGAGGTGGCGCGAAGCGACGGAGGAGTCTGTGAATATACCAGCTTTAAATCACAAAATACACAAGAGGAGTCTGTGAATACAACTGCTTACAACTATAAGAGTTATAGGAAAAGTCTGTGAACACACCAACTTCCAACCATCAGAATCACAAGAGCCATCTGTGAACACACTAGCAAAAAACAACAGATTTGACTTGTTGTCTGCGTATTCGTACAGGATTTGGTAGAGCTAATAACCTGATAGCATAAAAACAGATTCGCAGATTCCTCTGTAGTAGGTGCCCGATGGGTTCATTGTTTGGAATACATTTGTGAATACATGTATTATAGAATCCGTTCTGAATCGGGATGGGGCAAGGGGCCTGCGCTAAGGAATCTGCGAATCCGTATACAAAAAAACTCTTAAATAGAGGATTGTTTTGCGCCTATTTCTTTGTCACATTGACATTCTTTCTTGTAAAGTTTTCAATCTGGGTTTCATCACATTCCGGATTCTTTGCTGTGAGCGTGATATTCTCAAATGTGAAGTTTGAAAGACGGTACTGGTCGCTTTTCTCCACATTGAAGAAGGTGCTGCAATCCATTGTGATATTGCGCATAGTGATGTTGTCGCCGAAGGATACAGGCATGTCTGTTCTCCCTTTGAGGTCGAAGAATTGCGTCCACGGACGGATATAGATGAAATTGGCAACCTCGCCGGTTATGTCCTCGACAGTGATATATTCGTATTGCTGAGGAGTGTCCGGTCGCATTTTCAGCCACAGCAGGCGCTGTGCCTTGCCCACTTTGATGTGGCGCAGGATGATGTTTCGGCTATGTATGGATTCGCTTCCGCATGTGAGGCATCCGTGGCAGAAACCATATTCACAGTCTTCGATAATGATGTTTTCATTGGCTCCATTGGTCGGTTCTTTGTCTGCCCACGGACCTTTTCCGCCTTTCAATGCGATGGCATCATCGTTGACAGCCATATAGCAGTGGCTGACATGTACATTCTTGCAGGCATCTATGTCTATGGCATCCGTGCTTGGAGCTTTTACGGGAGCGGCCGGTGAGAGTATGCGCAGGTGCAGAAGCCTTACATGGTCGCACCGATAGATGTGAGTGGTCCAGAAGGGAGAGTTGACGAGGCTGACTCCACTGATTTCTGCATTCGTGCAGTTAGACAAGTATACCAGACGCGGACGTTGTTCATCCTTGTTCGTGCATTGCGGATTCCATGAACGGCGCAGCCAGAATGCTTTCCAGTAGCGGAGTCCGTTTCCGTCTATACACCCTTTGCCTGCAATCTTGAAGCCGTCGAGGGAGTCGGCATTGACGAGAGCTGAATAGTATTTGCAGGTTTCGCCCTCAATGCGTGTCGTCAGCACCGGAAAGTCGCAGATGTCTTCACTTCCTTTGAGTTTTCCGCCTTCTGCTACATACAGGCTGGTGCCTTGACGGAAGAATATGGCACCGCTAAGGAAGGTGCCTTTGGGAACGACCACCACACCTCCGCCTTCTGCTGCCGCACGGTCTATGACCGCCTGAATCTGTCGGGTTTGTACAACAAGGCTGTCGTTTGATACTCCGTAGTCGGTGAGTACATACTGTTTCCCCATGTCTTCAAGTTTTGTCGAAGTTGTTTCTTTGAACCACTCGCTGACAGGAGTACCGTCGGGAAATGTCTCTGCTTTTTTCTTCCCTTCAGCTGTAGTGCACAGTAGCAATGCTGCCGCAATAATCAGTAGTTTCATAAATCAGATAGGTTAGTTATAAGAAGTTTGATTGAATAATCGCTTGCAATATACCGGATGACTGTTTCCGTATGTTATGTCCTTTTTTCTCCTTATTTATTTGAATATCCATGTACATTTCCGCCACACATATTCAAGAGGCCCATGTGTGTGGTGTTTCATCCATATCTTGCAGCACAGAAGTTGTATGCCGAAAATAAGTATTCCGACACATATACTGGCTGTTATGCCGAGGTCATCGTGTAGGGATAGTCCCCAGTTGTAAAACAAAAACGAGCCTATTATGCTTTGGGTTATATAGTTCGTGAGGCTCATCCGTCCGTAAGGCATTAAAATACGGAACGGACGCTGCATGCGTGTCAGATAGAAAAGGAACAAGAAGCCTGTCACTTCCATCAGCATGAAGGCAAATTTGTGTAGTGAACTTGTTATTAGTGACAGAGGTCCGAGAACGGCCGGTGATGCGATGAACTTGGGCAACATGTTTGAGATTCCGTACAAGGGGAAGAAAAAGACGATGGCCGTTCCGAATATGTATCCCCATAGGCGGCGGTTCCGATGTGTGTCTGTGAACCACCCGTTGCGTCCGGCAATCATTCCCAGCATGAACAGAGAGGCTGTCTGGAACATACGTGCGTTCTCCCATGCCCATGTCAGCGATGCCATCTGTCCGTCCCATAGGTTCATGGTCAATGTCTGGATGAAGTTTCCGTTCCCTAACACAGGGTAAGCTTGTGACCAATAATAACTTGAGACATGTTCTGCCGGAAGTGCGTCAGGCTCGATTATTGCACTGATGAGTTTGTACCATTCCACCGGTTGCAGCATACAGATGGCGGCAAGAATGAGTATGGTACGGTTGGACAGCTTGCATACGAGTGGCAGAACGAAGCCAATGAGTGAGTAGAGTACAAGAACTTCACCGGTGAAGAACATGGCATTGATGTTGCCGAGCAGGAAGAGCAGCACCATGCGCCAGCAAAATCTGAGGCGGAAATCGTTTTTTCTTTTCTGTTGGTTGCTGTACATGATGTGGAAGCTGAATCCGAACAGAAGGGCGAAGATGGCGTATGCTTTACCTCCGAAAGCGAAGAACAGGCCGTCCCATATCGCGCGGTCGGTGAAGTTCAGCCATGCCGGTTGTCCGTCTGTCGGAGGAAAGGAGTAAAAGTTGAAGTGCTCTATGGAGTGGAGCAGTATGATGGCCATTACAGCGAAGCCGCGCAAAGCGTCCGCTACTTCTATACGTGGTTGCTTGTAGGTTGTTCCCATTTTTTTGATTGAACGGTAAGTTTGAAACGAATTGTCGGACTTTGATACTGGATGCCTGATTCCGGAAAACTGAAAGGCGGAGCACTTTCTGTATTTGATGGATACAAATGCCGGGCTCCGCTTCAGTGCTTTAGTTTTTGAAGGCTCATCCCTTCTCCTGTGGCTTTACGTTAAGTTCGGGGTAAGAGATTCTTGTATGGTATACGATCTTGAGCCTTTCCTTGAATACACTCTTTGCTGTGGCAATCTCCTTGAAAGTGATGTCGCAGTCGTTGAAGTAGCCTTCCGACACTTGGCCGTCGATAACTTTGTCAACAAGTATGCTGATGCTTTCTTCCGTATATTCCTTCAGACTGCGTGATGCTGCTTCTACAGAGTCGGCCATCATGAGTATCGCCTCCTCCTTTGTTCCTGGATTAGGGCCGGGGTAGGTGAAGAGCTGTTCGTCAATCTCCTCGTCAGGATGCTCGTTCTTGTATGTGATGTAGAAGAACTTGGCTTTCCCGAGACCGTGGTGTGTTGAAATAAAACGCTTGATGATTTCCGGCAGATGATACTTGTCTGCAAGGATAAGTCCGTTGGTTATGTGTGCTTTGATAACCTCCGCGCTTTTTATAGGAGTGAGATGCTTGTGAGGGTTGCCGCCTGCCTGATTCTCTGTGAAAAATACAGGACGCTCCATTTTTCCTATGTCGTGATATAAAGCACCGGTACGTACAAGCAGTGCTTTTGCACCTATTTTCTTTGCCACTTCCGAAGCCAGATTCGCCACCTGCATCGAATGCTGGAATGTGCCGGGGGCAACTTCCGTCATACGCTGCAGCAGAGGATTGTTTATGTTTGACAATTCCACAAGGGTCACATCTGATACGAATCCGAAGCTTTTCTCGAACATCCACAGCAAAGGATAGGTAAAGAGCAGCAGTATGCCATTGATGATGAAATACACATACATGGAGTTGTCTGTCTTTGCGATGTCATTTTCGATGATGAGTTCGTAGGCTGTATAGAAGATGATGTAGCTGACTCCTATTACCGCTGCCGTACGGATAATCTGCGAGCGCTGGGACAGTTCGCGCAGATTCTGTATGGCTATCATGCCTGCTGTAAGTTGCATGATGATAAATTCGTACGGATAGCTCAATACCAGTGATATTATGATGGTGGTGGCGCAATGGAACATGTAGGCTGTGCGTGAGTCCATGAATACCCTTATTATTATTGGCACCATACAACATGGAAGCATGAATATGTTCAGAAGGTTATGTGAAACCATGAGTGATGCCATTATGCTGAACACTACTATGAGCGCATACAGGAGAATGCCACTGCGCTCGTTGGTGAGATAGTCGGCACGGAACAACGACAGATAGGTTACGAGGATAGACATCACGAGCAGCACGAAAATGGTCTGTCCTATGAGTTTGTATGGGAAATGCTCTGTGGCACTCTTGTGTTTTGTGGACTCACGTTCAAGGGAGCGTAGTATGTCATAGGTTTCTTTGGTCACGATTTCTCCACGGTCTATGATTTTCTGGCCGCTCTGCACGATGCCGCTTGCTCCTGATACGCTCGCTTTGAGAGCGTCCTCTTCTATTCTTGATTTGACCGCATCCATGCATACATTCGGCTGCAACAGTTCTATGATGTCAAACTGTTGCATCACCGGACGCGGATAGGCCACCGTATCTTTGTTCATGATATACTCATAGGCGGAACGGGTGGAGAACAGTTTGCTCACAGGGGTGGAGACTGCCGTATTCTTGTTTACAAGACGTATGGATGAATAGCCTTTTTCTTTGAGTTCCCCATATTCTTCTGTGGACAGGACACCGCGAAGGTACACCGTGTCAAGCATTGCCACGATATGACGGACATAAAAGGAGGCATTCTTGACTTCCCAACGATTGCTGACCGCCTGAAGTTTCTTCACCATGTTGGACTTGACGTTGTTGTCGATATTGTAGTAGGGCTGAAACCTGCGCATGATGCTGTCGTGTTCATACTGCATCACTGAATCGCTCTTGTATATCGGAAACTTAAACGTGGCTGTCAGTTGACCGTACCTCCACGGCTTGTCAATGTCGTATGTATAATTGAACTTTGCATCGCGTGGCATGAAATATACTACTGCGACGGTAGAGAGCAGTACAAGCAAAATCCTGAAGAAAAAAAGATTCCTCTTTTCCTGCACCTGTTGCTTTCTTCCCTTTGCCGGTTTAGGCATAAAAAAGTTCCATTTCATATCCGATGTGTTTTTAGGCAATATATTGTGTAACTTCTTATATTTTGCACATTGCAAATGTACTGAAAAAAAGCAATAAGACAAAGCAAAAGGAAAAAGGGAATGGTGTTGGTGTGTAAAAAACTGAATTTGATGATTTAAAGCTGGTGTATTCACAGACTCCTCCGTCGCTTCGCGCCACCTCCCCTAACTTAGGGGAGGAGCCTGGTTACTCAGCAGATGTAAATGCTATTATGTTATCAACCAGTAAGTTGACTCACTATTGACTTTCCAGCGAGCAAGGTAACTAAGCTCCTCCCCTAAGTTAGGGGAGGTGGCGCG
>CAZKOB010000124.1:0-11143 GCA_964554265.1 uncultured Bacteroides sp. | reverse complement strand
GGACTTTGCCTTCTTCGCCATTGCCTTCAACATAAAGAAAATGTGCTCAAAAATGAAAAAACAGTCCAAAAACGGGGGGAATACACCTCAAAATGGCCTGTTTCTCATTATACTTCAAATTTTACCTCCTGTGAATCGAATATTTTGGCGAAATCCTCAAAAATCAAACACCTCGCCAATATTGATATCTCAAAGGGCATAAAAGAGGCTGCGCCTATTTTGACACACCCTCTTAGCACATCTGTCAAAAAATTAAAAACAAATAGGATTCAGGAAAAAATGAACGAACAGCATGTCACCTTTCGCCTGCAACATTCGTTATACAAATGAACTAGTTCCAAAAACAAGATGTTTAACGAATAAAAATAGATGTATTATGATCGCTTATACAAGTATTATTATTTCATTGAGTATTTGTGTCGTCCTACCCGTTCTGATCGTATGGTTAATCATGCGCAAACAAACCAACGACACCAACAAACGTACTGAAATCATTTTAGTCGCATTGGAGAAAAATCCCAATTTGCAGATTGAAAAATTCATCAAGCAACTCAATCCACCCCAAAAATCTCTTAAAAAAGAACGTTTGGAAAAACTCCTTTGCGCATGCGTGTTCATAGCCATAGGATTTTCATTTTTAGGGATTGGTCTTTGGATAGATTATATAGGAGGAAGTAATCCAAAGGTTATCTATCAAACTTATTTTATAAGTATAGCTTCATTAGGAATAGGCATATCCTTTCTGATCGTTTATTTTATCAGTAAAAGAATGTTGGCAAAAGAATTGGAGTCTGAGGAAAAAGAACAAAAGTGAACCGAGAAAAATTCATAAAACAGGTAAGTCGTGAGCAGGAATCATTAAGAAGATTCCTGCTGGCTCTCTGTTGTGGAAACCGGGAAGAAGCCAATGACATTGCTCAAGAAACATTGATAAAGTCATATCTGTCGGTAAGTCACTATCAGGATGAAGGAAAATTCAATGCCTGGCTTTACAAGATTGCCCACAATATCTTTCTGGACAGAAAAAAGTACAACGAAATTGGGATACATTAGACGAAGTCATCTCTACTCCCGATTCATCCTTGGCAGCCGATCGTTCGTTTGCCTATCAAGATTTATATGCAGCGATAGCCTGTCTGCCTGCCAAAGAACGCACATCGATTCTGTTATACTACCTGAAAGGATATTCTATCAAAGAAATCAGTGTCATTATTGACGTCAGTGTGGATGCTGTGAAAAAACAGTTGTCGCGCGGAAGAGAACAACTCAAACTAAAAATCAAAAGGGAATGAAAAAGGAAGATATTTTAGAACAAATATTTCAAGACTACAAGCCCAGCCTTGAAAGTAACGAATGCTTCATGGAAAAGCTGAATCAAAGATTGGATACAATCGAATACATCAAGCAAATACAGGATAAGCAAATTCGCCGGTATAAATATCTGGTGATTGCCGCCTTCGTATTGGGAATTCTGTGCAGCTGTGTCTTGTTTGCCTTTATCCTCATGCTTCCGGAAACGGCATTTACCTTCTCATTCGAAACGGAAATCAAGGGACTTTCATTCCTTGAGCAAAACAGCCGTTTGCTTTCTCTTGCTTTTATTGCCGGAATCATTAGCTTTGCCATCATCAGTATTATCCGCAATATCCAGAACGTCATAAATCTTTCCTCTTATCAAACAAAGGTAAAATAGAAAGGAGATATGACCAGCGCAAAGCAAAACCGGATAAAAAGACTAAAGAGGCTGTGCCGAAATGAACAGCCTCTTTTACACATATTTGTTATTCCGTAATTTTCAGAATAGGTTTACATCTCTTCCGGAATGACAAATATCATATGACTATAATCCATCCATGATGAGAATTCTATGTTGAAGTTCTATCTATCACATTGAACATTAACCGCTATAGTTTACTCCAAGCCGAATAGAATCTTCAATCCGCCATCGACACCACTGAATCCCATGAATGCCATAGCAAGGAGACCAGCAGTAACAAGTGCTATAGGCATGCCTTCCATTGCTTTAGGCAACTTCACAAGAGACAGCTGTTCGCGTAATCCGGCGAATACAACCATCGCAAGGGCAAAACCTATTGCAGTCGAGATTGCATATACAATACCGTGAAGAAGATCATAGTCTTTCTGTATCACGAGAATTGCCACACCGAGGATACAACAGTTTGTAGTGATAAGCGGAAGAAATACTCCAAGAGCCTGATAAAGAGACGGGGACACCTTCTTGAGTATAATCTCCACCATTTGCACCAGCGCTGCAATGATGAGGATAAAAGCTATTGTCTGCAAATATCCAAGCCCGTTGGCATCGAGCACGAACTTCTGTACAATGTAAGTTACAATTGTCGCTAATGTGAGCACAAAGGTCACTGCTGCACCCATTCCTGCTGCTGTGGATATTTTTTTGGACACACCGAGGAAAGGACAGATACCGAGGAACTGTGCCAATACAACATTATTTACAAATATCGCTGTGATAAATATCAATATATATTCCATAATGATTCTGTTTTGTTATTTCCAAATATGGATTACTTGATTATGCTTTACGCATCTTGTTGACAATTGCAATCAGATAGCCGAGAATAAGGAATGCACCCGGTGCAAGTACGAATATCAGCATGCCATATTCTTCTCCCTGAAGTGTGATTCCCGGGATTCCGAAATCATCGCTCTTGAAAACAACACCTGTCCCGAAAAATTCACGGACTGCGCCGAGGATTGTAAGGGCAAGCGAGAAACCTATGCCTATACCGATACCATCGAAAATGGATGCTATCGGACCGTTTTTCGCAGCAAACGCTTCAGCACGGCCAAGAATGATACAGTTTACAACAATCAATGGAATGAAAAGTCCGAGAGTTGCATATATTCCCGGCACATATGCCTGCATGAGCATCTGCAGCACTGTAACGAGTGATGCAATGACTACGATGTAGGATGGGATACGTACCATATCAGGAATAAGGTTCTTGATGAGTGAGATGAGCAGGTTGGAAAGTATGAGTACAAATGTCGTCGCCAAACCCATCGAAAGACCGTTTATTGCAGAAGATGTGGTACCGAGCGTAGGACACATTCCAAGAAGAAGAACAAAGGTCGGATTCTCCTTGACGATACCATTCATCAAAACTTTAAAGTTGTTCATAATCTTTGTCTCCTTTCTTTATTTGTTACACTTACATTCGTTTCTACATTCTGAATCAACGCATTCGCCGTCTTCGCATTCACGGCAGCAAAGATTTGCTTCTGCAGCGCATTCGCCTACACACTCACAAGGTTCGCTGCATTCACAATCATCACCACACAGACATGCGTCCTGAGCGTCACCTGCTCCAGCCTGCTGTGCCTTGCCTGTCGCTTCCGTCTTGCCATCCGCCATAAGCTGATTGTATGCGTTCTGCACAGCCAAAAGAAAAGCACGCGAAGTGATAGTTGAAGCAGTAATGGCATCAACCTCTCCTCCATCCTTGCTTACAGTAAAGTTACATTTACCAGGATTCTTTCCGATGATGTCACCTTTTTGGCCTTTCTGAAACCACAAGCCGGCTTTTGCACCAAGACCTGGAGTCTCCGCACTTGCCAGAATTGTATATCCAAGTATCGTACCTTCATTGTCAAAACCCACAAGAACTTGAAGCGGACCACCGAATCCGTTTTCACTTGTAGAAATTGCAGTACCGAGAATATTGCCATCCTTGTTCGTTGTGGTATAGATAGTATATTTACCTACAGTCTTTGTATCAGATACAATCAAACCATCGTTGCCGATCACTCTCTTGATGCCGGCAGCAAGGTTCTCAGCATTTATTTTCTCAATCTGAGGAGCAGTAGCACTGTTGACGTATGCAAGAACACCACCGGCAACAACAGCGATAACGGTAAGTACTACTGCCATATTTGTTAATGAAGAACTCAGTTTTTTCATTTCGCTACCTCCCCGAATCTTTTTGGTTTACAATAATTGTTGATAAGCGGAGTGAATGCGTTCATGATAAGAATCGCAAACGACATGCCTTCCGGATATGCACCGAATGTACGGATTACGACTGTAAGGAATCCTATTGCTACGCCATATATAATTTGCCCTTCTTTCGACATAGGTGATGTAACATAGTCTGTAGCCATGAACACTGCACCAAGAAGCAAACCACCGCTAAGCAATTCCACTACAGGAGATGCATACACTGGATTGGCAAGATTCATCAATCCAGAGAACACGAACACTGTAACGATGATGGAAACAGGGATGTGCCAAGTAATGATTTTCTTTGCAATCATGTAAATCAAACCGACAATGATAGCAAGTGCACTTACTTCACCAAGACAACCTCCGGTTCTTCCTATAAGCATATCCATTGCATCCGGCAATTGTTCAAGAATACTTGCATCGCCCGCTTTTACCGCTGCTTTCATGACAGAAAGTGGAGTCGCAGCTGTTTCCGCATCAAGATAAGTTCCAAATTCCTGTAATGGTACAGGCCATGTGGTCATCTGCACAGGGAATGAGATAAGCAGGAACGCACGTCCGGCAAGCGCCGGATTAAAAAGGTTGCATCCAAGTCCGCCGAAGGTCATTTTCACCACTCCAATGGCGAACAATGCACCGATTATAATAATCCACAAAGGAAGGTTGGAAGGAACATTGAAAGCGAGAAGCAAGCCTGTCAAGATTGCAGAACCGTCCGTCACAGTCGGCTTGTCGTTCTTCATCAAGTACTTGTTGATAGCCCACTCAAAAAATACGCACGACGCAACCGACACAGCGGTTACTGTTATCGCACCTACACCGAAGATCACAAACGAACACAGAAGTGCAGGAAGAAGAGCAATGCATACACCATACATATTCTTCTGGACCGTGTCATTTGAATGTACATGCGGCGACAATGATACTATTAATTTATTTGCCATAATGATTACTTTTTAGCGTTTCGGGCACGTATGATACCCATGACTGTTGACTTTCCAAGACGAATAAGGTCGAGCATAGGACGGTTAGAAGGACATGTGAACTGGCATGAACCACACTCGATACAGCTTGTGATATCTTCTGCTTCCACTTTTTCCCACATTCCTTTACCGGAACAAGTAGCAAGCAAATAAGGTTCCAATCCCATAGGACATGCACCGACACACTTTGCACATCGAATGCACGGTTGAGGTTCACCACGGCGAGCCTCCTTGTCATTCATAATGAGCACGCCAGAAGATCCCTTACAAATAGGAACTTCAATGTTCATAAGCGCCTTTCCCATCATTGGACCACCACCAATAACCTTACCTGTGTCTTCTGGAAGTCCGCCACATGCATCGATAAGTTGGCTCATCGGTGTTCCCATACGTGTAAGGAAATTGCCCGGATGTTTGAGACTTTTTCCAGTCACCGTCACTATACGTTCAAACAGAGGTTTGTTCTTCATCACCGCTTCATAGACAGCATATGCCGTTCCCACATTCTGTATGATTGCACCTACACTTACCGGCAATGCAGGAGGAGCCGGAACCTGACGACCAACCACAGCATCTATAAGCTGCTTCTCACCACCCTGCGGATACTTCACCTTCAAAGGTACAACCTTTATTTCAGGATAAGCCTTTACTTTTTCTTGCATGAGCTTGATAGCATCAAGCTTATTATTCTCAATACCGATATACCCTTTGTTTACATTTGCAGCCTTCATAAGAAGAGAAACACCCACAAGTATCTGATCCGCTTTTTCAAGCATAAGCCGATGATCTGCTGTAAGATAAGGTTCACATTCTACAGCGTTTATGATAACCCATTCCGGTTTAGAGCCGGGAGGAGGCATCAGTTTCACATGACAAGGAAAGCATGCACCACCCATGCCGACAATCCCGGCCTTCTGAATCTTCTCAATAATTTCCTTTCCCGTAAGTTCCGGTTTGTCCTTAAGAGTTACAAGATTGTCACTACGGTCTATCGCCTCATCCCATTCATCGCCTTCAACCGTGATATAGACAGCGGGTTTTGCATATCCACTGGCATCGACTACAGTATCAACTTTCAGCACAGTTCCGGAAACAGATGAAAAGATTGGTGCCGATACAAAGCCACCGGCCTCAGCTATCACTTGCCCCACCTTCACCTTATCGCCTTTCTTCACGATAGGTTTGGCCGGTGCACCGATATGCTGTCCCATCGGGAAAACAGCAATCTTCGGAAGATCTGCCACTCTGATGGGTTCTGCTGCCGACAATTTATTTTCTGCCGGATGTACTCCGCCAATTCTAAATGTCTTCACTTTATAATGTTGTTTTTAGTTCTTAATAATAATGTATCTCTTATTTGCTCCCAAGAAGGATTTGTTGCGATGGTAGCAACGGAGCATCATACTTATGCTCTATTACAGCAACTTTGTCCGCAGTGTCCTTCTTTTCCGGTGCCTCAAGATCAACTGCGCCAGCAAGCAATATCTGCTGTGACGGCGAGAGCGGTGCATCGTATTTGATTACAACCGGCTCAATCGGTTTCGCAGGAGCTTTGGCAGCAACAGGTTTTGCGACAGCCTTAGATGCAGCTTTCGCAACCGGTACAGGTGAAAGCTTTGGTTTCGGCTTCCTGCCGTTGATGTCAACGAACGCGATGACATGCTTTGGACATGCCTTTTCACATTCGCCACAAAGCTGGCACTTATTTGGATCTACATAAGCGAGGTTATTCTCTACATGTACAGCATCAAAACCGCAGACCTTCTCACACTTCATGCAGGCGATACATGCAGCAGCACAAGTCTTGGCAGCCACTGCGCCCTTATCCTTATTCATACACTCAACGTATATGCCTTCCTTTTTATCACCTGCCACATTTCGTATTCCAATGATATTGCGAGGACATGCCTTTGCACAAGCTCCACAGGCAGTACATTTCTTCGGATCCACTTCAGGAAGTCCTGTCGACGGATTCATTCTAATAGCATCGAACTGGCATTTAGATACACAATCGCCACATCCGAGACATCCGTATGCACAATTAGTTTCTCCACTGCATGTCGTATTAGCAACACGGCAGCTCTTCACACCGTCATATACAACCACACGAGGGCGGTTCTCACATGTTCCGTTACAGCGTACAACAGCCAGCTTAGGTGACGCCACACCTACTTGCATGCCAAGAATACCGGCCACTTTCTCCATGACAGGCTGTCCGCCTACCGGACATGAAAGTCCTTCGAGCGAACCTGCATCTGCCGCTTTCACGCAGGCAGCAGCAAGACCGCCGCATCCCGGAAATCCGCATCCTCCACAATTGGCTTGTGGAAGCACTGCGCTTACCTGAGCAATACGTGGGTCTTCCTTGACTGCAAATTTCTTGGATACAAAGAACAGCACAAGTGCTGCGATAAGTCCGATTGCACCCAAAACAATTACAGCAATAAGAATTACGTTCATAAGTTTAGTTATTTAGATATTGATACAGTTAACTTGAATATTATGATTTTTCAATCATGAACAAGAATTTCTTGCCGAGCTTTTCTTTCCCTGTCCATAAAATGGCATAGTAAACGACAAGAATAAGAACAATGCCACCGACAGCCATCAGTTCATTGAAACAAAGCATCTTGATTGCCAGTATCATCCATGCCACTATAAGAACCAAAGGAACAACGAATGCAAAAACCACTGCATCACGTCCCATAGTGGCAGAGCCATAAACCGTCACTTTTTCTCCTATATTATAATGTAGAGCATTGGAATCATATAAATCTATTAGCTTCTCCTTGCTTTCCGATGAGGAACAAAGGTGTTTTGCCTGACACAAAGAACAAGCTGAGGACTGTACAATCTTCACTCGTATGTGACAGCCTTCAATACTCTCTATTATACCTTGATGTTCAATCTTGCCTTTCATGCTTTTTGCTAAGTGTAGATTACAATTAACGTGCAAAATTAATATAAATATCCCAACCTGAAAAATGCTATCGGATATTTTATGGCATAAAATCTAAATTTTTTCTTCATTATCTAAAAAGATTGTAACTTTGCAATGTTGTTACGTGTTAGCAACATTTCAAATCATTTATTTAATATAAAAAAACTAAGAATGGCAACTAAAATTAGATTGCAGCGTCATGGTCGCAAGAATTATGCTTTCTATGCAATTGTGATAGCAGATGTGAGAGCACCACGTGATGGTCGTTTCATTGAAAAGATCGGTACTTACAACCCAAACACAGATCCGTCTACTGTTGATTTGAATTTTGAACGTGCTTTGCACTGGGTTCTCTGTGGAGCACAGCCTACAGACACTGTGAAGAATATCCTTTCTTCTGAGGGTGTTTACATGAAGAAGCACCTCCTTACCGGTGTCAAGAAAGGCGCGTTCGATGAAGCTACAGCTGAAGCTAAGTTCAACGAATGGAAGAGTCTGAAAGAAAGCAAGAGAAACGCAGTTATCAGCAAGAATGCTGATGCAAAGAAGGCAGCTGTCGCAGAACGTCTTGCTGCCGAGAAGAAAATCAATGAAGCTATAGCTACAAAGGTTGCAGAGAAAAAGGCGGCCGCTGCTGCAGCAAAGGCAGAAGCAGAAGCTGCGCCTGCTGAAGAACAGCCTGCTGAAGCTTAATCCATTGGAAAGAATGTCCGTCTACGGACCGGCATTCTATGTTCTTGAACAGGGAGTATGAAATTTCAATTTCGTACTCCCTGTTTTTTTTATTTATATACTTCATTCCTTTATCATATAATCGGCCCTATTCACCGCCGCCCTGTCAATACTTGATTGCAACAGTCCATTGACTGTATATTCACAGACGTTTCTACAGGGGCACTCTCTACACGTATGCGTATGCACTCTGACAGATACTTTCAAAAAAATGGAACTGCAATGCTTGAAACAGGAACGAGATGAACAGCAACAGAAAATCGACAAATCTTTGCAAATGGTTGTGTAACAAAGCACAAATCATTATATTTGCTCTTGTGAAATAAAAAACTATTAAACATACAAAAGTTATGTCCTTCCTTATTCTAATCATCATCCTTGCCCTCGGCATAGCCCTTGCCGGAGGACCGTTCAACTTCCTGTTCGATCTCTGTTTTGTCGTCGGCCTCTCGCTGATAGCTGATTTGACCATAAAGCCCTGGCTCCACAAACGCTCAAGAGACATTACACGCCCTAAGGCGCAAAAATTCATAGAAAAAGCCGTCAAAGACGGTCATGGGACACGCGAGGAAATAGAACGTCACATCAAACGGAACGGATTGAGTGACACGGAAGACTATTTTTATAATATGAGAAATCCTTATCATCATACTAAAGGTAGGTTCTATTAATTACGTGAGTTCGGTTTAATATTCCATTAAAAAAGTTCCAGTTGCCCATTATAATCCTCAACATGCACCGGCAGTGCTTCCGGCTTGTTGTCGAAAAAGGAATATGCCGTAAGTGCGGCGCAGATGTTCACAAGGAAGTTTTGTACCGAACGGTGTCTTGAATGTACGATGTTCGCCTTGTTCTTCAGCAGTTCGTTGATGCACTCTATGATGTACCTTTTCCTCAGCATGATTTTGTCCCACATGGGCATGAGCCTGTTTTTCATGTTCGCCTTCAGTCCGTGCACGAGCTGTATGCCGTCGTCGAACAGGCTCTCGAAGAGTTTTCTTGATATACCCTCTGTCTGCAAAGACTTTTCCGTACAGTTCGCGCGTGAACACCTTCCACACCCTCTCGTCCCTGTCGTCCTCTTTAGCCCTTGTAAGACAGGATGTTATAATCTCCCCGGAGTCATTGCACATGAGGTGAAGCTTGAACCCGTGGCGCCATCCCATAGTCCCCTTCCCGTCGGACGCGATGCCGTCGAAGACTCTGTTGAAACGCCTCCTCATGTTGCCTTCTGTCAAGATAGAAATGCAACCTTTTCTCCGCCTCCCTCCGTCCTTGGAGCGTAGCGGAAAGGGCGGAGGGAGGCGGAGAAAACTCCGTGAAGAGTTACCGGCAATACAAAAAATAAAAGGGAGACCACTGCCTCCCTCAAATGGATTAATTACTTTTGTAGTGCAATTATGTATAAGCACTTAACCCGAGAGCAAAGGTATGCAATTTACCTGGGAAGGCAAAAGAAAGAGACTCTGGAAATAATTGCTCGTTCCATAGGAGTCGATAAATCAACAGTAAGCCGTGAACTGAGACGTAATTCCACGCCGGGCGGCAAGTATGTATGGTGCAAGGCCCATGAGCGGTCCGAACAAAGGAAAAGCCGTACACCGGGAAACCGCAGGCTTGATGAGGTGCTACGCTGGCGCATAGTCGAGCTGATAAAAAACGAGCAGTGGTCTCCCCGACAAATATCCGGCCGTCTCGCCCGTGAAGGCATAAGCGTCTCACACGAAACAATATACGCCCTCATCCGTAATGACCATACGGGCGAACTCGCCCGCCACTGCCGCCATAAGAGCTAGAGTCAACCAATTTCATCAGTTCTGACAATGTCATTTCGCGCTCAAAGAGCGACTCTGCCTCGATCTTTCTGCGAAACTTCCTTTCGTTAGACATAATTCCGATTGTTTTATGCAAAGATGCGAATTATTTCTCTGATATGCAAATATTTAATTTATAGAACATACCATAATTGGGAAACGACAGCCGGAGGCATGAACAAAACAAAAAGCGGCCAGAGCCGCTTCTGTCGGGAAAGTTCCGGGCTTATGCCGCAGATTTCTTTGACTTGGATTTGCCTTTCGCCTTTTCTTTTTTCTCCGGTTTTTCCTCCGGCTCGTAGAACTTGGTCGCTACGAAGACGATGCGGTTACGCTTGACACCGTCATTGCCGCTCCATTCCTCCGGCTTCATATAGCCTTCAACGGTGATCATCTGTCCTTTCTTCAGAAGCTCGAAAGACGCGCTGTCGTTCTTGCGCCATGCTTCCATGTTCATGAATGCCGAGACTCTGGTCTCTTCCTGAGATTCCCCGCGCTTTTCAGTACGGCCTACGGCGATGGAGAAGCGTGCTACGCTTGCGGTGGTGAATTGACGGATTTTTGCATCCTTAGCTACGAAACCTGTTACTGCGAAGTTATTTTCTACTTTCTTCATGACTTTGAATTTTAGAAGTCGTACATTTGTACGGTTAATAGATTTTGTATAATTTTATCATAAGAAATCAGG
>CAZKOB010000123.1:0-11191 GCA_964554265.1 uncultured Bacteroides sp. | reverse complement strand
TATTAATACATAACATCTTTCAAAGATTTCAGCCTCCATTTTGACCTATACGCCAGTAATTATCACCAAAATAATTTTGATAAATCTGCAAGTTTTTATTTACGAAGATACAAAAACTTGCATATATTATCAAAATGTTTTTAGCGATAACTACTTATACATAAGCGGATAAAGCAGTTTTTAAGGGGTGACTAAGTATCACAAGAGGAGTCTGTGAATCCACCATCTTACAACCCTAAGAATTATAGGAGTAGTCTGTGAAGACGATACAATTTCAAGAAGCAATCTCCTCGCAGCCTCCTCCTAAAAAAAAATCACCCCAAACTACAAAAAAAGGTGGCTGCGCCTATTTTGACACAGCCACTTTTTTTATTACTGATTATATATCAATCCGCAGAATTATTTTACAATATATTTCTTTCCGTTGAGGATATATACACCCTTTGCGAGACCATTTACAGAAGCAGCATTTTTACGTACAATGCGTCCGCTGATGTCATAGACATTGCCTGCATTGACTTTGTCTGCATTGACATTGCTGATGCCTGTGTAAGTGTCCTCATTGACAATGCTTACGTTGAATACATAACGCTTCTCATCATAATCAAGAGCGAGTTTTGTTGTATAAGCCTGTCCGTCTTCCGGTGTAGTCAATACGTAGGTTGCGAACTCGTTGTTCTCGTTCAATCCTACATAGAACAACACCTCTTCGCCCTCTGAGTCATCAAGCAGAACATTGCCGTTGTTGTCGAATGGGAAACCTCCGTTAACCTCGTCATATCCATCGCTTGTATATGAAATGGAGCTTTTCTGTGCTTTCCATACAGCGCTTTCAAGAAGTGATTCGTCTTCGATGCCGAGAGCTTTCATTGCAGCTGTAAGGTCTGCTGGTATATATGTGATGTCTTCTTCATTTGCAGGAAGAATAATGTTCTCGCTGCCAACCACTGCATACTCTGTAATCTCATCCACAAATTCCACCGTATAATTGATGGTATAGTAGTAGCCGTTATTCGGATTAACAAGGAACAGCTTTCCTGTATATGTTGTACCAACAGGATCTTTTCCAGGATAATGTCCCCAATTAAAATTACCTGCATTATATGCCTCAAAGAATATACCGTATTCATTGCCTGTATTCCAGACATCTCTATAACCTTCTTTTGTCAACCAATAACCTGGTGCACCAGCTGAATAATTATTTGTAAATACCAATTCATCTGAATCCTCAGCTGGTTGGTCATAAACATAGAATGTCAAATTAGTGGAACCTGTAAGTTCTGCTATTTTATCCAAATCAACAGAAAGAGTACCTATACCATAATCATTATAATTTGCAAGTGCTTGAATCAAAACATCCTCAGAACCTACTTCTGTAAACACATCTATTTGAACAGCCTGCTCAATGCTCATAGTTACTTCCAATTCATAGAGCTTTTTGTCATAAACGAAATAGAGAGAACCTGTGCACTTTTCGTCTCCTGTTCCAGTAAAGATACCAGGCATGTGTCCTATGTCTATGGTAGACGCAGAATGGTCAAAGAGAGCGAACCATGCAGTGTTAGAAGTGCCATAACCTACGTTTATACCTTCCTGATTCATCCAGAAACCCGGCTCCGGGGTTGCGGTATAATCATCGTCGATACCCTCGTCCAGATTCTTTGCCATAAATACAATCTGGTCAGCTTCGCATCCGAGAAGCTCAGCTATGGAAGCAACGTCTATATCACATGTTGTTGTTGTAAATCCTAAAGACTGTTCGCGCTCGATTTCCAGTACATCGCTGCCGACCTTTTCAAATTCTTCAGGCTTGACAACTACAGGTGCAACCACATTCACTGTAAGATCAATCTGGTAAGCCTTGTCGCCATAAACTACATAAAGAGCAGTTGTGTAAACATCGCCTGTCTTGGTATCGCTCTCTGTAGGATTAACAGATGCCACGAGTGATTCTGTTTCCTCATCATAGTAGATATCTTGGAGAATGAAAGCATCTACCAAGTCATTCGTTGTAGCAGAGCATGCATGGGTATCTTCATTGCCTTCCGTGAAGTAGAATGCGCCGTATTGAGTATATTTCATCAATGTGTCAGTCTTGCAATCTCCCTCTGTTGCATCCGGGTCGAAATTCCAAGCCATAACCATGTTTTCTATCACCGGCGATATCTCAGATGAAGGGATGCCCGATGCAGCAATGATGTCTGCAATGTTGACACTTATATCTGTGCCTACACGATAGGTTATTTCTGCCGTTACATCCGTTTTGCCGATGACATTAAGCTTTGAAATGGAGTTTGTTGCTTCCGGAAGTTCTACAGGCTTCTTCACAAACAATTCAAAGTTGAAAGTTACTGTGTTGTCACCGTTCTTCAGATAAATTGAAGCAGTGTAAGTTGTGTTGCCTTCACATCTGTTCGGGAACTGTCCGATCCAATATGTAAACGCATCGTTCTCCACGTCTGTGATAAGCTGAGTGAAGAAAACAGACTTGTACTTTTCGGAAATGTCATTTCCGTAAGGCACTACTGAACCGTCGGCGCTGTGCCAGAAGCCTCCGACACCTCCCTGTGTGTTCCAATTGCTCAGTGCTTTCTGCTCTGTAGAATCGCAGCACCAGAACATGGATGTACTTTCTGCACTATTCGGGTTTGTAACAGCGTCTATAGCCTCCTGCATTGCAGCAGCTGATTCATATCCTGCAGCTTTTGCCACTTCTTCATAGCTGAATGTCGCTTCATAGTGACTCCAGTCTTGTGTAGGATACTGTTCTCCCTTGATTTCATAGGTAGTCTGTGCCGATACATTTGCGATACCGGTGAACATGGCCACAACCCACAGACTTAGATTAAGTAAATGTTTTTTCATAAAAAATAAGTTAGAAATATTATTAGTTTGCAGCAAAGATATGTGAATATTTCAAAATCCCAAAATATTTTTTTATATTTTTCCTTGTATTGCATAAATTTAAAAGCTTTGTATAGGATATTGTTTTGGTATGAGGTGTCCATTGTGTATAAAGTATTGACGTTGACAGTTTCCATAAAGCGCTTCGGCTTAAAATGACAATCCTCTGTCGCTTCCTTATTTACAAGTTCATTGGAGCTGATGCGTATTTCCGTTTCGGTCTCCCGGCTTCGTCTTTGCGTATCCCGATATAGCTCAAACCGATCACTTGAGTTTGTGAGAATTGAATATTTGGAAAAGTCTCTCGTAGGGGCGATGGTTCTGTTTTGAAGCGATAAATGATAAGGACATTGTTCCGGGCCTCTTGGCAGATGTGTTCGGACAAAATGCTACATTTTTGGAGCGATTGTACCGGAAAGATGAAATTGCTCCACTGAAAAGTCAAAATCACCGCACATTTTTCTTAAATCTGCACTGCTGATTGTAAAAACTGCACTGCTGATTGTATAATCTGCACTGTTGATTTTATAATCAGCAGTGCAGATTTAAGAAAACTGTGCGGTGATTTTGATTCTTCAGTGGGATGAATTTAAGTTTTTACAGGCTATAACACGATGAATTTCAATGTTCTAAAAATCGGATGATAGGCTTAGGCAGAAATCAAAATACCATTCAAGACAAAAATGATGGATTTCAAGCGTTGAATGACAGAAGACTGTTATACCGCGATGAAGATACATTTATAGCGCGGTTTTCCTGCTTTTTCATTTTATTGCACGGACACGTTGCAGAGGTGTGGATAACACTACTGTGATGGATTAAATGCAGAAAAATTGTGTAGAAATTGAATTAAAGCTGTAAATTTGCGGATAAAGTGGGATTAATCTTTCACAACAGGCATGTGTGTCCGGAAGATCAAGACAACCTTGCAGTTGTAGTTGCATAAGGGATTCAACACAGCGCCAAGGATTTAACATAAGTAACAAACAAGAATTGCAATTATAAAGAGTTCAAAATTATGAAGAAGGTTATGCTTTTAGGCTCAGGCGAACTCGGGAAAGAGTTTGTGATAGCCTGCAAGAGAAAAGGACAGTATGTAGTAGCCTGCGATTCCTACGCCGGTGCACCTGCCATGCAAGTGGCCGACGAACATGAGGTTTTTTCCATGCTTGACGGCGATGCACTTATGGCGGCAGTCAGCAAGCATTGTCCTGACATCATAGTGCCGGAGATTGAGGCGATACGCACGGAGAAACTTTATGATTGCGAAGCTATGGGCATCAAGGTGGTGCCGAGCGCGCGTGCCGTCAACTACACAATGAACCGTAAGGCCATACGTGAGCTTGCTCATACGGAACTGGGGCTAAAGACGGCCAACTACAGATATGCGAAAACATACGAAGAGTTCTGTGCTGCAGCAGAGGAAATCGGATATCCGTTCATTGTGAAGCCGCTCATGAGCAGTTCCGGACACGGACAGAGCAAGGTGGACAGTCCGGATGAGCTTATGCGTGCCTGGAAGTGTGCGGCCGAAGGTGCACGGGGAGATATAAAAGAGGTCATTGTAGAGCAGTTTATAAAATTCGACAGTGAGATAACCCTTCTGACAGTGACCCAGAGCGACGGCCCTACATTGTTCTGCCAGCCTATAGGCCATGTGCAGAAGGGCGGAGACTACCGTGAGAGTTTCCAGCCGGCTCCGGTTGCGCCGGACATGCTTGCCGAAGCGCAAAGGATGGCGGCCAAAGTGACGGAGGCTTTGTCGGGAGCCGGCATATGGGGAGTGGAGTTCTTCCTTAGCAATACAGACGGTGTTTATTTCTCGGAGCTTTCTCCGCGCCCTCACGATACAGGTATGGTTACTCTTGCCGGAACTCAGAATCTTTCGGAATTTGAGCTTCACTGCCGTGCGGTGCTCGGGCTTCCGATACCGGAAATCACTCAGGAGAAGATAGGTGCGAGTGCGGTCATTCTTTCAGAGATAGAGACGGAGCATCCCGGATATACAGGTATGGAAGAGGTGTGTGCTGCCACGAACACTTATCTGCGCATATTCGGCAAACCGGTGGCCCATGTCGGCAGAAGGATGGGAGTTGTCGTAAGTTATGACAAGATAGGAACGTCGCTGGATGAACTGCGCGACAAATGCAAGTCGTTGGCTTCTAAGGTGAAGGTTGTGGATTACCAGAAAAGAGGATAGGCTATAGGAGGGCATTGCTGAAGTATGCCGTGTACATAAGCTGCTCTTTCGTAAGGATTCAGGATACGCATTGAAAATGAATGTTTTTAGCAGGTGTATTTACAAAAAGCCTAAGAGGAGTCTGTAAATACGCCTGCTTTAAATCATAATTCAAAATAGTATTTTGAACAAATAGTTTGAAGTAATTGGGCAATGTCTTGTGTATTTTACAAAAAAAAACTACTTTTGCAGAGTCGTAGGTGCTATGGATACATGGCAAGGAAACAATGAGAAATGTTTGTTTATCCGCAATTGTGTGCCATGCAATACTTTCATATAGATTAAGGAAATGAATTTGCAGGGTATCTCCATTTTTAGATTTATGTTCCAATTACACAGAGGCTTATAGCCCTCTCCCCGAAAAGGAAGGGGCTTGTAAAGGATAAAGACAGACGCATTCCTTCGGCAGAGGTCGGGTGGCTGCCGGTGGTGTGGAGAATGGACGGATAACAATGAAAAATGGTGGATGGTTTTGCTGCATGACAATATAAAATAATGGCGACATATTTACCGTATCTTGAGGTGCTGGGACTGACAAAAAGGATTGGCGACCGCACTTTGTTTGAAAATATATCATTTACTGTCGGAGAAAAGGAACGCGTCGGATTGATAGCCAAGAATGGTACAGGGAAGTCTACACTGCTTTCCATCATTGCCGGTGTGGAAGGGTATGAAGAAGGCAGCGTCGTCTTCCGACGCGACCTTAAAGTCGGTTATCTTGAGCAGGCTCCCGCTTATCCCGGAGAATTGTCGGTGATAGAGACCTGCTTCCGGCACGGGAATGAAGTGACAGATGTCATAAGGCAATATGAACAATGTGGAGAAAACCTTATGTCGGGAGACGCCTATGAAAAGATACTTTTGGAGATGGACCGCCTCAAGGCATGGGACTATGAGCAACGGATCAAGCAAATTCTGTCTCAGCTTAAGATTCGGAACTTTGAGCAGAAGATGTCCGAACTTTCCGGAGGTGAGATAAAACGTGTGGCGCTGGCGAATGTGCTGATAACAGAACCGGACATCCTTATTCTTGACGAGCCTACCAATCATCTTGATCTTGAAATGACGGAGTGGCTGGAGAATTACCTTCAGCGTTCGACGATGAGTCTCCTGATGGTTACCCACGACCGCTATTTCCTTGATAATATATGTTCGTCCATCATAGAGATGGATGATTCAAGAATATATACCTACAACGGAAATTACAGTCTGTATCTTGAAAAGAGGCAGGAGCGTATAGACAATCTTACGCAGGAAATCCAACGCGCGAACAATCTCTATCGGACGGAACTTGAATGGATGCGCCGTATGCCGCAGGCGCGCGGACACAAGGCTAAATATAGGGAGGACGCTTTCTATGAACTTGAGAAAGTGGCCAAGCGCAGGATGGAGAATGCCAATGTGCAGCTGAGGATGGATTCCACTTATATCGGCAGCAAGATATTCGAGGCTTCCGATGTGTGCAAGTCATTCGGCAGCAAGGTTATACTTGATAAGTTCAGCTATGTGTTTTCACGCTACGAAAAGATGGGAATTGTCGGTAACAACGGAACAGGAAAATCGACTTTCATCAAGATGCTGTTAGGGCTTGAACCATATGACAGCGGAACGATAGATGTCGGGGAGACCGTGAAGTTCGGCTACTATTCGCAGGAAGGCATTAGTTTTGACCATGGCAAGAAAGTCATTGATGCAGTGCGTGAGATAGCCGAATACGTTGACCTTGGCAAAGGGGAGCGTCTGACGGCAAGCCAGTTTTTGCAGCATTTCCTGTTTCCGCCGGAGACCCAGTATAATTATATCAGTAAACTGAGTGGAGGCGAACGCCGAAGATTGTATCTGTGTACAGTGCTGATGCGCTCTCCGAATTTTCTTGTCCTCGATGAACCGACGAACGACCTTGATATTGTCACGTTGCAGATTCTGGAAGAGTATCTGAAAAACTTTCAGGGTTGTCTCATTATTATCAGCCACGACCGTTATTTCATGGACAAGGTGGTGGACCATCTGCTTGTCTTCCGTGGCGAAGGCGACATACGCGATTTCCCCGGCAATTACAGCCAATATCGTGAATGGAAGGCTGTCGCCGAAAAGAAAGAGGCGGAGAAGAAGCAGGAGAACGACAAGAGAAAGGCGGATTCCCAACAAAACTTGAAGCGCAGCAATACGGAACGTAAGAGAAGGCTTACCTTCAAGGAGCGGAAAGAGATGGAACAGCTGGAAGCAGACATCGATCTGCTGGAGGCTGAGAAGAAAAATATAGAGACAGCCTTGTGCTCGGGTACAGCTTCGGTGGAAGAAATAACCGTGATGTCGAAGCGTCTGCCGTCGCTCAACGACGAATTGGATGAGAAGTCGATGCGCTGGCTTGAACTGAGCGAAATCGAGTGAGCGTGCGGATAGAATAATAATAGATAGAATGAGAAAAAACAATAGCAAGAAAAAATATGATAATAAAGAGTGCAGAATTTAAGTGCAGCAGTCCGCGTGCCGACATGTGTCCTCAGACGGACCTTCCCGAGTACGCTTTCATCGGACGTTCCAATGTGGGCAAGTCAAGCCTTATCAATATGCTGACGGAGCGCAACAAGCTTGCGCTGACTTCAAGCACTCCGGGAAAAACGATGTTGATAAATCATTTTATGATTAACAAGAACTGGTTTCTTGTCGACCTTCCCGGATATGGCTATGCTCAAAGAGGAAAACGAGAGATGGACAAGCTGTGGAACCTCATATCCCATTATGTTCTGGAGCGCAAGCAGCTTACCTGCTTGTTTGTACTTATAGATATCAGGCTTCAGCCTCAGAAGAAGGACCTTGAGTTTATCAGTTTTCTCGGTGAGAACGGAGTCCCTTTTTCTTTGGTCTTTACTAAGGCGGACAAGCAGAGCAACTTGAAGAACTCGTTGAATGTAAACTATTATCTGGATGTGTTGAAGGAGCAATGGGAAGAGCTTCCTCCATATTTCATCACCAGTTCTTCGTCGAAGCTCGGTCGTGAAGAGTTGCTCCTATACATTGAAAATATAAATAAAAATATTCAGACAGATTGAATTTGCCTTCTGCATGTATGTGTCTTTGCAGAGGGACGACAATTCATAAAGCTTTATCAGTAATAGATGGTTCGTCAGACAGAATTTTCATTGCGTCCGCGCCGACGTGGATTCCATCTTGTAACAGATGAGATAATTGCAAATTTGCCGGAACTTCCGGCTTCGGGGATACTCACCTTGTTTATCAAGCATACGAGTGCCGCACTTTCCATCAACGAGAATGCAGACCCTGATGTCAGAGTGGATATGGAATCTATATTCAACCGCCTTGTTCGTGAACGCGAACCGTACTATTGCCATACGCTTGAAGGTGATGATGACATGCCGGCCCATGCCAAAAGTGTCATAACAGGGCTTTCGCTTACAATACCCGTCACGAGAGGAAAACTCAACCTCGGGACATGGCAGGGCATATACCTGTGTGAGTTCCGCAATAATGGAGGCAACAGGCATATAGTTGCTACCATTATCGAATAAAAATGTAAAAAAAATGATGCACTGCGATTTTTATTTGGTAAAAACTATAAGGATTTGATTAATTTTGTTACTTTTGCAGAAGTATTTGAAGACATAGGTCTTTTATGAGGCATGAAAAATGCTCTTTTAATGTTTCAATAAATATACACAACCTTCCCTTTTTAGCTGCAGGCTTTATATGAGATGAACACATGCGCGGGCTGTTATCATGCTTTTCCACATGTGCAGTTTCAAATATATTGTCCGGGTTTTATTAATATGGTTTCTATTGCCATCCGGTGTCCGAACTTTGTGTAGACATGACAGGATGATTTTTTAGAGGAAGAAATATATCACAATTATATGTATAATTTAGAACAATTAAACGAAAAGGAAATTCCGGAGCTTCAGAGTATAGCTGAAGAGATGGGTATTGCTGAATATGCGGAACTTGATAAGAATGAATTGACATTTAAGATTATTGATACACAAGCCGATGCTTATGCTTCTGCGAAAGGAACAGATAAGCAGGCTTCCCGTAAGCGCTCCAGAATCAGCGTAAAGAATGTGGATCGCGTGTATACGGCTAATCAACTAAATGCTAAGAAAATAGATAAACCGATGAAGATAACCAAAGATGATTCGCTGTTTGCAGATCTTTCGGAAGAAGAGAAAAGCATGCTTTCTCAAATGCCGGATGCAACAGGAACTGAAGCGGACAGTACAGTAGACAAGCAGACAACGGACAATGCTTCTGCTCCCAAGAAGCGTGGCCGCAAGCCGGGTAGTAAGAACAAAAAGACAATCGAGCGCGAAGAGCAGGAGAAGATAAAGATGGAAGCTGAAATGAATCAAGGCAGTGCGGAAACAGAAGAAAATGCAAGGACTGCGGAGAACACAGATCAGAAGCAAGATGATAGCTGCAACGCGGATGAAGATGAAGATTTTGCAAACGTAGTTCCGGAAGCGAATTATGTTTCAAGCGAGGATAAGCAGAAAGAAGAGACTCTGATTTGCAAGGTGCCACTTGGAGGCAGTAATTTTGATGACGGTTCAGATTTTATCATTCTTGAGGACATACCTAATGAGGAAACCGTGGATGTCAGTCCGATGGACTTCTTTAAGAAATACGAAGAGGAGCATCCGGTCTACAACTCCTCACGTGCAGATGAACCGGTGTTCCTTCCTGTTGTTCCGGAACCTGTAGGAAAAGAAAAGATGTATGATTTCAGTGACATATTAACCGTCTCCGGTGTTCTTGAAATCATGGACGGATATGGATTCCTGCGCAGTTCGGACTATAATTACATGCCTTCACCTGACGATATTTATGTAAGTCAGGCACAGGTAAAGCATTTTGGTCTTAAGACAGGCGATGTAGTGGAAGGTACGATACGTCCTCCGAAGGAAGGAGAAAAATTCTTCCCTTTGGTGAAAATTGACAAAATAAACGGTTGCGCTCCTTCTATCGTCCGCGACAGGGTGCCGTTTGAATATCTGACCCCTCTTTTCCCGGATGAAAAGTTCAAACTTTGTAAAGGCTACAACGACAGTAAGTCTTCACGTATAGTAGATCTCTTCTCCCCTATAGGCAAAGGGCAGCGTGCTCTTATCGTGGCACAGCCTAAGACCGGTAAGACCCTCCTCATGAAGGATATAGCCAACTCTATAGCTTCTAACCATCCGGAAGCTTATCTTATCATGCTGCTTATCGACGAACGTCCGGAAGAAGTGACGGATATGGCACGCACAGTCAATGCGGAAGTTATAGCTTCGACATTCGATGCTCCGGCAGAAAATCATGTGAAGATAGCAGGAATCGTTTTGGAGAAAGCGAAGCGTATGGTGGAATGTGGACATGATGTCGTGATATTCCTCGATTCAATCACAAGGCTTGCTCGCGCTTATAACACCGTAAGTCCGGCATCCGGAAAAGTGCTGTCAGGAGGTGTGGATGCCAATGCACTGCATAAACCTAAACGCTTCTTTGGTGCTGCAAGAAATATAGAAGGAGGAGGTTCTTTGACTATTATTGCTACGGCATTGATAGACACCGGTTCAAAAATGGATGAAGTTATTTTTGAAGAGTTTAAGGGGACCGGTAATATGGAGCTTCAGCTTGACCGCTCGCTTGCGAATAAACGTATATTCCCGGCTGTTAACCTTACGGCATCGAGCACTCGACGTGATGATTTGCTTCAGGATCAGACAACTCTCAACCGCATGTGGGTTTTGCGGAAACATATTGCAGACATGAACCCGATGGAAGCAATGGATACGGTAATGAGTCATATAGAGAGGACTAAGAACAATGAGGAGTTCCTTATCAGCATGAATGGTTAAGACATAGAGTGACCGTATAACGAGAACAGGACGGACCTTACGGTTTGTAATATATGCAAATAGGAATCTTGCCTCGGTTTATCTGCTAAAGATATTCCGAGGCAAGTTTTTGTACGTATCAATAAAAACACGTAATTGTTCTTTTGTAAGCATTAACTGAAGTACACCTTTTAGGGGTTATAGTTGGGTAGTAATT
>CAZKOB010000122.1:0-11248 GCA_964554265.1 uncultured Bacteroides sp. | reverse complement strand
CGTCAAGTACGGAACCATTGACCACATTGAATCCAGTTCACTCAGTCTGTCATATGTCAACAGGGCATTCTATGCAGCAGAAGTCGCAGCTCGGAATCAGGGTGTATAGGCTGATAGAGTGGATAGGGGTGCAGAAAACGCAGGAACTCAGGCTTGTGCCTCTTTGATGTCTTGTCGGTGTTTTGGATGTCGCCTCAAAATATTATTGCCGTATGGTTTTGTTTTACATCGATATTCCGTAACTTTGTCGAAAAAATTGAAATAAAAACTTTTTTTATCGTGGACAGCAATCAGAGATATATGATGCGCGGAGTGAGCGCAGCGAAGGAAGATGTGCACAATGCCATCAAGAATATAGACAAGGGTATTTTCCCACAGGCTTTCTGTAAAATCATTCCTGACATTCTGGGTGGAGACCCTGAATATTGCAACATAATGCATGCCGACGGAGCAGGGACGAAGTCGAGTCTTGCATATATGTACTGGAAGGAAACCGGTGACATTTCTGTATGGAAAGGTATCGCTCAGGATGCACTGATCATGAATACTGATGATTTGCTGTGTGTCGGTGCTGTGGACAACATCCTTGTTTCGTCTACTATAGGAAGAAACAAGATGCTCGTTCCCGGTGAGGTCATAAGTGCGATAATCAACGGTACAGATGAACTTCTTGCAGAGATGCGCAAGATGGGAATAGGCATATATGCTACGGGAGGTGAGACTGCGGATGTGGGTGACCTCGTGCGTACCATCATTGTCGATTCCACTGTTACATGCCGTATGAAGCGCAGCGATGTGGTAAATAATGCGAACATACGTCCGGGAGATGTCATTGTCGGTCTCAGCAGCTGTGGACAAGCTACCTATGAGAAGGAATACAATGGAGGTATGGGCAGCAACGGACTTACTTCGGCACGTCATGATGTATTTGCCAAGTATCTTGCCGAGAAGTATCCGGAGAGCTACGACAAGGCTGTGCCGCAGGAACTGGTCTACAGCGGAAGCTACAGGCTGACGGATGACGTTGAGGGCGCTCCTGTGAATGCAGGCAAATTGGTGTTGTCTCCGACTCGCACCTATGCTCCGGTCGTGAAGAGGCTGCTTGACGAAATGCGCGACGAAATTCATGGCATGGTGCACTGTACAGGCGGTGCTCAGACAAAGGTGCTGCATTTTGTCGGTGACAATTGCAGGGTGGTGAAGGACAATATGTTCCCGGTGCCTCCACTGTTCAAGGCTATACAGAAGGAGAGTGGTACAGACTGGACGGAGATGTACAAGGTGTTCAACATGGGGCATCGCCTTGAAGTGTATCTTTCTCCTGAGAATGCGGACAAGGTTATAGAAATATCGAAGAGCTTCAATATTGATGCGCAGATTGTCGGACATATCGAGGAAAGCGACAAGAAGGAACTGATAATCAGAAGCGAGTTTGGTGAGTTCAAGTATTAACAGTGGTTGCATTCAATTATGAATGGATAAAAAAGCAGACAAGACAAGATGGCTGACAACAATAATATTCTTGACAAACTTGACGGAATCGTCAGTCGGTTTGAGGAGGTGTCTACACTCATTACCGATCCGAATGTGATAGGCGATCAGAAGCGGTATGTCAAACTGACGAAAGAATACAAAGACCTTCAGAACATTGTCAATGCAAGAAAGGAGTACATCAGCTGTATTTCCAATCTGGAAGACGCGAAGTTGCTGTTGTCTTCGGAGGAGGATCCTGAGATGCGTGAGATGGCGCGCGAAGAAATAGAAGCCAATGAAAAGCGCATTCCGGAACTTGAAGAGGAAATCAAATTGCTGCTCATTCCAGCAGATCCGGAAGATGGGAAGAATGTGGTGATGGAGATACGTGGCGGCACGGGTGGTGATGAAGCGGCTCTGTTTGCCGGAGACTTGTTCCGCATGTATTCCAAGTTTTGCGAAATAAAGGGCTGGCACATCACTGTTTCGAGTTTTTCGGAAGGTGCATCCGGTGGCTACAAGGAAATTATCTTCAATGTGACCGGCGAAGGTGTGTATGGCATACTCAAATATGAGTCGGGAGTGCACCGTGTGCAGCGTGTACCGGTTACAGAGACTCAGGGCCGTGTGCACACTTCAGCTGCTACAGTAGCTGTGCTTCCTGAAGCTGAGGCCTTTGATGTGCAGATTAATGAAGGCGAGATAAAGTGGGATACCTTCCGAAGCAGTGGGGCCGGAGGACAGAATGTGAATAAGGTGGAGTCAGGAGTACGTGCCCGATATATGTGGAAGAATCCGAATACGGGAGAGATGGAGGAGATTCTGGTCGAATGTACTGAGACGCGCGACCAACCGAAGAACAAGGAGCGTGCGCTGGCACGTCTGCGGACGCGTATTTACGACCGTGAGCATCAGAAATACATTGATGATATTGCTTCTCGGCGCAAAACAATGGTTTCTACAGGGGATCGTTCTGCCAAAATCCGTACGTACAACTATCCGCAAGGGCGAATCACCGACCATAGAATCAACTATACCATCTATAATCTTGCTGCTTTCATGGACGGCGACATACAGGACTGTATTGACCATCTGATTGTGGCAGAGAATGCGGAACGTCTGAAGGAGGCGGAACTGTAGTGGGGTAGGCAAGGCCGCACAATATTGATAATAAAAAAACATGGAGACACAATGATGCAGGGATTTCAAAGCTATAGAAAGGGGAACGCTGCGTCATTGTGTCTTTTATTATGCATCCAAACAAAAAAATACCATAGTGATGAACCTTAAATTCTGTCCGAGAGTAATAGCCGATGTCTTTCACAACTGTATTGTTCGCTTTCCCATATCAGTGGGCTATATCACGATACTGACTGTTTTTCTGCTGATAGGCATAAACCAAAAGGATTTATTCAGCGAGCGTTTCCTGTACGTGGCTTACTACTATTTTTCTGTAGGCTACATGTTGTCTCTTTCCCTTCATTTGTGGCAGGAAGAGACGGCAAGCAGACGTACCGTCGTCATAGCCAATATAGTGGCGCATGCAGTATTGATTGCCGATGCCATATATTTGTACCGCTTGCCCGATTCGCAACCTTTTCTGGAGAAAGGAATAGCTCATACAGCGGCAGTGCTGGCTTTATGGCTTTCCATGTTTTTCCTCTCTTTCTTGAAGGAAAAGGACAATATGGCTTCATGGAACTTTGCCATGAAGCTTGTGGCACAATTTATGCTCTCACATGTTATAGGGCTTGTCATGTTTGGCGGACTGAGCCTGCTTATGGCCTCTTTTTCCCACCTTTTCGGTGTGGATGTAGATGGAGTGTGCTATGAGAATCTTGCCGTACTTTTCTGTCTGTACCTTCCTTCGTTGTTGTTTCTCGGACTTATCCCCGGAGGAGAGGCAAAACACGACCGCTCTCCTATGGTATCAAAATTCATGAACGGAGTGCTACACTATCTGTTCCTGCCATTGATAGGATGCTATATCGTGGTGCTTTACGTCTATGCGCTACAGATACTTGGAGCGTGGAAACTGCCGGACGGATGGGTGTCGTGGCTGGTTGTAGCACTGATGACCGGATGTATCGGCATAGAGTTTGGACTGTATCCTGTCAGAAAGAAGAATGAAAAGCGCTTCGACGGAATTATCGCTCGCTGGTTGCCGATCGTGATTCTTCCCCTGCTTATACTCATGACAGTAGGCATTGCCCGTCGTTTCCACGACTATGGAATCACCATCAATCGCTTGTATCTTGCGACTCTCAATGCATGGTTCTATTTTGTCTGCGCCGGACTTTTCATCACAAGAGCAAAGCGCATCAACTGGATTACGATTTCGTTCAGCGTTGTCTTTCTCGTCACATCAGCATTGCCTGTCAACTATGTCAGCATAACCCGGAGGACCATATACCGGAGTGTGGCGGAAGAACTGAAAGTCTTGGGAGCAGACAAGTTTCCGTTGAACAAGGAGGAATACAAGACATTTATGGAGAGTATTCCGGAGGACAGGGCGGAAATCATCAGCGGCCGTCTGGAATATATGGTCGATTGGTTTGGACATGAGTCTGTTGCCGATATAGCAGACAAGGACATTCCTTTCTGGAATTACAAGTACGGTAAGGGCTATGATGGCTACTATGCTGATTTTTCTGCACGATTAGAAGATCTTGCCGAAATAGAGCTTCCGAAAGGATACAGCCGTATGGTGCATTTAAACTATGCGACTTCAGATAAATTCGCCAAAGACAATGAAAGTGTAGTCTTGTTTGTGCCCAATACGAAGACTTCAGGAGTAAGCGATACCATATATCTGGATATCAAACGTATAAAACAGATAAAGCAGCCGTACCGGAAACCTGTGTTCATGCGTTGCAGTTCGTCCGAATGTGTATTTATGCTGACATACTACAACATGACGTACTATAGGAACAGCGAGTGGACGAACCTGACATTTAGCGGATATTTGTTTAAAAAATAAGAGAAGTTTTTGGCCGGTGCTTCCACAGACTCCCCGGCTTGTGCTTTTGTGATTCGGTTGTTGCATTCACAGATTCACCTCCGTGGGTTTGATGTTTTGTAAGATGGTGTATTCACAAGAGGAGTCTGTGGATACAGTGGCAAAGCCAACTTTCTTTCTTAGTGACATTTCTTCTTTCTTTTTGACACTAAGTTCACTCGTAGCGGACGGAAGTTTATTAACATAATTAAAATTCATTCACATTTGGTCAAATGTCGAATTTTTGATATTTTAAAGATAAGCATTTGATAATCAGTAAAATGCTATTTTGACAAAACAGTGCAGTTTCAGGTACAGGAGTACAGGTAAGGGCAAAAATAGGATATGTTGATAATCAGTAGGTTATAAAAATTCTTGTCCAAGATTCCTTTTTTTTCGCCACCGGAATCCGTCTTTGTTTTTCGTGGCATTGAAAAATCCTATTTTTGATTTTTTAAGAATCAATTTTGTGCAACATCAAATTTCAACCCGAAAAACGGACTTTTTCAAACTCGTTCACCTTGAAAATAAATTTCCTTCACCTTGAAAATATTTTTAAAGTGCCTTTTAAACAAATTTGGTTCACCTTGAAAATGCGTCTTCTGTGTACTCTTCTTTCAGGCGAGACACGCGAGAGTGTAAATAAATGTATCTTTTTAGAGTAAAATTTATATTGTTTTCACATTTCGGGTTCAAGGTCTGAAAACAGCCTTAGAATCGCACAAACGGAACTTCGGTCGGGGCCGGCCGATTTTATGCAATTCTGCGAAGACTGAATTTTAACATTTTAGATTGTCAAAAAAAAACCGCAATTTATGACAAACAGATGCAATGAGGGCTTTTTTGATGACACAATGATAAAGTATAAGGGTACGAAACTTGCCAAGATTGCCAACTTTTATGGGGCTTTCTTAAACCGAACTCGCGTTATCTTAACAGAAAAAATCGCAAACTGCCGTAGGAACTTGGTATCAAATGTCATTGTCCGGCTTCGCAAAAGCCTTTCCACTAAGCCATTCTGTGCCATTTTGCCTGTTTTATTCGGTTATTCCAGAGATTATCCTTAACTTTGTCGGAGCAAGTAGAATAGAATATAGTTATGAAGAATATAAGAAATTTCTGCATCATTGCGCATATAGATCATGGCAAGTCTACTCTTGCCGACCGTCTTCTGGAATACACCAATACCATAAAAGTGACGGAAGGGCAGATGCTTGACGACATGGAACTTGAACGTGAGCGCGGTATAACAATCAAGAGTCATGCCATACAGATGGAATATATGTATGAGGGAGAAAAGTATATCCTTAACCTCATCGACACTCCCGGACATGTTGACTTTTCGTATGAAGTGAACCGTTCTATCGCGGCATGTGAGGGAGCCTTGCTCGTTGTTGATGCTACACAGGGAGTGCAGGCACAGACTATTTCCAACCTCTACATGGCAATAGACAATAATCTTGAGATAATTCCCGTCATCAACAAGTGTGACATGCCAAATGCCATGCCGGAAGAGGTGGCCGATGAAATTGTGGACCTTATCGGATGTGACTATGAGGACATCATTCAAGCATCAGGAAAGACAGGAATGGGAGTCGGGCATATATTGAATGCTGTGGTTGAAAGGATTCCCCATCCTTCAGGTGACGAGAATGCTCCTTTGCAGGCGCTCATCTTTGATTCTGTGTTCAACAGTTTCAGAGGCATCATCGCTTATTTCAAGATTATGAACGGAGTGATGCATCCGGGAGAGAAGGTACGCTTTATAAATACCAGAAAAGAGTATCAGGCTGAGGAGATCGGAGTTCTCAAGATGGTCATGATGCCAAAGGACGAACTTCGTACAGGTGATGTCGGTTACATTGTCAGCGGTATAAAGAATGCGACGGAAGTGAAGGTCGGTGATACTATAACTTCGGTTGCCAATCCGAGCCTGAGCGCGATTGACGGCTTTCAGGAAGTCAAGCCAATGGTTTTTGCCGGTGTGTATCCTATCGACCCGGAAGATTACGAGAATCTGCGCGCAAGCCTGGAGAAGCTCCAGCTCAACGATGCCTCTCTGACTTTCCAGCATGAGAGTTCGGCGGCTCTCGGATTCGGTTTCCGTTGTGGCTTCCTCGGACTGCTGCACATGGAGATCGTTCAGGAACGTCTTGACCGCGAATTTAATATGGATGTAATCACCACTGTGCCTAATGTTTCGTACATGGTGTATGACAAACATGGCAATGCGCAGGAGGTGCATAATCCTTCCGGTATGCCGGAACCGACACTTGTAGATCATGTGGAGGAGCCTTATATCAATGCTACGGTGATAACTACAGCTACATATATAGGTCCGATAATGACCCTGTGTCTGGGCAAGCGCGGTGAACTGGTAAAGCAGGAATTCATAGCCGGCAACAGAGTCGAACTTCAATTTATGATGCCGCTTGGAGAGATTGTCATAGATTTTTATGACAAATTGAAGAGCATAAGCCGTGGATATGCTTCGTTTGATTATCATCAGGCCGGCTTCCGTCCTTCAAAACTTGTCAAGCTTGATATACTGCTTAACGGCGAGAGCGTTGACGCTTTGTCTACACTTATACATGTGGACAATTCCGTCACACTTGGAAGGCGGATGTGTGAACGCTTGAAAGAACTCTTGCCGCGACAACAGTTTGATATAGCCATTCAGGCGGCGATAGGAGGAAAGATTATTGCAAGAGAAACTGTCAAGCAGGTGCGCAAAGATGTCACAGCAAAATGCTATGGAGGAGATGTCAGCCGTAAGCGCAAATTGCTTGAAAAGCAGAAAAGGGGTAAGAAAAGAATGAAGCAGATAGGAAATGTGCAAGTGCCTCAGAAGGCTTTTCTTGCCGTACTGAAACTTGATGAATGAAGATACTTCCAATTGACGAGGAGCGTATGCCTTTTGTGCTTTTGTTTCATTGGCATACATTCTTTGTTTTTTACATAAGGGCAAACTTACTCAACTTTTTAGTTTGAAGAGTTTGTGACAAATATTGGTTTAACTTTTAAATTGGTTCTTATGAAAAAATTATTATTTTTAGGTGCAGCAGGAATATTGTTGCCGGCGGCAGTTTCTGCCGATCCTATTGATGCTGAAACAGCAAGACTGATTGCCGCTTCTTGTATGCAGAGTACCGAAGTGCCCAGTCTTGTAAAGTGTGCACAGCGTACAGAGGCTAAGGCACGTGGTATCGACAATAAGACACGACAGTCATCACCTTATTATGTGTTTTCTCGTGGAGAAGGACGAGGCTACGTTATTGTCAGCGGAGATGACTGTCTGCCGAAAATTCTTGGGTATACGGAAAGTGGAGATTTTGAAGAGGACAACTTGCCGCCTCAGTTGAAAGGCTGGCTTGACTATTATGCCGGACTTGTGGAAGAAGCACAAAGCAGGGGAGAGAATACATCTCGCCAAAGCGAGTCTTATGTGAAAATGCATGGGCAGCAACTGAGGACGGCAACTACAAAGGTGAATGTGTCGCCTTTGATGACCACGCATTGGGATCAGGAATCACCTTACAACGACTGTTGCCCATTCATGAAGGGGACGACATCAAGAGCCATGACAGGCTGTGTGGCTACGGCCGGAGCTCAGGTGGTATATTATTTCCATAAGGACAATCCGGACTCGCTCCTTGCCACGACTTCTGTTTATGACTATGGAGAAGCTCCTGTAACTGAGGTCTACAAGAAAGGAATGCCTCTGAAATGGGGACTGATGCTTGATTCTTACAAAACAACTTGTCCTTCTGAATACCGTGATGCAGTGGCAACTTTCACAGCAGCGTTGGGTGCTGCAACCCATCTCACGTACGGTCAGAAAGAAGGAGACCGTTCCACTTCAGGCCAGATAAGCGATCTTGTCAATACATTTAGCTCTTATTTCCGTTTGTCCGGTGTGTGTGAATATAAGTCGGGGAACTATTCTCAAACAGCATGGGAGAATAAGATATATAATGAACTGATAGCCGGACGCCCTATGGTGTATACGGGATATAATGAAAGTAGCGGAGGACATGCGGTTGTTGTTGACGGTTATCAGGCATCAACGAACCTTTTCCATTTCAATTTTGGATGGGGAGGAACAGGAGACGGATATTATACTGTTGATGACGAGACCGGTATGAACGGATTCAACTCATGGCAGGGTATGGTTTATGGCATAGCTCCGAAGAAGCAGAATCTTTCCGCATCAATATCTCTGCCCGGAAAGGTGTATGTAAATCGTACAAACGACATTAAGGTAAAGGTTGCCAATAATGGTACTTTGCCATATAGTGGAATTTATTTGTTTGCTAACACTACAGGCAAGAAACCTTCTTCTGTTTCTGAAGCAAAGGACAGTGACAAGGAAACAATACTGAGTGCTGACGGACAGCCTGTTGTTTTCCATTTGTCCGTCAAGCCTATTACAGAACGGATGTGGTATTTTTATGTTACCGACAAGAATCTGAATGTTCTTTCCGTTGATTCTGTTGAAGCTCAGATATCGAAGAGTGAACTTTGGCTCGATAAGATTGCCATTGACGGAAGCAGTGTTACAGAAACGCATCTGGGCAAAGACTACACTGTTGTGTACAATGACCGTGCAAAGTGTGTAGTGGATTTGCGTAACGAAAGCGGCATTGCATATGAAGGAACTCCCCGGCTTGCAATTTATGCGAGTGAGGATGGAGGAGAAACCTTTGCATACATTGGATATAAGTCTGCAAAAACCGAAATTGATCGAAATTCGTCAACTCAAGTTGCTTTCAGTGTGACAAGTACGTCAACTTGTCCTATAGAATCAGGGAAGTTGTATCAGGCCATAGTGGTAAACCCTATAGCGTCTTCACAGATAACAGATTCCATACTTTATGCTACGACTGATACGATAGCTCGTTTTGTGCTCAAAGAAGCCGACCTTGCTGTGTCCGGATTTGACAATGGGTGCCTTGCGCTTGAAGGAAATTGGGACTGTAACGCATTCTCTACCATAGCCAGAAAAGTGGCCTATAAGTCTGCTACATCCTTTGATTTGACAAATGTGAAAAATATAGGTTCTATATCACAATTGGAGTCAAATCCTAATGCCTTGTTCTATGTGAATGATGAATCAGGTGTTCATGGAGTAAATGTAATTGCTAAAAACTCTGCTGTCTGTGAGAAGCTTGTGCTTACACCGGGTTATGACTTCGTGCCATGCGGAGAGTTTACGGCAAAAGAGGTTTGTATCAATATTGCACAAGACCCGAACCGTTGGTATCTTATCACTGTGCCGTGTGCCGTTTCCGTGCCGGACGGTATAATAGCAAGAAGGGTGGATTCACATACGCTGACCGGAATTAGCAACAGGACTACCGATGTAACAGAACTTGAGGCCGGGCAGACATATATCATCATGTCTTCATCTACTCGTGTACAGACTCTTACCGGTACGGATGCTCTTGTAAAGACTTCTCCTGTGGCTTGTGCTGACGCTTCGTTTGTCGGAACATTTGTTTCTGCTGTAACGCCAGAAGGAGGCTTTATGATAAATGATGACGAGACCCAGTACTTTGTTCCTGTTGATGCCGGCACATCTGTTGAAGCACTGCGCGGATATTTTGTAGACGAGAAAGTGAAGAATGCTTTCCGCGCATATTCTTCTATCACCCTTGATCCAAGCTATCTTACTCTTGGAATAAACATATCCGAATGCTATGATCTGATGGATGAATATCGGGATATTGTGAATCCGCAGGCAACTATCGATTTTTGCGACTCTATTGCCAAAGCAGAAAATGTATTTTCAACGCGGAGTCTGACGACAAGCAGCAAGGTCAAGAAGTATGCAGCGGCCCTTTTGGAGTATGCCGAACAATATAAGTTGAGTTTGTCGGAAGGGGGTGCTGATATGGAAATTGACTTTACCCATCTGATAAATAATCCGTCTTTTGAAAAGGGAAACACTACAGGATGGAATGTGGAAGCAAAAACAGCCTCTGTAAAATCCTCTACCAATGTTTACTATAAAGGTATCGGAGCTGACGGTGATTATCTGTTCTATAGTTTTGCCACCGATTCTACAGGTGTTGGGATAAGTCAGACAATCAGCGGCCTTGTTCCCGGACGCTATACTTTGACAGCGATGCTTGGCACTGATCATGACAACGAAGTCGTTATGTATGCAGGTGAAAAGACGGTATCGGTCAAGGCGCATCCTTTTGGCCGTTTCTATCTTACAGAGGCTGAGATCGAGGACATTGAGATTATGAGTGAAGAGACAGAGCTTGAGATCGGTGTGCGTGCCGGACGTTGGTATAAGGCTGATAATTTCCGTTTGACTTATACCGGCAGTCTGAATACAGAACCTGACGCAATTGAAGATATTGTATATCAGAATCAGGAATCAGCTCTTGACGTGTCTGTAGATAATGGAACGATTATTGTGCGCACAAATAAATCAACCTCCGTTCCTGTATACACTGTCTCAGGTGTGCTTGTATGGAATGGTGTGGTAGATAATGTAGCTACAATAAAGCTTGCTTCAGGATTGTATATTGTTGGAGGCAGGAAAGTACTTGTAAGGAACTGAAAGTGCTCTGAGCCTTTAGGCATATCATCTCTCTAAGAAGAGAGTGAACAAGCAAGTCGGCAATACATAATGTTTTTGCGGCTTGCTTTTTTTGTGGATATAAAGATTGTATTATTGGATTTGTGAAGAGACCACTTGTAATTTTAATGAGTAAGCATTAACTGAAGTACAGGATGCATCTCCAAAATATGACAACATCGGCT
>CAZKOB010000121.1:0-11268 GCA_964554265.1 uncultured Bacteroides sp. | reverse complement strand
CACTCACTACCATCGGATTCCTGCATCTCCCGCTCAGCTGGCTCTGTTTCCATTGGGGGTATGAGCCATACAGCGCCATGTACGTCTATCTTGTCATCATCATCATCCTGCAAATCTGCCGCATCGGCTTTGTCTGCCATTCCGTGAAAATGCCATTGGCCAGATTCTACAAAGATGTCGTATTGCGCTGCTTGATCTCCGGCCTCATCGCATCGGCATTGCCGGTATGGTTGCATATAGTCCTGGAAAGGTGCTTGTTGACAACGGCAATCGTTGGGGTGACAAGCGTCATGACTGTCAGTGTGACGGCGCTTTATCTCGGGCTCGACCGGAAAGAACGCACGAAAGTCATAGAAACCGCATTGAGAAAAATAAGAAACAAATAGATATGATAATGAAAATGAGATTTCAAGTTTTTAAGAGGAAGATAAAAAAGTGGATCTTATCACACTTTACAACAGAAAGCAATATACAAGATGTAGAATACAGACTTAATATAGATCATAGTGGTCGGGCCAAAGGTAAAGTCGTACTTGTAACTGGCGGCACAGGAGCTATAGGAAGTGCTATTTGTTTTCGTCTGGCTGTCGAAGATGCCATCGTCGGAATGTGCGGCCGTTCTATGGAGAAAATAGATTTCGTTATGAATAAAATAAAAGCAGCATGTCCTGAAGCAAAACTCCAGCCTGTAATTCTTGATGTTACAAACGCTGATAATATTGAGTCTACTATATCTGATTTCATAAATACCAACGGGAAAATCGATGCGCTCATTAATAATGCAGGGGGGGGGAGCCAGAGACGCTTCTAAATTGTTGGCCGAACAAGATATTGATATTTTAGATAGAGTCCTAAATACCAATCTTAGAGGGACAATGTTATGTTCACGCATAGCATCAAGATTTATGATTAAACAAAAATACGGGAAAATTATCAGCATGTCTTCCGTAATGGGAATGAACGGGAAAGAAAGATGGTCAGAATATTGTTCCTCCAAATCAGGGATTTTAGGCATGACTAAAGCATTGGCTTTAGAACTTGGAGATTATAACATAACCGTAAATTGTATATCTCCGGGAATGGTACAACAAATACCATTCGACAGGTCACTTCCGGTACGTCATACACAAACAAACGCATTAAAACGTTTCGGATACACTGATGAGGTTGCAAGTTTGGTCGCTTTCCTTGTTTCTGATGAAGCGAATTATATAACAGGACAGAATTTTGTTATAGATGGAGGTCGAAGTATTGGTCTAAAATAATAAAAGAAATAAAAATGTATTCAGAAAAGCGTAATGTACGTCAGTTGCTTTCTCTTCTGAAAGCCCATGGCATCAGCCGTTTTGTGGTTTCACCGGGAAGCCGCCATATCCCGATCGTCATATCTATGGAGGCAGATCCATTCTTCAGGCTATATTCCGTCGTCGATGAACGTGGCGCATCATTTTTTGCCATAGGCCTCATGCAGAAATTCCAAGAGCCGGTAGGCGTCATCTGTACTTCAGGCACAGCCTCTGCCAATTATTGTTCTGCAATCAACGAGTGCCTGTATCAAGAACTTCCGCTCCTGGTGCTTACGGCAGACAGGGAGGAATGCCTTCGTGACCAGCATGAGGATCAGATGATACGGCAGTCAACGATGTACACATCCGTCACGAAAATGGTGGCAAACCTCCCGTTGGTAAAAGATGAGAAAGACGCGTGGTTCAACAACCGTCTTATCAATGAAGCCCTTCTTGAACTGACACATCATGGCTGTGGTCCTGTCCAGATCAATATCCCTATTCCGGAACATCTGGATAAATTCGATGCCCCGGAACTGCCATTGGAGCGCAAGATTAGCCGTTACGATCTTGGAAGTGTTGACTGGCAGGCAACCGCCGGCTGTCTTACCGGCAAACGGATCATCATTGTCTGTGGGGAGGGATATGTGCTTACTGAAGAACAGCGTACATCCATCGAACGGTTTTGCGACAAGTATGACGCCATAGTCCTTTGCGACAAGATGTCCAACTGCCATGTAAAGAATAGCATTGAAAACGCATTCCCGACACTACAGGCTTTGAACACTCTGGATATAAATGAGCTTGCGCCCGACATTGTGATTTCGATACGGGCAAACTACAGCTTTAATCCGGAGTTCAAAAGTTTTATGAAGCGGGCAAAAGGGCACAGGTGCGAAAACTGGTTTGTGCATCCGTCCGGCCGTATTGTCGATCCTTTCAAAGGTCTCCTCACCAATGTTTACGAGATGGATGAGTTCTTTTTCTTCAAGCAGTTGTCGGACATGGCCATTCCGGCGAGTACTCCTTGCTATGCGGAAATATGGAAAATAATTTCCCAATCGGTGGAGGAACCCGATGTGCCCTATGGCCACATCAGCGCTGCAGGCCATTTCCTGAAGAATATACCGGGCCATAGTGTGCTTCAACTTGCCAACAGCAACTCAGTGCGTATGGCCCAACTTTACAGCCTCGATCCAAGTATCGAGATTCATTGCAACCGGGGGACAGACGGGATTGACGGTTGCATGTCAACCGCCGTGGGTTTTGCCAGCGAGACCGAAAAGCCGGTATTCCTCATGATAGGCGATCTGACCTTTTTCTATGACATGAATGCCCTGTGGAACCGCCAGCTTGGCAAGAATATGCGTATTTTCCTTGACAACAACGGAGGCGGTGCCATCATGCACATGCCCAAGCGTCCTGACTTTGCGGCAGAGCACCTTCCCAACTTTATTTCCGCGCGTCATGATGCAAGTGCAAAGGCCTGGGCGGAAGACCGTGGATTCAGGTACGTATCTGCACGTACGCAGGAAGAGATTGAAGCGGGTGTAAAGATGCTTACAGACATGAGCGTGGAAGGCCCTGTCCTGTTAGAGGTCTTTTCTGACATGCTGGAAGACACAAGGATTTTCAAGGGATACTATGCCACCATAAACCGCCAGAAGTTGGATAAAAGCCTTTCCTCCTGTACAAAGACTATCATAAAAAAAGTATGCGGCATTTTAGGTATAGAAATAGAGACCGTCAAGAAAATGTTGGGGAAATAATGAAAATAGCAATACTGACCCTCCCGCTTCACATAAACTACGGAGGAATACTTCAGGCCTATGCGCTTCAGACGGTATTGGAAAGAATGGGGCATGAGGTGGAATTTATTTGATGTTGGAGTTTGCAGTCTCCTCGGTCATCCATTTCCATGCCGGAACAACACGGATCGCAGAGTTGCCGGCGTTGATGGATGCCGTTTCGTCATAAGTTACTATTGTCAATGACCAGTCGGGATGGTTGTCTGCAAATTTGATGAGCGGTGTCACCTCGCGCTCGTAGGTTGACGGTTCCTGAATGCTGTAACTGACCTGTACTGCAAGTCTTGCTTCCGGGACGATAAAGTCAATCTCCCTGCCGGCATTAAAATAGGATATATTCTCACGGCCGTAAGTCCGGCAAAGATGTATTGCGACAAGATTCTCGAGCAACGATGTCTCATCATTCACGATAAAGAGATTGAGTATGCCGTTGTCGATGAAATAGTATTTCTTGTTGGATTCTTTGTCTGCAAGTTTCGACAGTTCATTCCCTACAGAAATCAGCAACCATGAGTCTTCAGCATACCCGGAATAGTCTATCACAGTAGGAATGGTAGTCTGGCATCCTGTGGAAACCACCACGTTTTTCAGCCTGTTATAGGATATGGGCTGTTTCACGCTTTCGGCAAGTTTCTTGATGATGATATTAAGGACCTTTGAATTACGGATATTGTTCCGTTGGCAGATGTCACCAAGATAAATCTTCTGATAAAGACTTGAAAGCAGCTGGCGCTTCATTCTGAAATATGGAATCTCCGGAAGCCCCCCGAAATGGAAATACTCATCGAAAAGGCGTATGACCTGACTCCTCTGCAGGGTGGAATATTCCCAGTCCTTGTCTAAGCGTATTTCTTTGGCTGCCAGAAACTCACAGAACGAATACGGATAAACATCGACAATAAAGTACCGTCCGCCAAGTGTTGTCGCAATATCTTTGCTCAACATCCTGGCGTTGCTTCCGGTGATATACACATGATATTTCTCATTGGCCAGTCTCCGGGCGAAATTCTCCCAATGCGGGATGTTCTGAACCTCGTCCAGAAAGATGTAAGGCTTTTTCCCATATGTTTCAAGATGCGTTTCAATCAGACTGTTGAAATCCTCCGATTGAAATTCCGCAAGACGCTCGTCATCGAAATCGACGAAGAGAATCTCGTCCCACAGGTGTCCCTCCGCAAGCAGCTGCCGCACACGCTGATAAAGCATATAGGATTTGCCGGCATGGCGCACACCAACCATGACGTAGTTGCCATTTTCCTCATACTCAAAATGGCGGTCGATGATGTTTGCCGCCTCTATCTCGCTTCGTTTGTCGCGAATACACCGCCTGATTGTTTCTTTTGAAATACCCATTTATAAAATATGTTTTATAATTATATCGTAAAGTTATAAAGTATAATTTACAAAACAAATTATCATAATGACTTTTTAACCGATTAGTGTCGGACGTTTGTATAAATTAACAGAATACAGTGTTTATAATATAGTAAAAACTATGAAAATAGGAATACTGACACTCCCGCTTCACACCAACTACGGAGGAATACTCCAAGCGTATGCGCTTCAGACGGTATTGGAGAAAATGGGGCATGAGGTGGAAGTGATAAATAAACCAGTAAGGTTCTCAAAGCCCCAATATTGGAAGTATCCATTTAGACTGGTAAAAAAACTTTTCTTCAAACATGATACCGTTATTGCATACGAAAAAAATAGATATAGAGAATATCCCATAATATATGGCTCGTTAGACAGATTTAAAGATGAGCATATTCATTCAAAATTTGTTACGGATTTGCACAATATAAGCCATGGAGAATATGATGCAATCATTGTGGGTAGCGACCAAGTATGGCGCCCAACATATTTTAAGCGATTGTGGCGTACAGATATGTCAGATGCGTTTCTTGTTTTTGCGAATAGTTGGAATATTAAACGCATATCTTATGCAGCTTCATTCGGTGTAGACAATTGGGAACTGACCTATAATGAAACTACGCAATGTCGGGTATTGGCACAGCTGTTTAATTCTATTTCAGTTCGTGAAAACTCAGGCGTGCGTATTTGTAAAGAGTATCTTGGTGTTGAGTCTGTTTGTGTTTTAGATCCCACGATGTTGCTTGGTCCTTCTGATTATATTGAACTTTTCAAATATCATAATGTCGGTAAAAGCAAAGGTAATTTATTATGCTATATACTTGATGACACTCCGATGAAGCGTGGATTGATTTCCCGTATTTCAAGAGAACGCCATTTAATCCCATTCTCTGTTAATGGTGTGGCTGTTTCTGCTACTTCTCCTGTTAGTGAGCGTATAAAGCCCTCAATAGAAGAATGGTTACGTGGTTTTTATGATGCTGAATTTGTTATAACAGATTCTTTTCACGCCTGCGTATTTAGCATAATTTTCAGAAAGCCATTTGTAGTGATTGGGAATACTAAACGTGGAATGGAGCGTTTAGTATCTCTCCTTTCAACTTTTTCTATTAAAAAAAATCTACTTTCTAATATTTCGGAATATGACCCAAGCTATGGATATGAGATACCATCTCCGGTCTCGCAAATAATGGTAGAAAAACAAAGAACGTCCATTGAATTTCTAAAAAAAACATTGGCATGAAAAAATTACTCATTTCGCTAATTATACCTGTTTATAATGGCGAACGTTATATTCAGCGTTGCGTGAAAAGCATTTTGTCGCAGACTTTTCGTGAATTTGAGCTGATAATTGTGAACGACAATAGCACAGACAAAACACTCTCTTTATGTAGAGACATAGCGTCTATAGATAATCGAATAAAGTTAATAAGCGTTAATCAACGGGGGGGTAAGCAGAGCTCGCAATACAGGCATAAACAAGGCCTGCGGAGAATGGATTCTATTTGTTGATGCAGACGATTATCTTTCACCAAAACATTTACAGAATTATGTTGAAACGCTTGACGCAGACATAATATACCAAGGCTACCGTTTTTTTTCGGATATAGACGATTCTACCATCTACAAGAAAATTATGCCAAAGCGATATAGCAATAATATGGTTGAGTGTATGAATACATTACACCAATTATTTACTTGCGGTGTCTTCTTTGGTCCCACATGGAACAAATTGTTCCGCCGCAATATTATAGAAAAGTATAATTTGCGTTTTGATGAAAATATCAGCTTTCGGGAAGATGAATTATTCACGTTCGAATATTGTATGTATATAAAAAGTGTGCGGGTGCTGTCGACAGCATCATATAACTATCGCCAGACTCCTAACAGTTTGATGCGCAGGTATATTCCTCCAGAATGTATCGAATACGTAGCCGACAAAAGCTATGAGGCGGCAATACAATTACCCTTAACGGATGAGTATAGGAATGAGATTGAAAGATATTATACCGACACTTTATCAATGATTGGTTGGGCGATATATACACAAAAACATTTGAAGCCACGTTCGTATCGCCTTCATATTTTAGAGAAAATCAGTCAACGCAAGTCCTATGCAAACGTGACAGATTCTTGCCACCGTGTCTTGCCGTTCAATGTGTTATTATCAGACTATTATCATCTTTTGCGATATACAATAAAAGCATTGTGGTGCTTGTTATGTAAACCAACGAAGAATTGGAGTTATGAAACCAAGAATATTAATAGTAATGCCTTGTGACCTGCCTGTACCGGTAAGCAAAGGAGGTGCAGTAGCCACATTAATAGAAAGTTTGCTGAAAGAGAATGAAAAGCAGCAGTTACTCGACATAACCGTTATAACATCTTATGATGAAACATCCAAGAAGAGAGAACAACAGTATCCGAATGTAAGATTTTTACATTTCAGTGTATGTGGGTTTATCGGCAGGATCGACAACATAATATCCGAGAAAAGATATTTGAGAAAACTGTTTATTATAAGATTTGTAAAAGCGCATCTTGAAAAAGGGGAATACGATCGTGTGGTATTTCAAAACTCAGGTTTTTTGCTACAATCGTTACGTAGCAAGAAGCTACTGAAGAAATACGACGGTAAGCTATATTACCATCTCCATAATGACATCCCTTGGAATGTAAACACAGAAATAGTTAGTCATTGTAAGCTATTGCTGATTAGCAACTACCTAAAAATAAGGATTAAAGAGTTGTGCGGAGAAGAAATGTTGAAAAATTGTTTGTTAGTAAAAAATGGTATCAACATTGATAAGTGGGATAAATATCTGACCGATATTGACAAGCAGACGTTGCGTAACGAATTAGATATACCTTCAGATAACAAAGTTGCAATATTTGTTGGTCGCATAACACAAGAGAAGGGAATTGTTGAACTTTTGCATGCTTTCGAACGCCTTAATAGAGATGATGTAACCCTGTTGATTGTGGGCTCAACAAACTTTGGCAGTTCCGAATGTTCTGACTTTGAGCAAAGGATGAAAGATGCGTGTAAGAAACTGAGAAGAAAAGTTGTAACTATAGGGTATGTGCCAAATGATGAACTATGGAAATATTATAAACTATCGGACGTAGCCGTTATGCCTTCCGTTTGGAACGAACCGGCAGGGTTGACAATGATAGAGTCTGTTGTGTGTGGACTGCCTCTTATAACAACTAAAGCAGGGGGAATCCCGGAATACTTAAACGATCAATTGGCAATCTTTGTTTCCAGAGACAATCTTGTTGACGAAATAAAAAATCGGGTAGCAGATGTTTTTAATGGAAATCTAAACGGTATAAATATTGATAAACATTATCGTATTGATCAGATAGTAAGGAACTATTCGGAGAGTAAATTCTATCAAAACTTTACAATTAGTTTGACAAGATGATTGCAGCAAAAAAGGAGAAATATACGAATATCTGTGTTGTGCTATTGTTACTATATAGTTTCTTTAATTTCGCCATCAGTAAATTGCTTTCAATCAACTATACTGTTATGTCTGTATTGTTGATTGCGTCATCATTTTTCTTAATAGTAAAGAAAAGCAAATGCAAGATATACGATAGTAAGCAGAAAAACAGAACAATCCTCTTTGCCTCATGGATAGCCATAGCCATATTTATGATACTACATAATGTGGACCTTGAAAACACTTTATTAAAAGGTGGTTACATTCAGTTATGTGTAATGATTATGTTCTTGATTTTTTTGCACGATGAGACGGAATGGATAAACATATTTGTGAAGTGGATTAAAATCTCGGCTCTAATTTATGCTGTTTTTACAATCTTTTTTTACATTTTTCCCAGCGCATATATAGCCTACGTTATGTATATGTATGATGTAGAAACAGCTAACGCTCTAATTTCTTCGTATAGTGGAGGTTGGAACGCAGGATTGTGTAGCCATTTCAGTTATAACGGAATGTTACTCGCCTTTGGTATGATTATGTGCGTGGAACAGTTCTCGCTACGCGACAGAAAAGACAACAAGTTCTGGCAATACTTGATATTGTTTATAATAGCTTATGGGTTAATACTTTCATCGAAACGTTCTCCATTAATTGCATCAGTGTGCGGATTGTGTTTCTCGTTTATTATGGTTTCTAAACACAATTACTTCTCAAGGCTTTTAAAAACATTAGGCATACTGTGCACAGCATTTGTCATTTTCCTCGTACTCTCAACATTTATATCAGGAATGGACACCATAACGAACAAGTTTGAATCTACACGTAAAGAAGGTGATGTTATGCAAGGCCGAGATGTGTTGTGGAACTTTGGAATGAGAATATATGAAAGTAATCCTTTCTTTGGCGGAGGTTATGGAGCATATAAAGAGGCCGCAGAGCGAATAGATCTATTCACATCTACCGCCCATAATGAATACATCCAAATCTTATGTGAATCCGGAATATTTGGGATGATTTTGTATTCGGTAGCTTTCACCTCTGTCTTTTTTATGACAACATCACTGTTGCGCAAGTCGTTAAGTTTACGAAGCAGGAACAAAGCGAAAATAATACATTCTATTAAATTATCTCTTGATTTTCAAATATTCTTTCTTATTTATAGCATTACGGCCTCCACATTGGAGTACTACTCTATAATGATACCTTATTTTATTGCTATAACTATACCATGTGCTATTCACAATAAATATATACACAATGAAGATAGGAATACTCACATTCATAAACACCATTAATTATGGTGCGTCTTTGCAAGCATACGCCTTACAACAAAAAATTATCCAGTTAGGCTATGATGTGGAAATTATACAATACACCAACAAATACATTGAAAGAAAAGAGAAAAACCAAAACATATTCTCCTTAAAATTTTTGTTGCGAAAGTTGGTAATAGGGCGCAATACACAATATAAAACAGAAAAGTTCCGTGAATTTGAGACAAAATATACAAATAAAAGCCCGACAGTGACGAGTTTGCAAGACGTTGGCGACAGATACGATAAGATTGTGGTGGGCAGTGATCAGGTATGGAACTTACAAATAACAAATAATGACCTGCATTACTTTCTTGATTTTCTGCCTAATAGCAATGCAAAGGTGTCGTATGCTCCAAGTTTCGGGAATAATACATTCCCCGAAGCGAAATACACACACGTGGCAAGTTTGTTGAAAGGTTTTTCTCATCTCTCTGTTCGTGAAGAAGAGGGGCGGGAATTAATCAAACATATGTCTGGATTAAATGCAAAAGTAGTTTTGGATCCTACTTTGCTTTTGAATAAAATACAGTGGCAAACGCTCTTTACGTTCAAGCCTGGCAAAGAACATTATATTATCGTGTATCTTCCGCATAATAAAAAGCGTGTGTTTGATTTCGTGCGAAACCTGCAAAACAAGACAAATCTACCTGTTGTGTATCTCAGTATTTCGCCCAATATACAACGTGGCGTGGAAACAATTTATGATGCATCGCCGGAAGAGTTCTTAGGATGGATCTATTATGCCGACTATGTGGTGACAGGGTCTTTTCACGGAACGGCATTTGCATTGAATTTTGAAAAACAATTTTTCTTCGAGCCAGAAGAGAACAACAGCCGCATTGGTTCTTTGGTCAGACAAACGGGCACGGAGTTACAGAATATGTACACTGCCGACATTTGCCAAAGAATAGATTATGATAAAGTCAGAGAGCGGTTAAACTCTTTGCGCCGTGAGTCGATAAAATGGTTAGAAAATGCCTTAAAATATAGCGTATGAATAAGAATCAATGTGTTGGCAACAAATCAGAATGCTGCGGTTGCGGAGTTTGTCACAATGTCTGTCCTTTCAATGCTATTGCAATGAAAGAAGACGAGGAAGGTTTCCTGTACCCTGTGGTAGAAGAGAGTAAATGTAAACATTGTGGGAGATGTGTGACGTATTGCGCTTTTGCTACACGCGAACGCCAAAACTTTAATCATGAGTGTGCTTACCTTGCTACACATAATGATATTAATGTTCGTATGCATAGTCGTTCGGGGGGGGTATTTGTGGCTTGTTCTGATGTGATCATGAGTTTAGATGGCGTTATTTATGGTTCCGTTATGACGGATGACAATACAGTTCACCATATCCGCGTATCACGTCACAGCGAAATATCGAAACTATGCAAATCAAAATATGTACAGAGCGACACTTCGGACATATGGCTGTCTATTGCTGATGATTTGAAGAAAGGTCTGACAGTTCTATTCTCAGGCACTCCATGCCAGGTGGATGCACTATACTCTTTTTGTAAAAGTACAAAGACACCTTTAGAGCGGCTATACACAATGGATTTAATATGTCATGGCGTTCCGTCGCCAATGTTATTCAGAGAGTACGTGGCATATCTCGAAAAGAAATTTCATGGTAAACTTTCTTGTTTTGATTTTCGCGACAAAACAGTACACGGCTGGGATGATCATTACGAAACTTTTGTCATAAATAGGAAGAAGTACGTCTCAGAAGAGTGGAGGGAAGTTTTTTACACTAATTGTTGTCTTCGTCCTTCGTGCTATAAGTGCAAATACAGCACAACAAAACGCTATGGTGATCTTACCTTTGGTGATGCGTGGGGAGTTAGGACTTGCCGTCCCGACTTGTATGACAACAAGGGTATATCGGTGCTATTGATTAATAGCGAGAAAGGACAGTCGTTGTTAGAGAGAATACAAGATATATGCCATATTACAGAGGTGGATTTTGCAGGAGTTAACCAATATATAGTCAAAAGTAAATCGTTTGAGAAATTCGATTAGAATTATTATCTTT
>CAZKOB010000120.1:0-11385 GCA_964554265.1 uncultured Bacteroides sp. | reverse complement strand
TCACCTTGAAAAATTTTTCACAAGGCACTTTAAAACCATTTTCAAGGTGAACGAATTTTATTTCCAGCGTACTCTTTTTTCAGACGATACACGCGCGAATGTGAATAAATGTATCTTTTAAGCACACAATTTGTATTATTTTTACATTTGGAGTTCAAGGCTTGAAAACGACCTTGGAATCGCACAAATGGAACTTCGGCAAGATTTGGCCGATTTTACGCGATTCTACGGAGTTTGAATTTTAACATTTCAGATTGTCAGAAAAAGCCCATAATTTATGACAAATAGATGGCGTATAACGATATAAAGGCTCACGTCTGTATCCGCTTCGTTGCGTTGAAAGTGAACCGGAGAGAATACTGAAAATTACAGACATTAAAATGAGTGCAGACAAAGTATCGGTTCTTGCCCAAACCGGTGTGACAATATCGTGACAATACAGATACGGCTTCCGCAAAACAAGGAGGTCGCGAGCAGGGCAATGCTCATTCTAAATTCAAAGTAGACAAGTATTCAACGAAATCGTAGAGACTTCAAGATGCGAGAAAACAGAATGCAATTTCTGACAGACAAAAGCAAGAAGGACCAGTGCTTGAAAATACATTCAGCCCCGGTCCTTCCTCTCTTATCCGATTGTCAGGACAGACAAAAAGAAACGATCAATCAACCACAATAATCACACCTCCGTCAGGCTGCATGGTCACCTGCACAGCCTCCGGTTTCTTTATTTTCAATTCTGATTTGACCGGTTCACGATCCTTCTTGTTGTCACTGTAAAGAACCGCATTTCCACCTTTCTTTAACATCGGGAGATTCAGACGCAAAGTAAGCGGCGACTTCAGTGCATTGACACCGGCTATATACCACTGCGAACCATGCCGACGCGCCAGCACGACATATTTACCAGGGTAACCATCAATGAAAACGGTCTCGTCCCACGTAGTAGGCACAGTCTTCAAAAATTCCATCGACACCTCCGGTGCACCATTCTCCTCCACCGGATTCAGATTCTCAGGAGTAAGTGCAAAATTCTGAATAGGATTCTGGAACAATACACATGTGGCAAGTTCACCGACATCAGTAGTCTTGCGTGTCTTTCCCCCCTTGTTGCCCTTCGCAAGATGACGATTCATGAAGCATCCTCCAAACTCCATGCATCCGACAGCATTGCGAATGAACGGATGAAGAGTTGCATTAAAAGCGGCATTGTCACAGAATTTCTGTTCAAACACCATATTCTCAGATGCAAGCACGGCTTCACTGCCTACATAGTTGGGATACATACGCTCCCAACCTCTCGGCAAAGTACATCCGTGGAAAATGACCATAAGTCCATTGTCGTCAGCATCACTCAGAATGGCTTCATACAGACGCATCGTCTCCTGTTTGTCTCCACCAAAGAAGTCAACCTTAATCCCCTTTACTCCCATCTGCTTCATCCAGCGCATCTGCTGCTTGCGAACGATAGGATTGTCCATGCAATTGACCGGCCCCTGTACTATGTCATTCCAATATCCACTTGAACTATACCAAAGGAATACATCCACATTCTTTGAATGAGCATACTTCACCAGATCAGCCATACGCTCTCGCCCAATGTTGGTATCCCACCAGTTGTCCACAAGTACGTATTCATACCCCATCGCATTCGCAAGATCTATAAACTTAACCTGATCATCATAGTTTATACTGTTATCCTGCCAAACAATCCAGCTCCAAGTACCACGTCCGTATTTATAATTGTGCCCGGTTTCATAAAGCGGAGCAACATTGTCCCAAGGCGCAGTTGTCTCTACAATCGGTTTGAGAGTAGCACCTACAGTAATCGTTCTCCACGGTGTAGCCCCGGGAAGAGCAAAAGCAGGTGCAACAGTGCCGTTGCCATTGTTCTCCTCAGCCATAGGAAATGCTATCGTATACCGTCCGTCTCCACTCATGTCACTTAAATGAGAGCCACAATACTTGCTGTCAACACCAGTCTCGCTGACAAGGACCCAACCATCATCACCGACATGATAAAGGCAAGGGAATGTGTAGCCATGACCATACTGCGACTTGTCCGTCATTGGTGCATCAGCCTTATATTCCTCTTCATAGCTGGGTTTCGTGCGCTTCCAGCCAATCATGGCATCACTCTGAGGACAGATGAAAGTAGTTGTATGGGATGGAAAATCGAAAGACGTCGCCTCACTCTCAATCCGTATGCTTCCCGTATCCCCCTGTTTCGGAATCTCATACCGGAAAGCAATATCATTGTCCGAAACACGAAATACGACAGACACATCTTTGCCTTCAGCATTCTTCATATTCACCTTCAGTTCGTTGGCGACATAATGCACATCAGATGTCTTAGAACGATTGAGAACATAATGCTCATCTATCTTCTTTTCCACCTTGTCCACATAAATCATAGACTTTGAAAAATCACCGATATTGGAAATGAATCCAAGAGGAGATGGGTCAAGAATCGTCTTTCCACCATACACTACCGAATAAGACGGAATACCGCCATTTATGTCGAATGTCAACTTCAACTTTGAATCGGGACCACAGACCTCAGCCTGCTGGGCAAACGCAGACGCTGCAACTACAAATAAAGAAAAAAATAACGTTTGTTTGTTCATATATTATTAATTTACAGATTTCAGGGGATAAAGATATAGCTTTTTGATGAAAATTTCATGATTTTTCGTAAGTTTGCATTCACAAAAGAATAATAAGTAATTGTATGAATATAGCAATTGTAGGTACGGGGTATGTAGGCCTCGTAAGTGGTACATGTTTCTCCGAAATGGGAGTGCATGTTACTTGTGTCGATGTGAACGAAGAAAAAATCAATGCGCTGCTGCGTGGAGAAATACCGATTTATGAACCGGAACTTGATGAGATGGTATTACGCAACCATCGTGAAGGTCGTCTGAAATTCACGACAGACCTTGCTTCTGTGCTCGATGATGTGGATATTGTTTTCAGCGCAGTGGGCACTCCACCGGACGAAGACGGTTCAGCAGATCTCAGCTACGTATTACAGGTTGCGCGCACTGTAGGCAGAAACATGAACAAATATCTTGTTCTTGTAACAAAATCCACAGTACCTGTAGGTACGGCACAGAAAGTGAAAGCCGCAATAAAGGAAGAGCTTGACAAGCGTGGGGTACAGATAGAATTTGACGTAGCATCAAATCCAGAGTTCTTGAAGGAAGGCGCTGCAATAAAAGATTTCATGTCGCCGGACCGTGTGGTTGTAGGAGTGGAGAGCGAAAGGGCGCGCAATCTCATGACAAAGCTTTACCGTCCGTTCCTACTCAACAATTTCAGAGTCATATTTACAGACATACCAAGTGCCGAGATGATAAAATATGCAGCAAACTCAATGCTTGCAACACGCATCTCATTCATGAATGACATAGCCAATCTTTGCGAACTCGTTGGCGCTGATGTCAATATGGTAAGAAAAGGAATAGGTTCCGATTCACGTATCGGCTCTAAGTTCCTGTATCCGGGATGTGGCTACGGAGGTTCCTGTTTCCCTAAAGACGTAAAGGCGCTGATAAAGACAGCGGAACAACAGGGATACGAGATGAAAGTACTTAAGGCTGTAGAAAGCGTGAACGAAAAGCAGAAAAGTATTCTGTTCGACAAGCTATCAAAATTCTACGGAGGCGATCTTAAAGGCAAGCAGGTTTGCTTGTGGGGATTGGCATTCAAAGCAGAAACAGACGACATGCGTGAAGCTACATCACTCGTGACAATCAGGCTGTTGCTTGAAGCCGGATGCAAAGTAAAGGTATATGACCCTGTAGCAATGGATGAATGCAGGCGCAGAATCGGCAACACTGTAGAGTATGCAAAAGACATGTATGACGCAGCACTGAATGCCGACGCACTCCTTCTGCTGACAGAATGGAAATGTTTCCGCCTGCCATCATGGGGTGTAATCGCAAAAGAAATGAACAAACCGCTTGTTATTGACGGAAGAAACATCTATGATCCACAAGAGATGCATGAATATGGAATAGAATATTTCTGCATAGGACGATAACCTACAAATCCGGTACAGACTCTGTATACATAAAAACAAGAGGGTACGCCGATAAAACTTAATTACGGCGTACCCTCGTTCTTTTTCCAGGCCCTATGCGCCGGGGTATGAATTATACAGGCTAACATAGATATGGGCAAGGAAAACAGACGATACATTACTACACCATCCTCTCCGATGGGCAGTGGGATTTTCTTTCGGACAGCAAATTTGCCAAACCAAGGCAGAAGTGCCCACACAAGCTGATGACCAATGCCGTACGTATAAAAACCGTCCTCCGCATCAAGGGCATTGAGATTGTCGTGGCGGTACTCCGTTGTCGTGGCATAGCTGACAGGGCTTGCCCGGATATCGCCCGTTAGGTATTACATCATCATATTTTACAATGCCGTCTTGAAAAGGTGGTGGCTATTAAAGTTAGAGCACCATCACCGGTAATATTGCAAGCTGTTCCAAAACTATCCTGCAAAGCAAAAATGGCAATAAGCATGGCTATGCCCGCATCGTCGAATTCCAGCACGGAAACAACGATGCCCAATGACGCCAGTACCGTTCCACCGGGAACTCCGGGTGCGCCTACTGCAAACACTCCCAAAAGAAAGATGAAAAGGACAAGGGTGGAGGACGCAGGAAGCCGGCCGTAGAGCAACTGGGAGACGACACACACAAAGAACACCTCCGTCAGAACGGAACCGCAAAGATGTATGTTCGCGAACAAAGGAATGGAAAAGTCCGAGACCTTCTTGTCCAGAACAGGACTCTTGTGTGCGCATTCCAAAGCCACTCCCAGCGTAGCTGCAGAAGACATGGTTCCTAATGCCGTGAAATAGGCTGGCAAGTAAAATCTGAGTACTTGCCAGCTGTTCTTGCCGGAATAAACGGAGGCCAGCCCATAGAGCAGCAACAACCATAGATAATGGCAGGCTATGGCAATCAGTATCACCGGAAGAAATACCCCCAGACGGGATATATCCCCCTCGTAAGACAGCGAACAGAAATTAGCGGCCACATACAATGGAAGCAGGGGAATCAGAATACGTTTTACCAGTTGCAGTACGATATTCCGGAATTGCAAGAGCAGCTCCGTAATCTCTTTCGACTTTATCCAGATGCATCCCAACCCGATAAAGACCGAGAACAGCAAGGCGGACATCACACTTAACACGGGGGGAATCTCCAAGTTGAACAAGACTTCAGGCAGCTCCCTCAGGGTTCCGGCGACAGGCCGTATGTCCAGCAAAGGCATCACCTGATACCCTATCAGCATGGCAAAGAACGCTGCACCTACGGACGAAAGGTATGCTAACGAGAAGGCAAAGACTATCAACCGTGAGACGCTCCCTTTCAGGGATGCGATGGAAGGTGCCACGAAACCGAGGATTATCAGAGGAACGAGGAAAAAGATGATCTGCCCGCAGATCTGTTTGATGAACAGCACGCCCTTCATCCCCATTTCGGGGATGAGAAGGCCTGCCACGATGCCTGCCACGATGGACAATGCCAATGCAACAATGGGAGTTGGAACGAGCTTCATAAGATTCTTGTATCAATATCCGGGATTCTGGGGTGTGATGCCGAGGTCCTCACCGCTGAGCCCTGTCGGGATGGGCTGACGATAGTGACGGCCTTTCACGTTATTGTATTTGGCTACCAGATGCTTGTGTATCTTGGCAAAGAAAGAAGATACGGTACTGCCATCGCGTCCGATTTCTCCCGTCACGGCATAGCTGTTGTCAAAATGCTCATATCCGGCAACCTCCTTGACAGAAGCTATCAGGTTCTTCCAGCGATAGGTGTTAAGCAGTTTTTTCTGTTCGTAAGTGAACTCATAGTCCCATTCCCGTTTGATCTGTTCGAACGTAGGTGCACTGACGGTTTCTATGCCGGCACGGCGACGCAGTTCGTTGAAAGGAATGGCGGCCTCAGAGTTGCGTCCCAACTGCACAAGAGCTTCAGCCTTGATGAGCAGCACTTCGGCATAACGTATCTCGATTCTGTCCACTGAGTTGTAGGTGATTTCCAGATTCTCCGCATTTGTATAAGACTGGTCTACCCCCTTGCCGTTAATGGGTGTATAGATAGGTGAATAATAGGTGTACTCAAAACCATCTTCCGGATTGGTCAGCTTGACAAAGTAGGTTTTTGCCAGACGTTTGTCATCCGGATATTCAGAATACCACCGATCGTAGAGCGTAACGTCGGCCACTTCAGTGTGATTTTCCGTGAAGGCTTGTCCGTTTTCCCCATTCTGGAACGGGAATGTCCACGAGCAGTGAGTTTGATGGTTGCCCTGCGCATCACTGGCATCGCCACCATGCTGGATGGTGAACAAGTGTTCATTAGTTCCCCGTTTGTTGCTCTCATAATCGCGTCCGAACAACTTTGAAAAATCGTCATCCAAGGCCAGTCTTCCGCTATCAATCACCTTGTCGGCATATTCTACAGCCTTTTCCAAGCGTGAATCGTTTTTGGAGAACGCCGGATCTGTCTGGCTTTCGGCTATGGCTTCTACTTCCTCGGCCGAAAGCGGATTGTCGCCCCACGCCAGATAGGCACGTGCCAGCAACGCTTGTGCCGCCTGTTTGGATGGAGTGACCGGATCACCCGAATAGTCAAGCAGCAAAGATTCCGCATCAGTCAGGTCAGTTATAATTTGGTTGTACACCTCGTCTATAGACTTCCGTTCGGTAGCGCTGCCACCAGCCTCGGTGAACACAGGCACTTCACCCCAAAGCTGTACCAGATAGAGGTATGCCAGTCCACGCAGCAGCTTCGCCTTGCCTACGGCTGCATTGTAACCGCTCTGTGTCACATTGCCGTTGTTGAAGGCTTCTGTTACAAGTGCAATGTTCTCGTTGTCGTTTCTGATGCCGAGGAACAGGCGGTTGAACACCTTCACCTGATACCAGGTATCGGCGGCCTGCTCAAAGCGACTGTTAAGCGGTCCTGCCTCCGATTCTTCCCCTTCGAACGAGATCAGGGCATTAGAGTTGAGTTCTGTGATGAACGTAAACGAGGAACTAAGCGGTTGCCATTGGCTGTACACGCCATTTACGGTGGATATGGCAGTTTCGTCGCTGATTACCGGATTGTCAATAATGTTTCCGTTACCACTATCGGCATCATCGCTGCAAGAGGCGATAGTCACTGAGAAAGTAGCGACAATCAATGCCTTGAAAAGTTGATTTTTCATACTTTTAAAATTTTAAATGTTAATAATCAATAAATATTATATATTACATATTACAATGTCACTTCAAACCCGAAGACAAAGGTCCGTGCCGATGGATAGATTCCGGTGTCCGTACCGGAAGATACTTCCGGGTCATAGCCCGAATAGTGTGTCAACGTGAGCAGGTTAGAGGCGGTGGCAAACAGCCGCACTCCTCCCTGCTTACCTTTCCGCAGAGGCAAGGTGTAGCCTACAGTGACGTTGCGCAGCTTCAGGTAGGAGGCATTCTCTACATAACGGCTGTCAATGTATGAGGTCGGCCGGTCGTTGCCAGCGTATGGGAGTCGTTGCGAGGGATTTGTTGTCGTCCAACTGTCCAGCACCGTGCGCAACAGGTTATAGCTGTCTCCCGTTTGTTCCAACCGCCTTCCCAATGCATTGAACAGCCTGTTCCCATAACTGCCCGCAAAGGCCACACTTACATCAAGCCGTTTCCAGTTCAGTTGTGTGGAAAATCCGTAAGTAAAGTCAGGCTGTATACTTCCGAGTGTCACGCGGTCGTTTCCGTCAATACGCTCGTTTCCATCCGTGTCGGCATACTTGATGTCCCCCGGTTCGGGTTTGTTTCCGTTTAGCGTGGGTAGAATGGACACATCTTCATTTTCCTGTACAATGCCCTCAAACACCAACCCGTAGAATGTGCCCAAAGCTTCTCCTTTCCGCAGGATGGTTTCATTGTTGTTGCCCATGATGATGTTGTCCGAGTTCCCCATATCCGTAATCCGATTGCTGTTGTGGGCTATGTTGGCTGACAAGTTCCAGTTCAGTTCCTTCCGTTGAAGCAATGTCGCGTTTACTGTCAGTTCTATTCCTTTGTTCACCACATTGCCCACATTCTGCAGCTGCGTGGTCACACCTGAAGAGAATCCCATCGGCACATCCAGCAGCAGGTCATCCGTTCTCTTGTAATAACCATCCAGCACCACGTTTAGGCGATTGCTGAACAGTCCCAGATCCACACCGACATTGTAGGCGGTCGTGGTTTCCCACTTCAAGTTATCGTTGGCGGCATTTTCTTTCGAGTAGCTTGATGAACCGTCGTACCGTCCGGCGGTGTAGCTCAACGAATATTCATAATCGCCTATTTCTTGGTTGCCGACCACTCCGAACGATGCCCTCAGCTTGAGGTTGGATATTGCATGCAAGTGACTTAGGAAGTTCTCCTTGTTCACATTCCACGACAATCCGACGGAAGGGAAATATCCCCAACGGTGCGTCTTGGCGAACCGCGACGAATTGTCCGCACGGAAAGTAACCGTAGTATTGTAGCGGTTCAGCAATGTGTAGTTGGCGCGTGCAATGAACGAGTTGAGCGTCGCCTCCGATGCGCCCGATTGTGGCGGATAGACCTCCGTACCATCAGCCAGATTGTTGTGTTTCAGCTCTTCGTTCGTGAAATGGGTGACAAGTATCGAATTGTAGTCCGTCCGGCTGCTCTGGCAAGTATATCCCACCAGAAGGTCCAGATAATGCATGTCGTTCAGCTGCCTGCCCCATGCCAGCGTGTATTCCTGCTGCCATATCTCATTGGCCTTGTTTCCGATGCCTCCCACTCCCTCGTTGGCAAGTCCCAGAGAGGTATAGGAAGGGGAGAAATAGTTCTGCCTGATTTGCTCCCTGTTCAACCCTAAGTTCACCTTGAATGTAAAATCCCCGCTCGCATATTGTACCCATACGTTGGACAACAAGTAGCTGTTGATGCTCTCCGCCACGGAGTTCTTCAAATCGGAAACCGCATTGGAAGCCTTGTTGCCGATGGCGAAGTAAGCATACTCGTAAGGATTGGAATAGTTGTAGGAGCCGTCCTTGTTGTAAACAGGTACTACCTGCGGAGTGAGCAATCCATAAACGAAACTGTTGGTGATACCTGCCGAATAGGGCGATGAATTATAAGCAACCTCCTCCGTAGTGGTCAGTCCGTCTTGTATACTTTTTCCATAGGTGGCCGACAGTCCGAATGTCAGTCCGTCGAACAGCTTCCAGTCAGCATTCAGATGGAAATTGTAGCGTTTGAAGCCGGAATTGACAATGACCCCCCGCTGGTCTGCATAGTTGGCAGAAAATGCATATCGCGATTTCTCTCCACCTCCGTTCACCGACACTTCGTGGTTCTGCCTGAAAGCAGTGCGCAACATTGCCTCCTGCCAGTCGGTGCCTTCACCCAGTACGGCTATCTGCCCATCGGTATATCCTCCCTTGTTGTAAAAGTAAGTCTTTTGAAAGGCAGCCCACTCGTTTGCATCCATCAGGTCGAGTTTCTTGCTCACTTTGTCGAATCCGGACGAGAAGCGGTAGCTGACACAGGCCTTTCCCCGGATGCCTTTCTTTGTAGTGACAAGAATGACCCCGTTCGCACCACGCGACCCGTAGATGGCCGTTGCCGATATATCCTTCAGCACCTCTATCGATTCTATGTCCGAAGGATTTACCGTCGATAGCGGGTTCAAGCTGCTTTCAATGGCGCCAAGCCCTGTTTTGGAAGAACTGGCATCCTTGTAATAGATAAAGCCGTCAATGACATAGAGCGGTTCGTTGCTTGCATTAACCGAATTTCCACCCCTGATACGCACGCTCGAGCCACTGCCCGGTTGTCCCGACGAGGCCGTGACGTTCAATCCGGCCACTGCTCCGCTGAGCGCTCCATCAAGGGTGGGGGTCGTAGCTGTACTGAACACGTCTGCAGAAACCTTCGTCACCGCACCGGTCAGTTGCGTGCGACGTTGTGTGCCGTAACCTATCACTACCACTTCATCCAGTCCGGTCATATCCTCGTCCAGTTCTATATTGATTTCACCGGAGAGTTCTTTCACCGTCACTTCCTGCGGCTTATAGCCGATATAGCTGACAAGCAGTTGTGCCGGCAACGACAGCACATCCAATGTGAATTTTCCATCCGTATCCGTGACAGTACCCTTCTTTTGTGCCACATCCATAACCGTGGCGCCTATGATTGGTTCTTTCGTGGCATTGTCTGTCACTTTTCCTCTTATGTGCTCTCCTCTGGCATGGCCACAGAAGAACAAAAACAATATTGCAAGAAGCGTTTGTATAAAACGGCCCCTGTCTTTCTGAATAAAAATAAAAAGCATATGATTATTACAATTATTACGGATATATTCTTACAATAGTTAGTTATAAATTATTATTTGAAGTATGGTCGTTATTTCCAGTCCATAGAGACTTCCACTTCTCTTTCCATGAAATGCCTGTAAGCCGACTGCACTACAGTACGGAGGGGCTCATTCCTCCATGATCCATTATTATTGTGCCCGGCGGCACATTCGCATGCCCCTATGCCAACAGACACAGACCGTTGACCATTGGAAACGGTTCAGCTTTCCGCTTCTTCTCGTCCCTTTTCCTTTTACCTTAAACTCGGCAACTACCATTGTCATCTTTTATGAAGTATTAAAAATATGGTGCAAAGATAAGCCGGAACCGGAAGTCATGCAATACCGTTCTGATGGCATTTTATATACCACATCCGGGGTATCCCATAATGCCGGCCGACCCAGATGCCCGGGTACCGCCCTTCTATTTTTCCCATCATTACTTTGTAAGCGCCCCTTCACATGCTGTGCGGAAAGCACCTTGTAACCTTGCGTCTGCAGACTGGCGAGGTATGTTCTCCGATGGCCCCACGTTAAGGAACTCCTCCGGCCAATGGTTCATCTTTTTGTTTTCGAGCGGTTATACAAACAGAAGCAGCCCCAAAAAGGTAAAAGAATATATTTTCCTGTAAAAAGTCGGTAATCTTGCAAGTTTTTTTGCAGATGTACCCACAGACTCCTCCTATGATTTTTGTGAATACATTAGCAAAAGCCTCAAATTTTCTTACGGACATTTTTTCTTTCTTTTTGACACTAATTCCATCCATGGCGAACAGATCTTTATTAACATAATTAAGATTCATTTACATTTCACAGATTGTCAAATCCTTGAATATTTATTGATAATCAATTGAAAATCAGCAAAATACTATTTTAGCAAAAACAGTGCAGTTTTAGGTGCAAGAAGTACAGGTTGGGATAAAATAGGATGTACTGATAATCAGTAAGTTATAAAATTAGACCTATAGGTCAAATGGGAGGCTGAAAAGCTCAAAAAATCA
>CAZKOB010000119.1:0-11489 GCA_964554265.1 uncultured Bacteroides sp. | reverse complement strand
GATTGGTCGAAGACTGGGTAACTCGCGATTTGGGTAACGCATGACGAAAACAGGAAAAATGAAAAAACAGGCCAAAAACGGGGGAAATACACCTCAAAATGGCCTGTTTCTCATTATACTTCAAATTTTACCTCCTGTGAATCGAATATTTTGGCGAAATCCTCAAAAATCAAACACCTCGCCAATATTGATATCTCAAAGGGCATAAAAGAGGCTGCGCCTATTTTGACACAGCCTCACTTTTTTATGGCTATGGGAATATATATGCTGCTGAAATAGCGCAAGCCTTTTATTCCTTTTTAATGGAGGTTGTTTTCTATCAAGGCATTTTTGCCGGACCTTATGTTGGGCTGGTCTGCATGTCCGTTGAGCACAATCTTGCCGCTCCCATGAGCTGACACATTCAAATTCTTGCTTTCTACATTGAAAATGCCGTTTCCTGTTGACAAAGAAGCTATGTCTATATTGTCAGCTCGGAAACTGCACTCCATATCACCGGCATCTCCTATGATTGCATATACTGTGTTGGCATCAATGTCGGATGTTATATGGCCTGTTCCATGAGACATTAGTTTGGCTTTGTTGCAGTGTATGTTGTTGAACGAAATTTTGCTATCCGTATGCAGTTCGTATTCAAAAGTCTCGCATTCAACAGAATCAAGTTCAATGTCTCCAGAACCAAAGTTCCCGATTTGCATGTCTGTGGAGTGGATTTTTCCTATCGACTTGAAAGAACCGGAACCGCATATTGCTATGTACCTTATGTTGGGACATGATACATAAAGTGCAACATCCGATTGGGCTATATCCCAATCTATATCAGCCTTCTCTTCTTGTTTCATGCATACGGTAAGTATTCCTGAATCAAAAGTAGCGGAAACGTATGGCAGAAGGGAAGAGTCGCATTCCACGTCTATATTGTAGTCTCCTTCTGAGAATACAATGTCAATACTTCCTATGTTCGTTATCTGATAGAAATTGCCAGCCACTTTAATGTGATGTCTGGTTGTTTTTTTGTTTGCGACAATCTTTTCGTTGTCTGTCGCAGCCTTCTTATTGGCATTGTTGTTACAAGAAGACGTTGTTGCAAGTATGGCAATAGTGATTAGGCTAATGATATGAATTTTCATATAAATTTTTGACTTGGTATATAAATGCGTTTATTTCAGTGCTATGACAGAATAAGCCACAATCAGATAGCGAAGGAATTTCCCGGTAAGTGTAGAAAGAAACACACCTGCGACATTGGCACGCAGCATGCCGAGTGCGACTGATATGGCTGTGCCGAGTATAGGGAGGAATGCAAAGAATCCCATCCACGAACCATGCTTCTCTACATAATTCTGTGCTTGTCTCAATCTGCGTTCTTTTATCTTAAACCACTTGGATATTTTATCGGGATCTCCAAGTGAGCCGATGTAATAGTTGACCATAGAACCGGAGACATTTCCTGCAGTGCCACTTATGATTGTGAGCATGGGGTCCATAGAACTTGTGGCGAGCAGAGCGCCCATCACGGCCTCGCTGCTAAAAGGGATGAATGTGCCCGCGAGAAAAGAGGCTATAGCCATTCCCCAATAGCCGTATTGAATGAAAAAATCATTTAGTGATTCCATGTTCAGCAATAATGTTCATTCCAATATAGGCCAACCTTCCGAATCAAAGTTCATTTTGCGTATGAGAAGTTTTGACGCACCATTGTGAGCCTTTGAATAAGCGTGGGCGATGATATACCATTGTCCGTCAAATTCATACACTGAGCAATGTCCGATTCCGGCATAGTTGTCATCTGCAGCAAGAAGTATGGTGCCTCCTCCGTGTTCCATGTTCCGTCCGTCCTTGTCTGTATAAGGGCCGGTTATCTTTTTGGAACGTCCGACAGCCGTCTTGTAGGTGCTTTTCAGTCCACGGCAACAGTAGTCGAAAGAAACGAACAGATAATAGTATTTACCATGGCGGATGATAAATGGAGCCTCAACAGCGTTGTCATTTGCTTCGCCGGAAAAACTGTCCGATTTGGCGCTGTCCTTCCTGCGTGATATGGTTTTATATTTGGCATGTTTAGCCGGAGTATGCATATTTTTGTCAAGTTTTATCATCTGTATGCCATCCCAGAAAGAACCGAAACACAACCAAGGAGTGCCTTTTTTGTCGATTATCAGATTGGGGTCAATGGCATTCCAGTTGTTCTTTTCCGGTGTGGAGCACAGCACCATTCCTTTGTCTTCCCATGCGTATTGCGGAGACAAAGGATTGAGAGTCTTGTTCACAGCTACTCCTATGGCAGATGTATTTTTCCCGAAGGAAGAACAGGAATAATACAGATACCAGAGTCCGTCTGAATAATGGATGTCCGGAGCCCATGTATGCCCCCAATATCCGGGAATGGCATCTACGGCCCATTGAGGAGCTTTGCTGAATACCGTCTTTTCTTCTTTCCAGGTCTTCATGTCGGAAGACGACATAACGCTGATTCCGTTTCCGGTTGCAAATACATAGTATTTTCCGTCTTCGTATGCCATTACCGGATCGTGTACATCCGGACAGTCTGCGTCAAAATGGTGGCGCGGGCGACGCTTGGCTTCATCTGTATTCTGTGCGCAGAGCGTATTACAGGTCAAGGCAAGAGTTGTAAAGAATAAGAATGTTTTTAATTTCATGATTAAGATAGTGGGTTGGAAAAATCTGCTTGTCATAAAAAGAGTGGAATGCAGGTTAAGTGGTACGGTCATTCCCTTTTGCAGAATTTGAGCACACACCAGTCATTCCGTGTCATGGTGTCAGTATGAACGAATCCGTTGTCTTTTGCTGAGGATACTATGGCAGGAGCATCTTCCGTGTAGAAGCCACTTAAGTATAGATTACCACCGATACTCATAGCTTTTGCATAGCAAGGAAGGTCGCGTATGAGAATGTTGCGGTGTATGTTGGCAACAATTGTATCGAATCGCGTTCTGTCAGGGATGGCAGACGCGTCTCCATGAATGATGTTGATGTTGGTTATACCGTTGAGCTGGCAGTTGTCCTTGGCGTTTTCCACACTTGCATTGTCTATGTCTATTGCCACGACAGACGAAGCGTGGCGGATGGACATGACGATACCGAGTATGCATGTGCCGCATCCCATGTCGAGTACCGTTTGATTGGAAAAGTCGGATGAAAGTAGCATACGTACGAGCATCCAGGTTGTATCGTGTGTGCCGGAACCGAAAGCCATACGTGGATTTATGATAATATCATAAGGAAGGGAGGAGAGGTTTCCGTGGGCTGTGCCATGAATCACGCATAGTCCGTCAATTACGATAGGCTTGAAACTGTTCTTTTCCCATTCTTCGTTCCAGTCACGGTTGTCGGTTTGTTCTACAGAATAGCTTACAGACACATCTGGCATGATGAAGTTGTCCGCAACATCATCCAAGTCGGCTTTATTGAATACTTCTCTTTGTATGAAAGCGTTGATACCGTACGTTGTATGTTCAAAGCTTTCAAATCCGATATCACACAGCAGAGCGGCGAGCACATCGCAGGCATCATCCGTTATGGGATTTATCTTGAAGTGAGCTATCAAATAGTCCATGTTTTGTATTTACATCTAAATTTTTATGACTGTCTACAATTCTGTATTGATGGTCAATGCCTTCAATTCTTCATACGAACCGTTGAAAAGATTGACATCTACATAATTTCTTATGCCGTCCACATGTCCTGCGTCCGTATGTTGCCAGAATTTCCATTCTCCCTCATACTGCAACGAGTTTACATAGTAATGGGCAATCCAGTAAGGATATGCGTCAAATTCTGAAGTGTTCAGGTATAAAGTCTTGAACTTGTATGAGGTGTAAAGAATCGGTTTGACACCATAGCGTTTCTCGACGATGTCCATCCATCTCAAAACCTCAGTACGCAGACGTCCTGGACTGAGTTCTCCAATAACTTCAACATCCAGCACGGGAGGCAAATCCCCTTCGTCGAGCTGCACCATCTTGCAGAAGAAGTCTGCCTGTTCTTTGCCCGAACTTTTGGTGCTGAAGAAATGGTAGGCCCCACGTAAGATGCCGTTTTTGTGAGCATTGAAGAAGTTCTGGTTGAAGTTTTCATCAAGCATGTCTCTTCCTTCCGTTGCTTTGATGAATACAAAATTGATAGGAGAGCCTTGTATGTTGGCATTCCGGAGTTTCTCCCAATCTATCTCGTCTTGATAGTGAGATATGTCTATTCCCCTCACTTTACCGTCCGGATATGTCACATTCCCATACAGAGCTTTCCATCTGAAAGAGTAAGGTCCGACGAAAGTGCGATAGAAAAAGAAGATGTATATTATGACAATCGCAGAAAGCAATGTCCACAACAAATAAGAGGGAATACGATGAAATGACCTGTGAGAAGCCTTTGCCTTTTTCTGTCCGTTTCTTCGTTTCATTGGTTTGGCGTGTTGCTTTCTGTTTGTTTGCATATATAGATATCCTTTAGAATCCCAAATCCGGAAATGATGACCTTTGGGTTGTATAACCTTTATGGCAGAAAAAGCAGAAATTAGGAATCGGAGTTTGAATGCAGTCGTTCCTCACTCGTTGTCCGAAAGATAGAGTATAGACCGGACTTGAAGCCGTAATCCGACAGTCTTCAACTGCCAATTCCTAATTTCCTGATGTGCGAGGCTGTTTCAAAATTCAGTAGATACAAATGCTTGTATTCCGTTCTTTTTAAGTTTTGTCCTGCTTGTTCCCGTCAAGTTTCATCTGTCACATGGCTCGCCATGCCCTTCTTCAACTTTTGAAAACGGTTTGTACAGGACTCTTAAAATGGCGGATAAATTTAATAAGCCTCCAATATAGCTATAAGCCTGTTTTTATGCCTGCTCAAGTTTGAGAGTTATCGTAGACTGGTCGCAGACTTCTGTCGGGCCGAAATACTGAATCGGTCCTGGGTATACATAGCTTGTGTAGCGTGCCCATACATCGCGCTTTGAAGCGAAATACTTGAACGGAGCGCCATCAAGCTCAACAAGAGCCTTGCGGATTACTGGCTTCATCTTACCATTACGCTTTTCAAGGTTCATCATCATAGTGATAGGTACACCGCCAGCAATCCATTCTGAAGCCGGTGCTGTCGTGTTCTTGATGATAGACATATATCCTGTCTTGCCGTTTGCTATGAGGCGAGAAGCGTTGAATCCGAGGCTGTAGCAATAGTCTGCATCGTAATTCGACGGAGCAGCGCAACGTCCTTCATAACCGAAGAAGTGGTGCTGTGCCGCAAACTTTCCGACATATTTTCCGGCTTTCTTCATCTTGTCCAGCTTGTTCGCTACCATGTGAGAGAGAAGCTTCTCTGTTTCGATGAGCGAAACCTGTACGTTTCCGTGAGGATCGCGGTCGAGCGCGAGCTGTGAAGCGACATCTGTTGGAAGTGAGTTGAATACCTTCAGATTTTCTTCCGAAATATGTTCCTTTACAAAGTCTATCTGCTTGTTGCGGGCAACATCCTTGGCTTCAGGAGTTGCAAGAACATCATTAAGCTCAGCGATAAGTCTCTTGATAGCAGGGATAAACTCTATGAGGCCTTCAGGGATGAGTACTGTACCGAAGTTGTTTCCGTCTGCAGCGCGGGCCGCCACTGCTTCTGCAATGTATGTAACGACTTCATCGAGCGACATTCCTTTTGCTTCTACTTCCTCGCTTATGAGGCAGATGTTGGGTTGACATTGAAGAGCGCATTCAAGGGCGATATGGCTTGCCGAACGTCCCATCAGTTTGATGAAGTGCCAATATTTGCGAGCTGAATTACAGTCACGCTGAATGTTTCCTATAAGTTCTGAATATGTTTTGCAGGCAGTATCGAAACCGAATGAGGTTTCAATCTGGGCATTCTTCAAGTCGCCGTCGATGGTCTTAGGGCAACCGATAACCTGTACACCATATTCTTTTGCTGCATAATATTCTGCAAGAACACAAGCATTGGTGTTAGAATCGTCACCTCCGATGATTACAAGTGCCTTGATGCCAAGTTCGCGGATGATGGAGATTCCTTTCTCGAATTGCCATACTTCCTCAAGCTTTGTACGGCCGGAACCGATGATGTCGAAACCACCCGTGTTACGGTATTCGTCAATCAGATCGGCTGTAAGTTCCATATACTTGTGGTCTACAAGACCTCCGGGACCGAGAATGAAACCATAGAGCTTGCTGTCCGGATTCAGACTCTTGATACCATCGAAGAGGCCCGAAATAACATTGTGTCCACCCGGAGCTTGTCCACCCGAAAGGATCACACCTACATTGAAAGGAGGAAGTGACTGTGCCTCACCGCTCTCAAACTCGATAACCGGCATGCCGTAAGTGTTAGGGAACAGTTTCTTGATTTCTTCCTGATTTCCGACAGACTGTGTCGGTTCACCTTCTTTTGCCTTTACCGGACCCAGAAGTGCTTTCGGCAACTTTGGCTGGTAATCGGCTCTTGCGATTTGCAACGGACTCTTTTCCATAAAAGTTTTTATTTAAATGATGTATGTAACTTGTTGTTCTTTTAAAATGGAGTATCGCATTTCCTTTTGGAGTAAAATGTATACGATTTCGTGTCGAACTCCAAATACGTGACAAAGTTAGACTTTTTTGGAAAAAAAACAAAAAACTGTTGTGATAAATAATGTTTTGAGTATGCTGAATTTATTGCGGCTGAGCCGGTCGGCAAGTACGATGCTTTCAATATGCCTCGTTGCACAAGAAGCGCATGCAGCTTGGTTCCGTCGAATCCGAAGATTACACAGTCGGTTGTCACTGATGGATGAGGGTATTTGTAGTGGTATTTGAACTCTGTGTATTTGTATCTTTAATTATCCATAACATGATAATGTAAGATTTAATATTGCGTTTCTCTTGTGTCGCAAAGTTACGATGAGTGTTTTATACTATAAAATGATTGGTGTAAATCAACATGAGCTGAATTGTTTTTGTAGAATACTGAAACTCATTTTGTTACAGCCTATAAAAAAATTAAATTCTCCTCACAGAAAAGTCAAAATTGCTGTACAGTTTTTTATAATCAGCAGTGCTGATTATAAAATCAACAGTGCAGATTATACAATCAGCAGTGCAGTTTTTACAATCAGCAGTGCTGATTTAAGAAAACAATGCGGTGGAATTGATTTTTCAGAGAGGTGATTTCATCTTGCCTGTGCAATCGCTCCAAAAATATAGTATTTTGTACGGAAGCATCTGCTGCGAGGCCCGAAACAGTTTGCTATATATAAAAATAGGAGTCATCATGAAAAAGAAAGGCCGTCACTCCAAATGTCGGATGAACCGTATTAAGCCCCGTTCGCTATGGGTGGAGTTAGTGTCAAAAAGAAAGAAGAAATGCCACTAAGAAAAAACAGTATCTTTACTGTTTTTTCTCTGCAAATGCTATCAGTTCCTTATAGACAGGATTACGCATCAGTAACTGTTTGTTTCCGAGAATAAAAAGTTGTTTGCGCGCACGAGTCACAGCCACATTGAGTTTACGGTCGACAATACTTCCGTCCAAGACTACCACATTGGACAGAATACCAAGTTCATACGGCTGCGTAATCGTCGTAGCATATATGATAACATCCCTCTGGCTCCCCTGAAAACGTTCAACGGTATCAATCAGCATGTCCCGGGCACATTCTATCCCCTTAAGTTCAAGTTGCCTGCGAACAATAGTAATCTGCCTTCTGAACGGCACAATTATGCCGATCTGCTCTGACGGTACAAAATCAATACCGTTTTTTTCCGACAGATTTACCAGAATACTCACGATTTCAACAATCTTTTCCGCTTCTTTCATGTTAGCTTTAGGCTGTCTTTCTTCCACCTCCGGCAAAGGGATGTCGATAAAAGCCACACGATGAGAGGCCACAAGGCTTTCGTTCTTATCATAGTCAACATATGGCAGACATTCTGTCTGATGCTTTACAGGCACAGCAATGAGTCTGTCCGAATAAAAACGGCTGCTTGCAAACTCGGCTATATCCGGATGCATACGCCCTTGCCGGTTCAGAAAATCAACAATTCCCGAACAATATTCCTTGTTTTTGCTTACAAAGGTATGAAGGCGTTCAAACATCGAGTTTGCACAGTTCTCCAAACCTATTGCTCTCAGCTTTTCCAAAGAAACATGTGAGACGTCTTCTTCCTGTACTACAACAGCCGGCAACTGTCTGTGATCACCTATCATTATGAATTTATCTATCGCACAGCTTCCATTGTCATAATGTTCGCAAAGGATTCCCAAAATCTGCGGTTCAAGTATCTGTGACGCTTCATCGAATATTGCCACATCAAAATGCTTCAATCTGAACAGACTGCGTGCTGCACTTACAGATGCCACAGTTCCGACTACAATCTTTATATCGGCCAGCAGTTCCGCTATCTTCTGTCGGTTTGTACATTTTTCCGTCACACGCCCAACCAGATTTTTCCTATAGCATGGAGCACACATCAGTTCCTTCCCCATTCGTATGTAATTCGGGCATCCTCCTTCTATATTTTCAAGCATGGCACAAATCTCATCCACAGCACGGTTTGTGTATGCAAGCAACAATATCGTATATTCTTCCGAAATAAATTCCTCAACCATAGCCTTCAGGGCAACACTTGTTTTTCCTGTGCCTGGAGGACCTACCAAAAGGAAATAATCTTTAGCTTGTTTCGCATGGAGCACAACATCGTTTATCTGTGGGTTGGAATATGTCCTGCAGAGACTGACGGAAGGATCTGTTTCCGGCAGACGACGGCATAACAGCAGTTCGCGTCGTTCGGCAGGAGCCTTGACGAGAGCAAACAAACCGTTGTACAGCGAACGGTATGTCGATTCTATATAATCATGCTCCACAGCAAAAGCGGTGTCTTTGCAGAATATTTCCGCATTGCGCTGCTTGTAACGTAGCAACAGGCACAGGTTGTTGTCCGAACAATCTTCAACATTGCAACGTATAATCTGATGGTTAACCGCAGTATCGTCTGCACTCTCCCATTGATATAGAATCACGGCATCGCCGATTCGGAAATTCGGACTGTCGCAATCATACGGCATACTGAGAAGAACCGCTTCCACTGCTCTACTCTCGTCATATCTTATTTCCTGTATCTTTAACCCTGTTATAATATCACCGTTTTCTTTCTTTACATCAATGTCTGCATTCCACAAACTTGCCATTCCGCGCGTCGACTCTATTCTTCCGTCTCCTGTCTTCGCAAAATATTGTTCTCGCTCTATGAACTGTAAGAATGTATAGAAATAATCTGCGGTCAAATCATCCATCTTCTGTAACGGATTGAGAATCTTCTGTATCGACGGCACGCACCATTGCGCCCAGAATTTCTCATTTATCGGTTTCCTCTTCAATTTCTCAGGAGTAAGCAGACGGACGTATTCTCTGCCCTTGCCTTCACAAAGTTGTTGCTCAACGGCTACAATATTATTCCGCAATGTCATGACCTCTCTCACCATCTCGACGACTGTTCGTTGTTCTTGCAGCACCGGGTACTTCGAATACAATAAGTTACCACAAACACTCCATCTGTTTACATCCAGATTATAATACAGGATTTCTTTATATAATATCATCTGCAACAGATGCTCTTCATGAGGACGTTTCCGGTATTCATCCATCTTTCCGGACTTCAATTCTATCAGATACTTGTAGTCTCCTCTCAGAAAGTCCATTCGACCTTGCAGTCCGAGAGTCTCGCAGAAGAACGATGGTTCCAGCAGAATACCGCCTGTGCTTCCTGCAAAATCCAGATTATGAAGAATAGATGCAACAGTTTGTTTTATGTTCAGAAACTGTTTCTCACATTCATAGAAGAAAGCTTTGTCTATCTCTTCACATGCCGAAAACTCCAATGCATAGTCGCGAAAAGCCTTTTTCATTGAAGACTTGTAGTCCGCATGGCTGTTGTTTATACAATCGTCAAGAAATTGGTTGGCAAGTTGTCCGAGCAATATAGGAGCCGACGTCTGAACATCATCAAATTTCTTCAGGAAATAGTTGAACGGACTGTTGCCATATGGTTTTACACAAGATGTGAGCGTACTGATGTCAAGTAGAACATCCGGATTGACAACTATTATCTGCGGATGTAGTACCCCCTTTGCATCTGTTGTGAAATCCACGGCATTGAATTGTGTATCTTGTTCCACAAGTGACGCTGCTGCTACAGTATGTTCGTTTGCCGTGAAATCTATTCTTATCATGTCCTCTCCCGGCAAATCCCTGCTGACAGCATGAATATGATTTTCATCCTTGCATACAGCCACAAAGCGACACCTTTTCCTGCGTTTGTTTTTCACCATATCAAGTGCCGGACGGACTAAATTGTCGGGCAGACTGCGCTTTATCCTGTCTGGTATGGAACTTTCTGTAAATTTCGACAAGGCTTCAACAAAAGCTTTAGTGTCCACAAGATAGGCTTCTTCATCTGCTTCTTCCTTTCCATCCATCACTCTGCGCGCTCTCCATCTGAATGCATCCACATTCCGTAACGGATATTCTGTCAATCGACATACAGCCTGCAACCGGGAAAAGAAGTCTGTATAGTCCGTTTTCAACGGCTTCACAAACTCTATGCAAACCCTGTTCAGCAGGTTGTAATAATATGTATACTTATATCGGAATGAGTTGTCAGAAAAGAAAACTTTTTCAAGGTCATCCCACATCCAATCCGTATCGTATTCCTTCATTCTGAAAACTGTTTTTTATATTGATGGTGTAAAGATAGGAATAAAAAAGCGTGGAATAGTTTCAAATGCCCAACTATTATACACACTTTGATGATTTAAAGCTGGTGTCTTCACAGACTCCTCCGTCGCTGTCGCGCCACCTCCCCTAACTTAGGGGAGGAGCCTGGTTACCTTGCTCGTTGGAATACCAATGACAGGTTAATGTATTTACATCAGCAATCGAACTAAGCTCCTCACTAAGTTAGGGGCAATTGCGGAATAGGAGCAATTGGGGAGCTTGCGACGGAGGAGTCTGTGAATACAACAGCAACAGCATCTGACTTTCTTATGAACATTTCTTCTTTCTTTTTGACACAAAATCCATCCATGACAGACGGAGTTTTATTAACATAATTATAGCTGTAAATGGACATGGAGACACAATCCACTTTAAGTGGATTTTCTGTTCAAACGAACAGAGCAAGTTGTGTTTTTGTACGACAGAAAGTATTCTTCCATACAAAAACCAACTTGCCCTTCCTCACGGTCGAGGATTTTCCTCCAAAGTCGGAAAATAACTATATCAATAAAATGATTATTATAATACAACATATTTCAGCATCTCTAAATGAAGTTACTTTTACAGCTATTCATTGACTTTTATTTATTTAATCGTATAATTTTCCATTTGAGAGAAAATTACTAAAGATGTAAGAACAGACAAGAACATTGACCTTATTTAACATGAGTTCAATATAAGCAGATAAATAATTTGTTTGAAAATTAGGAACATAGCGATAAAG
>CAZKOB010000118.1:0-11551 GCA_964554265.1 uncultured Bacteroides sp. | reverse complement strand
AATACAATAGCATTTACACCGAACAGGTAACCAGGCTCCTCCCCTAAGTTAGGGGAGGTGGCGCGTAGCGACGGAGGAGTCTGTGAATACAACAACTTACAGCCATAAGAATCACAAGAGGAGTCTGTGAATACAACAACTTATAACCATAAGAATCACGGAGGTGTCCGTGAATCCATCTGCTTAAAATCACAAGAGAAGCCTGTAAATGCATCAGCAAAAAAACTGAAAAACTTCCTTGTTTCGACAACAAGCCGGAAACACTGCAGATACATGTTGTAGAAAGCAAGGGACAACCGGAACTTTTTCAACTTGAAAATCAAACCGGACTCGCGTATATTATGCCTCAACCTTAACGCATATCTTGAATTATCGCCAATGCCCAAACATCGGATTCAACCGTTTTTTTTCTTCTTATCGGGCTGAACGAGCACACTTCTGCATTAGAAAAAGCAGTAAAAAAAGTTGAAATATAAATCTTTCGTGTTTGATGCACTTCAAAACCTTTCTTCTTTCATTTCAAACCCATAATTTTGCCGTTGTTATCTTCGTTTAACTCGACAATAGTTTTAAATAAAATAATTCTTTAACTCAAAAAACAATTAATGCTATGATGAAAAAGCAAAACTCTTTTCGTCGAAAGAAAAATCTGATTCGGAGTGTCTGTTTGATGCTCGTCGGATTTTTGTGCGCCTACTCTGCCGGTGCGCAGAACTACATCCCTCAGATTGGTGACAAGATCAAGACTGATGATGGTGTTTTTATTGTGAGAGGCTCTAATCTTATTGCCAATCCTTCATTTGACGACGGATTAGTGGACTGGACCGCAGGAGACAACACCGCATTGTCAGAAAGCAATTTTGCAATTGTTCCGGGTGGAGGTCCTGATGGTACAGCCTGTCTTTCAGCCCTTAGCGGAGGAGGAAGCGACTCTGCACAGTCTGTCAAGACCGGTTGGCCTGTAACAGAAGGGAAAACTTATCTTTTCAGTTGCTGGGCGAAGCGCACAGCCGCCGGAATGTCAAGCAATACGCAATATAGCAAGATTTGTCAAGGCAGCTCTGCCACAGATGCCGGCACTCAGATAACACTTGTCAACTACCAGGCAGATACGTGGGTACAGACACAAGCAGTGTTCACAGCCGAAAAACCTTTCTGTGTGGCACAGTTCGGCTGGCTCAATTCCGCCACAAGCATCGACTGCTTCTTCCTTGGCGAAGTGGAAATCTCATCCGAACTCTCAACAGACAAACTTGAAAATGCTATCGCTGATGCAGAGCTTCTTCTTTCTTCCACAGAAGAAGGCGATGAGAGAGGAGAATATACGGCTGAAGTACGCAAGGCCTTGCAGGAAGCTATTGATGCTGCACGGAAGGCGCTTTCAACCGCTTCTACGCAGCAAGAGGTAAACGATGCATATACAGACATCGTTGCAGCACAGAACTTGTACCGCGACTCTGTAAATCCTCCGTTTACTTTAGGTGTCAAGTATTCATTCATCCACAACAGCGGACGTTACCTGACAGCCGGAGGTGACAACGGATATGTAAAAATATACGATGCAGACGACGAGTCTCTTGCACAAGTGTTTACATTGGTGCCGGCTCCGGAAGGCGCTGTGGCAAACGGATACAATCTTAGAGCCGAAGACGGAACATATATCTATCGTGAAGGCTCTTGGGACACAAAGTCAAGTTCAACGATTGATCTTACTACTGCAAATGCCATATTTCAGGTAGTAGACTACGGTATATTCATACAGTTGAAGAATATGGGCAGCGGCTCTGTACTCGGGACTGATGCCACTTCATCCGGTGCTGGTGTATATTCAAACAAAAATGGAACCGGTGGCAATAACTGTTGGACCATCAAGAAATTTGTACCTGTATCGGAACGTGATGACAAGTACTATTTTGAGGAAACACTCGAAACAGCAATGAATAAATACGCCGGAATCAATCCTGCATTATGCGGTGCCAAGGCTTTTATGATTTCTGCCGAAGCATATGATAAATTCGGCAATGCCATTGCCGAATCTCAGGAGATGACAGATTATGCGGCAGCAAAGGACTTGTTGCTGGAGGCAATGGCGAATTTTGATGCCAACAAGACCAATCCTCCTGTCGAAGGTGTGGAATATCATATTATACACGTTTCCAACAATACATTGTATCAGGAAGCAGAAAGCACCCAGCCAACACTTGCTACTACCGATGAGACAACGGAACAGAAATATTCTTTTATCCCTTCAGACATAGCCGGTGCATACTATATCAAGAACCTCGCTACGGATTCATATCTTGCAAAGAGCACGGCAAGTCTGTGGGACACACAGTGGGTTAGCGAAGCGTCTTCGGATGAAGCCAAATGGTTCATCTCTATATATGGAGAGAAAATGTACACCATACAGAATGTTGCAGGAAAGGGATATCTTGGTTGTGATGCATCAAATCATGGTAGCACAATTTATTGCGACAAGGCTGCAAGCGAGAATAATTCGCACTGGAATGTAACTGATGGTTCCGAGGATACACCTCTTGAACGTGAGGCTTTTGAAGCCGCTCTTGAACAGGCCAATACCGTCAAGGCAGCAATGGTTGAAGGTTATCATCCTGGCGAATATTTTGCTTCAGATATTACAGCTTTTGTTGCAGTTATTGCAAAAGCTGAAGCCGATGCGAAGAAGGCTGTAGATCAAGACGATCTCGATGCAGTTACAGCACAGCTTGTTGCTGACACTGAAATATATAAAAAGAAGGCTCATGAAGGGTCTGTTGCTACTGAATATTTACAGAATCTTATTGCTGAATGCAAATCAGAACATGATGCGGCAGTTGTGGGTGTAGAGAAAGGACAGTATACAGAAGCTGCCAAAGCTGTTTATCTTAAGGCAATAGAGGATGCGGAGGCTGCTACAGATGCAGAAACGGCAATTGCGGCTCTCACTGATGCACGTGACACATTCCGAAACAGTGCCATAACAGTAGACCGTGCTGCATTCAAGTCGCTTATCGCAGCAGCAGAGGATATACAGTCAACAGCAGTGGCAGGAGATTGCAACGGTCAATATCCTGCTGAAGCTATCGAAACATTCAATAACGCTGTTGCGACAGCTAAATCTGTTTATAACGATGTGGAGATGTCACAAGAAGATATTGATGCTGCTTATACAGCACTTGATGCTGCCACAGAGGCATTCACTGCACAAAAAGTAGTTATCGACTTCTCGCTTCTCAAGAGTGTGATTGCTGATGCCAATGAGACAATGAAGAACGCAGAGCCAGAAAAAGGCGACGGTCCGGGCAAATATCCAGTATCTGCATTTGACGAACTTTCAAGCGAGGTTTCCATTGCGCAGACTGCTGTGGGCAGCAACACATTGAATCAGAGTGCCGTTAACGAGATGGCTGACAGACTGACTCTTGCCATTGATAAATTCAATGAGGCGCGTACAGACAACGATTATTCTGAGCTTCAGGCTCTTATCGAATACGCTGACAAATTGCTTGCCAATGCTGTCATCGGAACAGAAGTCGGAAATTATACGCAAGAAGATTTCGACTATTTGTCTGCTTCTGTTTCAAAGTGTGAAGGTGCATTAAGCTCAACTTTACAAGATGAAATCGACAAGGCTGCAAAGATTCTCAAACGTGACATCGACATCTTTGAAGGCAGTGCGATAACGTCAATAAGAACAGTCTTCGCAAAATCAAACCTGACAATTTCCGACGGCCGGCTCTGTATGAACAATCTGCCTGCAAATGCTTATGCCAATGTATATACTATCGATGGAAAATTGGTTGCTACTTCTGCCGGAGAAACTATTGATATGTCGTTGACAAAAGGTGTGTATGTAATACGTTTGACTATTGGTACAACAAGTGAATCAAAACGTGTTGTTGTAAAATAATCTCTTCTGAAGAATCCTTTCGGCAGTAATTTGGAACTCCGAAACGGACTCGCGCATGAGTTAGCGGATACAGTCTTGTTTCTCAACTCATGCGTTCTTTTATTCTGTAAATTTCATTTTATCCACGTATTTCTACAGTATCAAGGTAACCATCCGAACTAAGCCGACTTTTACACAATAAAAAAATCTCGGGAACTATTCCTGAGATTTTTTTATTGTGTAGGAGAAGATTTACCAGTTGTTCTTCCGGGATGTCGTCTGAGATGTGTTGAAGGACCTCTGTCAGCCATTGCAGTTGGTTGACTCCAACGATCTGGCAACTTTCAAGCAGGGAGTAGAAAACGGCAATGTCCTCGGCACCACGGTCGTTTTTGCTGAAGAGACGGTTCTTGCGCCCCATTACCGATGGTCGTTGACAGCGCTCGACAGCGTTGTTGTCTATCTGATAAATGCCATTGTCCGCATATCTGCGCAGGCGTGGCCATAGCTTGTAGGCGTAGTCCAATGCTTTGCCCAAAAGGTCGGAGGGTGTGCATCGGGTTGCCGCTGTCTGCATCCACGCCTCCATGGCGTCCATTAAGGTATGGCTTTGGCCCGGCGTTCGGCGGCGATTTCCTGAGGTGTCGCATTTTTTTGAAAAGATGAACTTATAATTTGAAATTAGAACATCCTAAAAGACTAAAGAAAGGGGCATATCATTACTCAATACAGAGCTTGATACGCCCCTATTTAAGTATTGCAGTTACAATCTGTAACTTTTGGGAGTAGTCATTTTCATTTCGGCACACCCTCTTATATGATAGGTATCTTTCCTGACTTCTTTTTTCTTAAGAATTTTCCCCTCATGCTCACGACTGTGCATTGGTAGCCTTTCTGACCCTACTCAGGGTTTCCGGTGTCATCTGCAAGTAGGACGCGACATACTGCAACGGTGCACGCCGAATGATGTCCGGATATTCACGCAATGTGCGGAGATACCGTTCCTTGGCCGTTTCAAAACGGATAACATCAGCTTTCTTCTGCGAAATAATCAAGGAACGTTCAAGTATTGCAAACATAAGAGAGCAAAACTCATATGACACCTTCGTCAGTTCACGGATGTCGTCATACGGAATGCCGTACAACATGGACGGTTCAAGCGTCTGTACAATCAGACGTGTAGGCTCACGCCGAAAATAGCTTTCTATACATATCACCATTCCATTTTCATAAGACAAGTGTTCCGTGACCTCTTTGCCGCCTTTTCTGTAGAATTGGCGCACGAGTCCTTTTTCAACGTAGTACATGTAATTGCACACCTCGTTTTCTTTAAGAACCAATTCTCCACGGCTGAACTTCATTGGCACGAGGATGTCTGCCAGTCTATTGAGTCCGTCAGTACTTATCACCATGTAGTTTCTGGCAATTTCTCTTGCAATGTCTTTTCTCCTGTCCATATTGCTTATCTTATAAATTTATGAAACACCCGACTTCTGCGAATAATCCCTGTCTCCGAAAATCTTACTTCCGACTCTGACAAGAGTGCTTCCCTCATCCGCCGCAATCAGATAGTCGTGGCTCATGCCCATAGACAATTCACAGAAACCGTCATCATCAGCAAAATACAAATTTTTCACTTTCTCAAAAGTCTGATGCACAGTGCGGAACTCACTTCTGATCAGTTCCTCATCATCCGTATTGGTCGCCATGCACATGATGCCGGCAATTCTCGCATGAACCATCTCCCGCCATTCCCCTCCTTCAAGCATGGAGAAAAGTTCATCCGGTGTAAACCCATACTTTGTCTCTTCCTTGGCAATATGTACCTGCAACAGGCACCTGACTGTACGCATATCCTTTGCGCCCTGCCTGTCAATCTCCTTAAGGAGCTTCAAAGTATCGACAGCATGAATCAACGAAATGAACGGTACTATATACTTTACTTTATTCGTCTGCAGATGGCCTATAAAGTGCCATTCTATGTCTTTCGGCAACGCAGCCTCCTTCATTGCAAGTTCCTTGACCTGACTCTCCCCGAAAATCCGTTGTCCGGCATCGTATGCCTCCTTCAGTTCTTCGATGGGATGATATTTGGAAACTGCAACAAGCCTTATGCCTTCGCGCAAGCTTTCGCTCACGATTTTCAGATTCTCGCTAACCATTACACCAATCTTTATTCAGAATGAACAAGAGCCTGCGACATCAGCTTTTATATTCAACCGTATCCGAAGCCTGGTAAGGGTAGACGTCAAGCAAGGAAGTCTCCTGAACCATGGCTATTTCATAATCAACCATAGAGCCTTTCATGCCTTCGTCGAAACGTCTCACCGCCTCGCGCAAATCTCCTGCCTGCACAAGCATCAGTGTCGCCGACTTCTTTTCGGTCTGTGTCTTCTCATCAAGTGTAATAAAATTGCACTTCACTTTATACCATTTGTCTGCTTCTTCATTGTCAGACGTAAACATCTCGCTATATTTGGCACGCTTAATGTCTGCAACAGTCAGTTCACCATTACAGAACGGGGATATTTCTTTGATTATTCTTGCTTCTGCTTCCGTAAAGTTAAGCGCATCGACAAGATATGTCTCGCTCACTTTCTTCGTCACTCCTCCTTCAAGTGTCTTTTCTGTCTTCACTTTACACTCGAACCAATTGTTCATTATCATAACATCCGTATTTTTTCTATATTACATCAATCTACAAAAATATGAAAAGGTGTTCATCCTAACAAATTGACACGTCTGTTTTTAATATTAATTATATATTCATTCTGTAAAATCTCCGCTATTGATATAAAAAAACGCGAGTTCGGTTTAAGATGGGCAAGAGCCGATACTTTATCTACGCTCATTTTTATGTCTGTAAGTTTCAGTATCCTCTCCGGTTCACTTTCAATGCAGCGAAGCGGATACAGACGTGAACCTTTATATCGTCATACGCTATCTGATTGTCATAAATTGGGGACTTTTTTTGACAATCTGAAATGTTAAAATTCAAGGCTCGCAGAATCGCATAAAATCGGCCGAACCTTACCGGAAGTTCCATTTACGCGATTCTAAGGCCGTTTTCAGACCTTGAACCCCAAATGTAAAAAATAATATAATCTGCATTTCGAAAAGATACATTTATTCACATTCGCATGTGTTTCGTCTGAAAAAAGAGTACGCTGGAAATAAATTTCGTTCACCTTGAAAATTTTTTTACAAGGCAGTTTAAAAAAAATTTCAAGGTGAACGAAATTTATTTTCAAGGTGAACGAGTTTGAAGACGTCCGTTTTTCGGGCTGAATTTGGATATTGACTAAAGTTGATTTCTTAAAAAATCAAAATCAAAATTTTCAATGCCACGGAAAACAAAGATGGATTCAGGTGGAGAAAAACAGGAATCTTGGACGAGCAATTTTATAACTTGTTGATTATCAATATATCCTATTTTGTCTTTACCTGTACTTCCTGCACCTAAAACTGCACTGTTTTGTTGAAATGGCATTTTTATTGATTATCAGTTACTTGTCTGTAAAATATTGAATTTTTAACAGTTTCTCAAGTGCAAACGAATCTTAATTATGTTAATAAAGTTCCGTCTGGGATGGATGGATTTTGTATCAAAAAGAAAGAAGAAATGTTCCTGAGAAAGTCAGTTGTTTTTGCTGTTGTCTTCACAGACTTACAACCATAAGAATTATAAGTTGAGTCTGCGAATCCACCAAAAAAACTTACAAGATACCAATTTTACAGGACTTTCTTAAACCGAACTCGCGTTAAAAAAAAGTATCATACCAAACTTACACCACGACTTTACATCCGACAACTTCACGAAACAAGTCTGCTATGTCTTTCATGCGTTCTCTCTCGACAGGAGGCACTCCCTCAAGCCGATACTTTATTCCGAGATTCTCATACTTGTAACGTCCCATGGTGTGATAAGGAAGCAGTTCTACACGCTCCACCACATCATATTGCGCCACATATTCTGCCAGTTTGCGCAGACGGCTGTCATCATCTGTCATAGTCGGCACCACTACATGCCGTATCCATGTAGGCTTGCCTGTCTGCTGAAGATAGTCGAGAAACAAGCGGTTATTGGTTATCGTACACCCTGTCAGCTCCTTATGCAGCTCCTCATCAGCCGTTTTCACATCGAGCAGGACAAGGTCCGTATGCTCAAGCAGCCTTTTGGACTTATCATTGAATATCGCTCCCGATGTGTCAAGGGCCGTGTGTATCCCCACCATACGGCAAAGCCTGAAGAAGCCACCAACAAAGTCTGCCTGCATAAGCGGTTCGCCTCCGGTCACCGTAACTCCTCCGGAGGTGATAAAACTCTTGTATTTCCTTACTTCCGCAAGAAGTTCTTCCGCTGTAAACTCATAACGTACATCGGCCTTTGCATCCCATGTGTCAGGATTGTGACAAAATAAACACCTCATGGGACAGCCTTGCATAAAGATGACAAAACGTATTCCTGGACCGTCTACCGTTCCGAAACTTTCCAAAGAATGTATCCTCCCTATCATAGAAAAACAAGTTTTAAGAGATTGTACCGATTGTACGGACACAAACGATTCTGTTCCGCCTTTTCATATTCTGTTCCGCCACTGTGTCAGGTTTTATCGGCCGTATAGAATGTCTGTAATGATCTTTCCCCAACCGGTGCAGACAGCCTGATGCCGGCTTGCAAAATGTCGCGGATACAAACCGGGCAACCTCCAGACTGAAAAATTGAAGTCCGGCAATATCCTTTCTGCACATATTCAGGCAAAAAAGAACTCCCGGACTCCAAATTTCCTATTTTCAGACCTTTAAAGGCTGTGATTTATCGTTCTCGACAACACATCAAGCTGCTGTTCACGTGTCAGCTTCACAAAGTTCACTGCATATCCGGACACTCGGATGGTGAGCTGAGGATACTTCTCCGGATGTTCCATCGCATCGACAAGCAGTTCACGGTCAAACACATTCACATTCAGATGATGCCCTCCGTCAGGAGTGAAATAGCCGTCAAGCAGACCGACAAGGTTGGTCACCTGTGTGTCGTTCTCTTTTCCAAGAGTACCCGGAGATATGGCAAATGTATACGAAATGCCATCATGGGAATGCTGGAACGGAAGCTTTGCCACAGAAGACAAGGCTGCGACAGCTCCTTTGGCGTCTCTTCCGTTCATCGGATTGGCTCCCGGGGCAAACGGCGTACCTGCATGACGTCCGTCCGGTGTGGCGCCCGTATTCTTTCCGTACACCACATTAGAGGTAATTGTCAACACCGACTGTGTAGGCACGGCATGGCGGTATGTCTCATGCTGGCGCATGTATTCCATAAACTTCTCCGTAATCATAAGAGCAAGCTTGTCGGTGTTTTCATCATTGTTTCCGAAAGGAATGTAGTCACCTTCGCGCTCAAATCCGGTTGCCAGTCCGCGCTCGTCACGAAGCACCTTGACCTTGCAATATTTGATGGCAGCAAGCGAATCGGCCACAATCGACAATCCGGCAATGCCGGTAGCTCGTGTACGCAATACATCCCCATCGTGCAGAGACATTTCGAATGCCTCATAATCATACTTGTCATGCATGTAGTGTATAATCTTCAAGGCGTTGACATACACTTTGGCTAGCCAGCGCATCATCTGCTCAAACTTGCGCATCACTTCTTCGTAGTCAAGATAGTCGCTCGTAATCGGTGCAAACTCCGGCGAAATCTGCTCGCCCGTAATCTCGTCACGTCCGCCGTTGATGGCATAGAGCAGACATTTTGCAAGATTGGCCCGTGCGCCGAAGAACTGCATCTGCTTGCCGATCTTCATAGGGCTTACACAGCAGGCAATACCATAGTCATCGCCATAGTCCGGACGCATCAAATCATCATTCTCATACTGTATGGCAGATGTCTGTATCGACATCTTCGCACAATAGCGTTTCCAGTTTTCCGGTGCATTGGCAAACCAAAGCACCGTGAGGTTCGGTTCCGGCGCCGGTCCGAGATTCTGCAACGTATGGAGGAAGCGGTAGCTTGTCTTCGTAACCATCGAACGTCCGTCAACACCTTGTCCGCCTATCGATTCGGTCACCCACACTGGGTCGCCGGAGAACAGGTCGTTGTATTCAGGCGTACGGAGGAAACGTACAATACGAAGCTTGATGATGAGCTGGTCGATGAGTTCCTGCGCCTCCTCTTCCGTAATCTTCCCTTCTTTCAGATCTTTCTCGATGAAGATGTCGAGGAAGGTGGACACACGGCCGATAGACATTGCGGCCCCATCCTGATCTTTCACTGCACCAAGATAGCCGAAATACACAAACTGCACCGCCTCGCGAGCGTCCTGTGCCGGCCGGGTGACGTCGAAGCCGTAATTAGCACACATCTTCACAAAATCTTTCAGCGCCTTTATCTGTTCGCTGATTTCCTCACGCTGCTGTATGCACTCTTCCGTCATCTCCTGAATGTCGAGACGGTCAAGGAAACGCTTCTTTTCCTCGATGAGGTTGTCCACACCGTAGAGAGCCACACGGCGGTAATCGCCGATGATTCGTCCGCGCCCGTACGCATCAGGCAGTCCGGTGATGATGTGTGCATGGCGCGCGGCGCGTATGTCGCTGGTATAAGCGGAGAACACACCTTCGTTGTGGGTCTTGCGATAACGCGTATATATATCTTTCGTGCCCGGGTCAAGCTTGTATCCATAGGCTTCAAGCGCACTCTCCACCATACGTATGCCTCCTTTCGGGAAGATGCCTCGTTTCAGCGGAGCGTCTGTCTGCAAACCGACTATCACTTCGTTTTCCTTGTCTATATATCCTGCGCCATAAGTCGTAAGCGACTGTGGCATACGGGTTTCGGCATCATATACCCCCTTCTCGCGTTCCTTCTTGAACATTTCGCTCAGTTTCGCCCATATCTTAGTGGTGCGTTCCGTAGGCCCTGCAAGGAACGACTCGTCTCCATCATACGGAGTATAGTTGCGCTGGATAAAATCTCTTACATTGATTTCACGCTTCCAGATGAATCCCTCGAAGCTTTCTACACAATTAGATAATTTCATAACAGTATTCTTTTTGAGATGAATGAATATTTGAGGTGGCAAAGATATGGCAAAAAGCACAGAAAACAAGTGCTCCTGTCTTTTTTCTTCCCTCAGCACCTAAAAATACCCAGTTGTCAGTATACGAATCGGACAGTGAAATCGGGCATGAAATGCCAATAGCAATCAGGACAAGCGGTACATCATTCCCTTTTTACCGTTTGCTTTTGCTTTTCTTTTTCGTAGATGTTAAGTCTTGTCAGGTGGTTTGAGGGCCGGTGGATTAAATCATTTTGGATATTTCCATCGCCACGCCGTCTATTTGTCATAAATTACGAACTTTTTCTGACAATTTGAAATGTTAAAATTCAAGCTTCGCAGAATCGCATAAAATCGGCTGAACCCGACCGAAGTTCCGTTTGTGCGATTCTAAGGCCATTTTCAGGCCTTGAACTTCAAATGTAAAAATAATACAATTTGTGCTTTGAAAAAATACATTTATTCACATTCGTGCGTGCTTCGGCTGAAAAAAGAGTACGCTGGAAATAAATTTCGTTCACCTTGAAAATGGTTTTAAAGTGCCTTGTGAAAAATTTTTCAAGGTGAACAAAATTTATTTTCAAGGTGAACGAGTTTGAGAAAG
>CAZKOB010000117.1:0-11672 GCA_964554265.1 uncultured Bacteroides sp. | reverse complement strand
GGAGCTTGCGACGGAGGGCGTGGCGCGAAGCGACGGAGGAGTCTGTGAAAACATCAACACAAAAACCTCAGAACCACAAAAAGAACCCGTGGAAACAGCCACTTACAACCACACGCTCCACAAGAAAAAATCCGTGAAAGCACCAGCAAAAAACCAAGACACAATCATTTAACCATCAACTATTTTCACCGGCCACTTTGCTCATAATCAAAAATAACGTATCTTTGCAAAGGGTTATTTACATATCTGCTATACCTTGTTATTATAGGCTATTTATGACAATATCACATTTTATATAAATATTTTTATGGGAAAAGTTGCATTAATCACCGGTATCACCGGACAAGACGGCTCTTATCTTGCCGAGTTCTTATTGGAAAAGGGGTATGACGTACACGGCACCATACGCCGCTCATCTGTAGACTTCCGCGAAAGAATAGCACATCTTGAAGGCAAGCCGCATTTCCACCTGCACTATGCAGACCTGAGCGACTCTATGAGCATGCTGCAGGTAGTCAGCAAGGTGCGTCCGGACGAAATATACAATCTTGCCGCACAAAGCCACGTGCAGGTAAGCTTCGACTCACCGGAATTTACGGCCGATGTCGACGCTACGGGTGTGCTCCGCGTACTTGAAGCTGTGCGCATCTGCGGACTGGCTTCGACATGCCGCATCTATCAGGCATCCACATCGGAACTGTACGGAAAAGTGGAGGAAGTTCCTCAGAACGAACAGACTCCGTTCCATCCATACAGCCCATACGCAGTGGCCAAGCTCTACGGATTCTGGATTGTGAAGGAATACCGCGAGGCGTACAATATGTTCTGCTGCTCAGGCATCCTGTTCAACCACGAGAGCGAGCGCAGAGGAGAGACATTCGTTACACGCAAAATCACTCTCGCCGCTGCACGCATAGCACAGGGCAAGCAGGAGAAGCTCTATCTCGGCAACCTGTCAAGCCTGCGCGACTGGGGATATGCCAAGGACTACGTGGAGTGTATGTGGCTCATCCTTCAGAACAAGAAAGCGGAAGACTTCGTCATCGCAACGGGTGTGCAGCACTCTGTACGCGAATTCTGCTACTACGCATTCAAGCACGCAGGCATAGAACTGGAGTTCAAGGGCGAGGGCATAGACGAGAAAGGTTATGACAAGGCAACAGGCAAGGTGCTCGTGGAGGTGTCTCCAGACTTCTACCGTCCGACCGACGTGGTGAATCTCTGGGGCGACCCGACAAAGGCCAAGAAGGAGCTTGGCTGGGACCCGGCAAAGACTTCTTTTGAAGAACTTGTCAAGATTATGGTGGAGCACGACATGGCGAAGGTGGCTGTGGAGAAAGCTACCGACCGCATACGCACCAATCTCGCAGAATATCTGGAGAAGGGTATTGTAAAATAATCAGGCGGAAGGAGACGAACCATAATGGACAAATCAGCCAAAATATTTGTTGCCGGACACCACGGACTCGTGGGTTCTGCCATTTGGAACAATCTGAAAGCACGCGGCTACGGAAATCTTGTGGGAAAGAGCCACAAAGAGCTTGACCTTTTAGACGCTGCGGCAGTGAAGGCTTTCTTCGACGAGGAGCAACCGGATGCCGTGGTACTTGCCGCCGCCCACGTAGGCGGTATCATGGCGAACCTGCAGTACAGGGCGGACTTCATCTACCGGAATTTGCAGATTCAGCAGAATGTAATCGGCGAAAGCTTCCGCCATGGAGTCAAGAAACTGCTGTTCCTCGGAAGCACATGCATCTATCCTCGTGAGGCGCCGCAGCCGATGGCAGAAGATGTGCTGCTCACATCGCCTCTTGAATATACCAACGAGCCGTATGCCATCGCAAAGATTGCCGGCCTGAAGATGTGCGAAAGTTTCAACATCCAGTACGGAACCAACTATATCGCTGTCATGCCGACCAACCTCTACGGCCCGAACGACAACTTCCATCTGGAGAACAGTCATGTACTTCCTGCCATGATTCGCAAGATTCATCTGGCAAAATGCCTCAACGAGGGCGACTGGGAGGCTGTGCGCAAGGACATCGGTCTGCGTCCTGTCAGCATGCAGAAGAATGGCGAGAAGATGGTCGTGGACGGCAGTTCGGCTGAAGCGGACATCCTTGAGGTGCTGGGGCACTACGGCATCACTCCGGAGGCCGTGATGCTGTGGGGCACAGGCGCTCCGCTCAGAGAATTCTTGTGGAGTGAAGAGATGGCCGATGCGAGCGTGCATGTCCTTCTGAATGTCGATTTCAAGGACACCTACAACCATGACGAAAAGGAGATACGCAACTGCCACATCAATGTGGGTACGGGCAAGGATCTGACCATCAAAGAGTGTGCAGAGAAAATCATGGCGGAAATAGGATTCAAGGGCGAGCTTCGTTGGGACGCGTCGAAACCTGACGGCACGATGAAGAAGCTTACGGACGTGAGCAAGCTGCACAGTCTCGGATGGCATCACAAAATTGAAATCGACGAAGGCATACACCGTCTGTATGAGTGGTATCTGAAAGGTATATGTATCAATCATCTTTAGGATTGCCTTCTCCGTATAAGAGGCATGAGGCTTTTGCCTGCATATAATGGAGAATCGGTATTGGACTCAGGACAATACTGATTCTCCTTGTTTTTCTGGAGCAGGGTTGCAAGACAAAAGCCGACAATACCACACAACCAACCACTTCATACATAAAAAACACATCGACAAGACTATGTCGGAGTAGACGAAAGCAAGGAGTACAAGACAAGAGCAAGTTGCTCGGCCACTCCAACGTGAAAACGACACAGATATACGTTAAAATCGTTGACAGCAAGAAGGTCGAGACGGTCAATCTGGTTGATAGTTTATTCGATTAATGAACAGACCGAAATATTACCGACATAAAACTCCACTATGAAAGATGGAGAAAAAACACCTCACCATCAAGGAAGTGCAGGCACTCATCGACACTCCATGCAGAAACCCAAGAGTGAAGATGATGTTTCTGTTCTCCTGTTTCTGCGGATTACACTACAGCGATGTCAAGGGATTGCGGTGGAAGGATGTGATTGAAGAGAACGGGAAAAGCATATCGAGTTGTGCCAGCAAAAGACCGACAAGGTGATTTATCTGTCTTTGAGCCTTCAGGCGCAAAAATATTTGTTTGGAAATTAGGAACATAGCGACAAAAGTACCAAATTATAACATTTAAACGATTATTACTATGTTCCTAATTTTCAAACAAATTATTTATCTGCTTATATCGAACTCACGTTAAATATGTTTTGATTTATATCGAATGTCACATCGGAATACGCAATGGTGAAGTCAAGAAAAAACGCGGAAGTTTCATTCGACCGTTACCGGTCAACAAAACTTCCGCGTTCTTAGTCCTTTCCATTTTCCTACAGAGATACAGCCTCTAAAACTCTCAGGTAGAGCATCCCTTTCCGGAACCTGCTATTCAGCGTTCTCCATCTCAGGTCCTTTTCCAATCAAATCCATAAACTGTTCAAGTCTCGGAGTAATGATAATCTGTGTACGGCGGTTACGCTGCTTGCCCTCCTCCGTATCATTGTCCGTAACAGGATTATACTCTCCACGTCCGGCAGCAGAAAGACGCTTCGGATCCACCCCATACTGCGTCTGCAAAGCCTGCACAACCGATGAAGCGCGCAATGCAGACAAATCCCAGTTGTTACGGATATTCGTTCTGGAGATAGGCACATTGTCGGTATTTCCCTCTACAAGCACTTCATAATCATCATAATCCATAATAATCTTCGCAATCTTACCCAAAGTCTCTCCGGCACGCTCACTGATTTCATAGCTTCCCGATTTATACAACATGTTGTCATTGAGAGAGATGTATACCACACCTTTCAGCACCTTCACATCCACTTCCTTGAGTTCTTCACGACTCAGAGAACGCGTAAGATTATTGGTAAGCACTACATTCAAAGAATCAGACTTCGACTTGGCATCCACCAAATGCTTGATATACTTGTTTGAAGCATTTATTTCGTCCACCAGTTTGGATATGTTCACACTTCCCTGCTGCAAACTATTGTCCAACGTCTTTTTAAGTTCGTCATACGACGCACGCTGGTCAGTATTCAGTTTCTGCGCTTCATTCAGGCGCTCCTGAAGATTCTTTGAATCCGAACGACAACCAGCCAACTGTACCTGAGCATCCTGCAAAGAAGTTTTCAGTTCCTCATTCTGAGTCTGTAGAGCCTGCAGCTGCTTATTATAACACCCTGTAAACAGAAGTGCGCATGCCATCAAAGGCAACAAATAAAATCTTGCTTTCATATCATGATATATTTATTATTCCGAATATTATACATAATCCGCCTTTCATGGCGCAAGATACGAATAAATCCTTTTAAAGGAACCCATGGGCATATCCTTTTGTCACCATATTAGGCATATTTAACACATTTGTCTCTTATCGGGAGCAGTTCTGCCTGTCCGGTATGCAATACAACATCACCTTATAAACATGAGGGTGTGTCAAATTTCATTTTTTTGAAAAGATGAACTTATAATTTGAAATTAGAACATCCTAAAAGACTAAAGAAAGGGGCATATCATTACTCAATACAGAGCTTGATACGCCCCTATTTAAGTATTGCAGTTACAATCTGTAACTTTTGGGAGTAGTCATTTTCATTTTGACACATCCTCTAATGATACTGTTAATCCTCATCGTTGTCTTTGTCGCGACGGAACGGACGTCCCTCGCTGTCAAAGCCCCACTTCATATTTCTACGTTCATCACGACCACGGCCGTCTCTTTTCTCGCCACCCTTACGATCGCCATACTTCCTGTCAGACTTCTCATAGCCTTTTCCGTCCCGTCCGTATGGTTTCCTGTCACCGTCAGAGAATCTCTTCTCACGGTCATACGGTTTTCTGTCCTTACCGTAATTTTTGCGGTCATCACTGCCGAAAGACTTCCGTCTTCCACCATCCTCATAGCTTCTTCCGCCTCTTGACGAATCGGATTCCTTGTCGTCCCTGAATCCCGGCTTACGGTCACCCCATTTGAAGGCGCGACGGTCAAGTTCTGTATCTTCATCATCGTCAAAGAAGCGCGACGGCGAAAATTTCCTTGTGCGGTCATACGACTTCTTGTCCTTGTCATACATCCTTCTGTCGCCGTGCGGACGACTCTTGAAGTAATGCTCATCATCACGAGAGCCCCATTTGCCGTCAAAGCTCTGTTCCTCCTCATCATCCTCATCACGATGGCGGTGAGGCTTGAACTTCATATTGTGAGCACGCTCGTCCTCACTCTTTATGTCAAGCCCTTCTTCACGCCTGTCACTCAGTTTGCCATCGAATATCTGATATTTGCGGTATTCACATTCAAGTGAGCCATTGAATAGGGCATACCGTGTAGACGGACGCATGCCAATCTTTGCAAAACATTCGTCACGATAGCTCAGCACCCACGCATCATTCCCTACAAAAGCATGCTTCAGGCGCTCGCCTATCGTCTCATAAAGTCCAAGAAGGTCATCGGTCGTAATGCGTTCTCCATACGGTGGATTAGTAATCATGACGGCCTTTTCCACCGGTTGCTCAAACTCATAGAAGTCGCGCTGCATAACCTCCACAACCTTGCCTACTCCGGCAGAGCGTACATTATCCAGTGCGATGGCGACAGCCTGACGGTTGATGTCATATCCGTAAATCTTATGGTCGAAATCACGTTCCTGCGAATCGTCATTGTAGATTCTGTCAAACAGATCCTCATCAAAGTCCTTCCATTTTTCAAAAGCGAACTCCTTACGGAACACACCCGGATAGATATTCATGGCAATGAGCGCCGCTTCAACAAGTATCGTTCCGGAGCCACACATCGGGTCTATCAAGTCGCACTCTCCATCCCAGCCGGCAAGCATAATCATTCCGGCAGCAAGCACCTCGTTCAGAGGAGCAGCGACAGTGCCTGTGCGGTATCCGCGCTGATGAAGGCTTTCACCGGAACTGTCAAGCGAGATTGTCACATCGTCCTCGGCTATATGTATGTTGATTCTGATATCAGGATTGGAAATGCTGACATTAGGACGCTCACCCGTTTTTTCCCTGAAATAATCGGCAATACCGTCCTTGACCCTGTAGGCAGCAAACTTTGAATGACGGAATCGCTCGGAAAAAACGACCGCATCAACAAGAAACGTATTCGTACAGTCCATATATTCCTCCCAGTTCATCTTCTTCACCACTTCATACACCTCATCCGCGTCGTCCGCCTTGAAATGCCGTATCGGCTTCAGAACCCTGACAGCTGTACGCAGACAGAAATTCGCCTTGTACAGCATTTCCTTGTCGCCGCTAAACGAAACCATCCTGTTACCGATTTCGACATCATTGGCACCTAATGCGATTATTTCCTTTGCAAGCACCTCTTCCAGCCCCTGGAATGTTTTTGCAATAATCTTAAATTCTTGTGTTTCCACGTGTTTTTTACTATTTTATTTCTTTTATTATTCATATCTCAGACAACAGATATGCATTCCGCCCGGCTCCGGGCCCAAAGAGCTGCATGGGAACCCCGGCCGAACCCGTTCACCTGCGCTGAACCACCCTCCCTTCCGCCGGCACATCTTCCGTAATCCATATATTTCCGCCAATGGTCGCCCCCCGGCCTATCGTGATGCGCCCGAGAATCGTGGCATTGGAGTAGACAATCACATTGTCCTCAAGAATAGGATGGCGCGCTATCCCCTTGATCGGATTTCCGTCCTCATCGAGCGGAAAACTCTTGGCACCCAGTGTGACTCCCTGATAGAGCTTCACATTGTTGCCGATGATACAGGTTTCGCCTATCACAACCCCTGTACCGTGGTCTATCGTAAAATATTCTCCGATTTTTGCACCCGGATGAATGTCGATTCCGGTTTCCGAATGCGCCATCTCCGTAAGGATGCGCGGAATAAGCGGCACGCCGAGCACGAGCAGTTCGTGTGCAATGCGGTAATTGGTCAGTGTCTTGATTACGGGATAGCAACTGATGATTTCCCCATAGCTTTTCGCGGCAGGGTCGCCGTTATATGCAGCCACCACATCGGTGGCAAGCATTCTGCGTATCTCGGGCAGACGTGCAATAAACCCGGTGGCTATGCGGCAGCTCTCCTCCTCTATCGAATGCTCATCCGGCAAGCCAGTCACCACTGCATGTCTGTCAAACGCAAGTCCTGCACGTATCTGTCCTACCAGCAAATCATGCAATCGTTCAACATTCACTCCCAGATGATATTTCAAGGTATGCACATTGACACAAGAGTTTCCATAATAGCCGGGGAAGATGACAGAACGGGCAATACCGACAATCTCACATAAAATTTCACCCGATGGCAGAGGGATGCCTTCGTGATGCTGATGAAACAAGTCTTTATACGAAGCCGGCTCTGAGAGCTTGTCTACCGCATCGGTCAGAATACCGGTATAGTTCTGTGAACTCATAATTTATGTATCAACAAACTAAATATCAACAGAACTGTACGCTTCAATGTTTGCCGGACTGCTGATTCTGCTGCAAAAATAGTCAAAAAAGGTATACGTAAAAAAAAATCCCCGATTTTTATACATGCGACAACAGCAAAATGCGCATGCCGCCCTCGCTTTCAGACAGGGAATGCCTGCCTACTTCATGTATTTGTCCATTATTTCCTGTGCGCCCTCGTCTCCCAGACTCTTTGCACGCTCCAGATTTTCCTTCGCCGCGGCCTTGTTGCCTTTCTGCAGATAAGCATAACCGAGAATGCGGTATGCATCCGGCTGCTGCGAATCAAGAGAAATACATTGCTTGGCCGCTTCTATACATCCGTCTATTTGGTTGACACGCAGCAACAATGCGCTTTTCTCCACAAGATAGAGCGATTCGCGAGGGGCTGCCGCTATGGCGGCATTCAAGTCGTCAAGCGCCTGCTGATACATCCGGGCTTTCACCTCAACCTGCGAGCGGTCATAATAAAAGGTGGCATTCACCTTGTTGTTGCTCAGATAGCAGAATTTGTCATAGTCCACCACAGCTTCGCGATATTTCTTCGCCTCCTCGTACAGCTTGCCGCGATACAAGACAAAGCTTGCCGCCTCTGCCGGAAGCGGATCCGGAAACAGTGCGATGGCGCTGTCGAGCAGTTCTATCTGGACAGACACGGAGTCGCCGCGTCCGGCATGCGCAAGCGCCGAAGCATAAAGGATGGCAGGTGCGCGATATTCTCCACTGTTCAGTTCGTCGTAAATAGCGATGGCCGAGTCATAGTCCTTCTTAGACATCAGAATCTGCGTCTTCTTCAGCATACAGTCCAGCAACACCGGCGATGATGTTCCGCCTTCGCCTGCCGACTGTCCGGAGGCTATCCTTGCCTTTTCCAGTTCTATCGCCTTGTCTATATAACTGAGAGCCACATCATAATTCCATTTTTCGTATGCAGGTTCAGGCTGGTAGACAAGCTTTGAGTGTATCGACTGTGCCACGTTTGCATTCGCCTGCACTTTGTCTTCCGCAAGAGTCAGATACTTCTGCAAGTCGCTTTCCGCCTCATCAAAACGCTGCATGTCTGTGAGCGGTGTGGAACGTCGGAAGTATCCTTCCGCATTGTCGGGATAGGTCTCCACAAACTGGTTCAGCAGGTCTACATATTCTGCATTGCCTGCCGAGCGCGACTTGAAATAAAGATAAACCAATGATTCTTCCATCGTGTCCGGCAACCCTTTGCGGATATAAATGTTGTTCAGCGCAAGCGAAGCGGACTTGGTCGTGATGGCCTGTATCTTCAGTTCATCTGCAAACCCGATGCCGAGCACATACGTTTTCCCTCCCGAAGAGTGCTGGACAATGCCCACAAGTTCTCCGCGCTCATTGAAAGCCGGTGCACCGGCATAATTGCCTCCCATTTCAGCGGACAAAGTATAATAAGGATATTTGCCGCTGACGGAAGAAGTGTCGCTGACAACTGCCGTCGGGCATGTGGCGATTTTCCGCCCCGAGTAATTGAAAGCCCATATCTGCTCACCTGTTCCTGCGGGTACTGCACTCCGGGTGAGCACAGCGTTCTTCTTCGCCTCCACACGGAAGCGTACAAGTCCGTATGTGTCGTCCGCGCCCAGTATGAGAGCCACCTCGTTCTTATTGCCGCCCATATCCACGGCCATTGCCTTGCAGGCACCACGGAAGAGGCTGTAATCGGCTATAGCTTCTCCATTGTCTCCGATGTAAAAGCCGGTTCCCGACTTCATCAGATTGCCATCCTTGTCATAGGTCAGCAACGAGAAAACCGCTTTCTGCATCTTTGCCACCCATTTCGGTGCGGCAGCCTCCTCCATCTGTGCATCGGCCCGAGATATTCCGACAGCGAGCAATGCAACCAAAGAAAGCAGAAAATTCCGCAATGTATTCCAACACATCATATTTATAGTTCAAAAGTTCTATGGTCTGCCACGACCGGTTGATGAACAAACTTTCTGTAAAGTTCCGAGTTTCTGTTGAGAGGCTGCCACAACAAATCTGCAACCGTGATACCTGCCGCAAGTTACAATGTCATGTCGCCCGACAACTCTTTCAAATACAAAGGTAGAATAATTCTCAAAAAGAACAATATTTATCATCGGGAATCTGCATTCAGGCTCTGCAAATAGGCCATAGAAAAGGATAGTGGCATATAGATTATGGTTGTTCGCGCCACTCTCTTCCAACTGTTGCATTACGTTTGAAAAACATTATTTTTCGATTTCAACAAGATTTGAATTTCCGTTCCTGCTGATGGTTTTCACAGACTGCTGAAAATCACCGGTTTACGCGCTGTAAAAATCTAAGTTTGACCCATTGAAAAGTTTTTTTCACCGCATTATTTTCTTAAATCTGCACTGCCGATTATAAAATCAGCAGTGTAGATTGTATAATCGGCAGTGCAGTTTTTATAATCTGCACTGCCGATTTAAGAAAACTGTGCGGTGAATTTGATTTTTGGGTGGGGCGAATTTAGATTTTCACAGAGGTATCTTGTAATTCTTATGGTTGTAAGCTGGTGTTTTTACAGACTCTTCTTATATTTTTGATAGCTGTAAGCTGGTATTTCACTGACTCATCTCATAATTCTTATAGTTGTAAGCAGGTGTATTCACAGACTCCTCCGTCGCTGTCGCGCCACGCCCTCCGTCGCAAGCTCCCCCAATTGCTCCTATTCCGCAATTGCCCCTAACTTAGGGGAGGAGCCTGGTTACTCAGCAGATGTAAATACTATTGTGTTGGTAACCAAAACATTGACTCACTATTGGCTTTCCAACAAGCAAGGTAACTAAGCTCCTCCCCTAAGTTGAAGTGACCCCAAAAAGTTGGACAAGTTAAACATTATCCAGTTATGGAAAGAGTTCTGTATAGCACCGGACTCATTCCATTTAACCTAGATTTGATTCTTTTATTGTTGTAATACTCAATATATTCCTCCAAAGCCTTTATAAAGGCTTGCGGCGATTCAAACTTTCCGGCATACAGCAATTCAGACTTCATGATCCCGAAGAAGTTCTCCATCATGGAGTTGTCAAGACAGTTCCCCTTCCTTGACATGCTTTGTATTATATGATGCTCTTCGAGGCGCCTGCGGTAGCCGGAATGCTGGTATTGCCAGCCCTGGTCTGAGTGGAGTATGAGGCCTTCGAGATTGTCGAACCTGCCAAAGGCCTTGTCAAGCATGTCATAAACCTGTGCAAGGTTGGGCCTTGTAGAGATATTGTATGATATTATCTCCCCGTTGAACATGTCAAGTATAGGTGACAGATAGAGCCTCGTGGAGCCGATGCTTATCTGCGTGACATCAGTGGCCCATTTGCGATTGGGTGCGTCGGCTGTAAAATCCCGTTCTATGACATTTGGAGCGACCTTGCCGACTTCGCCCTTATAAGAACGGTACTTCACCTTGCGCATCTCGCTTTTGAGCCCCATCTCAGCCATGAGGCGCTGTACCGTCTTGTGGTTTATGGCATATTTCCTGTTCCGCATTTCAGCTGTTATGCGCCTATAGCCGTACCGGCCTTTATGCTCATGGAAAATATTCCCAATCTCTTCTTTCTCAGCAGAATACTTGTATCCGCTCTCAAGACGTTTCAGGTGGTAGTAAAATACTGAACGTGCCATCTTTCTCAACTCCAGAAGCATGTCAAGAGGATATTCCGACCTTAGTTCGTCGTAAATCCGATTGTACCCTGTCATCCATCCTACGGATTAACGATTGCAATTGTCTGTTCAGTTCGCCGTTACGGGCGGCAAGACTGTCGGCGTGTTCCGCCAGTATTCTGCTTTGCGCCTGCTGTCGGGTTATCACATCACGGTTGAGAGTATAGAGCATCGTTGTTGTCGCAGTCGGCTTCGGTTCTTCCTTCTTTCCAAATAACCCCAAGAATCCTTTGCGTTTCTTTTTCTTTGGCTGCACCTGCGGGCTTTTTCGTGCGATAATAGGCACCTGACGGGCTATTTTCGCATTGAAGGCTTCCTGCTCGTCAAGCACCTGCACGATATTACGCATTTGTTTCTCCTTGTCTTCCAGCAAACAGCGCAGGCTGTCTATCCGATGTGACGGATAAACAGCTTTGAAGTCGCACAGCATACTATCCACCGCCATATGGAAAAGGCGCGGCAGTTTGACCCTCTCGGGCACGCGGGACTGACCCTTTTGGG
>CAZKOB010000116.1:0-11769 GCA_964554265.1 uncultured Bacteroides sp. | reverse complement strand
CAAAGATAATAATTCTAATCGAATTTCTCAAACGATTTACTTTTGACTATAAAAAGTTAATCCGATAAACAACGGATGTCAACACATCAAAGTTGTTTACCGGATTAACAATCAATATTATTTATAGAGCAGCTACACTACGGCTGCATAGTGTCAATATATTCCTTTACCGTGACAATTCTTGAATTTTTTGCCGGAACCACATGGACACAAATCATTACGCCCAATCTTAGGACCATCGTTCTGTATAGGCTGCTGAGGCTGTCGTACACGCGTATCTCGAGCGGCAGCCTTGCTTTGTGCCTTATCTGTAAATTCACTTTTTGTCTCTGTAAGCTGCTGCTGAGGTTTGCGCGGCATCTCTTTTGGAGCCTGCTGCACTTGTTCCGGTTCTGCAATAGGAATAGAGCAACGCATAAGCACACTAATTGTACCATTATTTATATCACTGACCATATTGTCAAAAAGAGTTACAGACTCCAGTTTGAATATCAAAAGCGGATCCTTCTGCTCATAACTTGCATTCTGAACGGACTGCTTCAGTTCATCAAGAGCGCGAAGATTTTCCTTCCAAGCATCGTCAATCGTATGCAAAAGAATAGCTTTCTCAAAAGCCACGAGGATGGATTTACCTTCTGTCTCATAAGCCTCCTTCAACGGTATTGAAATCTGATATATCCGACGTCCATCAGTGATTGGCACTATTATATTTTCATACATGTGCCCCTTTGTCTCATATACATCCTTGATTACAGGAAAAGCAACTTGCGCGAGACGCTCACTACGAGCCTTGAAATTGGCAAGAACAACATCAAATGCCTCATCTTCCAGTTTTTCTCTTGACTTGTCCTCAAAATCTTTCTGAGAGAACGGCATCTCCATTGCAAATATTTTCAAAAATTCCTCCTTGCATCCTTCATAATCATTGTGTTCAATTATATGAACACAACGGTCCCAAATCATGTTCGAGATATCCATGCCTATACGCTGGCCCATAAGAGCATGACGTCTGCGTTCATAAATAACTTTACGCTGCTTGTTCATCACATCGTCGTATTCAAGCAAACGCTTACGGATACCGAAGTTGTTTTCCTCGACCTTTTTCTGTGCACGCTCAATAGACTTGTTAATCATCGGATGCTCAATCATCTCTCCATCTTCAAAGCCAAGACGATCCATAACCTTAGATATGCGATCACTTGCAAATAAGCGCATCAGCTTATCTTCAAGAGACACATAGAATACAGATGAACCCGGATCCCCCTGACGTCCGGCACGTCCACGCAACTGACGGTCTACACGACGACTTTCATGACGCTCTGTACCTATAATAGCAAGACCTCCGGCAGCCTTCACTTCATCGGAAAGCTTTATATCTGTACCACGTCCGGCCATGTTTGTAGCAATAGTTACAATGCTGCGCTGTCCGGCCTGTGCCACAATATCCGCCTCTCTCTGGTGGAGCTTTGCATTAAGCACGTTATGTTCTATATGGCGCATTGCAAGCATCTTGGAAAGCATCTCCGAAATCTCCACACTTGTAGTACCAACAAGTACCGGACGTTTCGCCTCAACCATTCGTTCAATTTCTTCAATCACCGCCTTATATTTCTCACGGTTAGTCTTGTACACACGGTCATTAAGGTCTTTACGAGCTATAGGACGGTTTGTCGGAATCTCCACCACGTCAAGTTTGTAAATATCCCAAAACTCTCCAGCCTCTGTGATGGCAGTACCTGTCATACCGGAAAGCTTGTGATACATTCGGAAATAGTTCTGCAAGGTTATCGTGGCAAAAGTCTGAGTCGCCGCTTCAATCTTCACGCGCTCTTTAGCCTCAACAGCTTGATGAAGCCCATCACTCCAGCGACGTCCGTCCATAATACGTCCCGTCTGTTCATCTACAATCTTCACTTCACCATCCATTACCACATAATCATCATCCTTTATAAACATTGTATATGCCTTCAGAAGCTGCTGTATCGTATGCACACGTTCACTCTTCAAAGCATAATCCTGCATAAGGGCATCTTTCTTTGCAAGGCGTTCTTCGTCTGAAAGCTTTTCATTCTCCAATGCAGAAAGCTGCGAAGTAATATCCGGAAGCACAAAGAACTGATCGTCCTTAACGATATTGGCAATCAACTGGTTTCCCTTATCTGTCATTTCAACAGACTTCATCTTCTCATCCACAACGAAGAACAGAGGATCCGTAGCTTCCGGCATACGGCGGTTGTTGTTCTCCATATAAATTTCCTCAGTCTTGAGCATACCGCTCTTTATTCCTTGCTCTGACAGATACTTGATAAGGGCTTTATTCTTCGGCAGACCTTTATAAGCACGGAAAAGCGAAAGGAATCCGGCTTCCACATCCTCTTTATTTTCGCTCTCTATCAGTTTCTTTGCCTCTGCAAGATACTGTGTCGCAAGCTTCCGCTGTGCTTCTACAAGCTGCTCCACAATAGGACAATACTGCTCAAACATTTGGTCATCACCTTTAGGCACCGGACCTGAAATGATAAGAGGAGTACGCGCATCATCTATAAGAACAGAGTCCACCTCGTCTACAATGGCATAATTGTGCTTACGCTGTACAAGATCACCCGGATGCATAGCCATATTATCACGCAAGTAATCGAATCCGAACTCATTGTTTGTTCCAAAAGTAACATCTGCCTGATAGGCTCTGCGACGCTCGTTTGAATTAGGGCGATGCTTGTCAATACAGTCGACAGAAAGACCATGGAACATGTAGAGAGGTCCCATCCATTCGGAGTCACGCTTGGCAAGATAGTCATTTACAGTAACGACATGCACTCCATTACGTGTCAAGGCATTAAGAAATACAGGCAATGTGGCCACAAGAGTCTTACCTTCTCCTGTCGCCATCTCTGCGATTTTTCCCTGATGCAAAACAACGCCACCGAAAAGCTGCACATCGTAATGTATCATATTCCACACCGTATCATTTCCACCGGCAATCCAATGATTATGCCAGATTGCCTTGTCGCCCTCTATATCCACAAAGTCATGATGGGCAGCAAGTTCACGATCGAAATCATTGGCTGTAACTTCTACAGTCTCTCCCTCCGCAAATCGACGCGCCGTATCCTTTACTATTGCAAAGACAGTCGGCAGCACTTCATTAAGCCCCTCCTCAAATTTTGCAAGTATTTCTTCCTCTATTTTATCTATTGCATCAAAAATCGGCTGCCTTTGGTCGATTTCTGTCTTTTCAATCTTTGCGTTGAGTTCGTCTATCTTCTCCCGTTTGTCCTTCACTATTTCTTGAAGGTAAGCTTTGATTTCATCAGTCTTTGCACGCAATTCATCGTTTGAAAGTTTTTGGATTTCAGGATACACTTCAAGTACCTGATCCACGATAGGTTTGATTTCCTTAATGTCGCGCGAAGCCTTGTTTCCAAACAGGCTGCTCAACAATTTATTAATATTAAATCCCATATATAGTTTTTTTTATTTCTAATTTGTAAATCTGTTTATAAAGATTTTGTTTTCTTGAACTCCAAAGTTCATGACATTCCATCGTTTCACGAAACTTGCCTATAAACCGTTCAAAGAAGAGTCATATATTTCTTTGAGAGTACAAGATGCAACTATGCTAAAAGTTCAAGAACATAGGAGCTGCAGAACATGCATTAGGCGCTCTGATCCGCATAAAGTGTGCCACCGTAGGAGCTATACAATCAACCGTAACAGGCAACTGTATCTTCTCTGCCTTAATGCCATAGCCAAAGAAAATCAAAGGGAACTCAAAATACGAATCACGCTGCATACGGCTGCTCGCATTGTCTTCATTGACAAGATTCCATCCTTGCGTAACTTGTATGAATATGTCGCCCGAACATTTTGGGTTATAACTATTCCGTATGCGATTAATACCCGGAGTCCACGCACCCTGCGTTAATCTTCTTGATGTGTAGACATCACGCACACCGTTAAACTGAAACAGGAAATCCTCACAACGCTCCAGCACTTCTGCTATATTCAACTGTTTCTCTTCAAGCAGTTTGTGATTAAGGTAAAGTTCATGTCCGAAATATGATTCCACATACTGTCCCTTGCCATATACGGCCATCAAATAAATATTCAGCAATGCAGCACACCTATTTATTTCAAAATCACCGGTTGGAATGCGGTATTTCTCAAGATTGTCATCTTCCGGAGTATCATCATATCCTGTAGAAGTCACAAATATAAGCGTATTTGCAAGTCCTACAGTCTTATCCACCTCATTCAGCAATGAAGCAATCTCTTCGTCAAGACGTGCATAGGTATCCTGCAATTCGGCCGCACAATCCGTAACAGGTTTTTCGCCAAAAGTTCCGGCATAATAACACACTGACATCATGTCTGTTACGTTGTCCAGCCCCACATACCCATTACGCAAACAGTATCTGGCAGCATTTGTCACCTCTTCATTTACAAGTGCACTATTCTTGAACTTGCGGAAACGCTTATCTCCTGTAAATGTATGACTGAAGGATTTTCTATCACCGGCAAAATAGTAATTATATTTTCCTATAAGTTCATTTGCCGGTTTCCATGTCAAAGAAGAAACTTTGCTGGAAATTGTGTGCCCACCTAAGTACTTAACCCATGACGGTGCTGTTCCATAGTATGAAGTGCCTGCCCATGCCCCCGTATTGTCATCAATCCACAAGGCCCAATCTGCAGCATGTCCCGCCGAAAGGACTGCCATTTCACGATACGGCGCTATGGCATATACCATAGCCTTGCCATCTGTAGCCACTTTCAATTCATCTCCAATTGTCGAAACGAGCAAGTTCTTGGGCGAGGAACAATCTGTAGTCTCTATCCCACGGAACTTAAAATCGTTCACACAATACATCGGACGCATCGTTGAACGATCCATCCATTCCTCCCCAACGATTCCATGATTATACGGAACTGTCCCTGTGAACAAGGATGCGACAGAAGATGCTCTGTCTACATTTGCCATAGGGTACTGTGCATTCGTATATAATTTCCCTTCACGCAGCAGACGTTTGAAACCGTCCTCGCCATAGAGCGGGGCAAAAGCATCCATGTAGTCAGTACGAAGCTTGTCGATTGTTATGCCAATGACAAGACGCGGCACAGGTACACTTGTAGTCTGTGCCGTAGCATGCACTGCTGCCACAGACATAATGAATGCTGTTATCAATTGTTTATTCATCTGCCGCTATTATGTGTTTCGAGTTTCTACCATTTTTTCGTTTTCTCATGTGCATTCCGCTCACTGTCGCAACAATCATCCAATTCTCCGAACAAAATCCAGCAAGCGTTTGTTCTCTGTCCTCACAAAAACATTAATTACAGAACGCAACAGCAAAGTAAATATCAAAGGTACCATTGCCGGATTAAAGCTTTGCGGAAATATAGGCATAGCCAGAACAAATGCTGCCAAAACTGCCATGTTGGCAAAATATATGACATCCGTCTTTCTCCGGACAGCGCAAACCACCATCATTGGAAACCATACGAGAGGTAACGGATTGAATATGAGGACAAGCCAATTTGTTCCGACAGCCGGATGCTCTGAAAAAAAGAACAAGAACGCCACCACTATACCGGCCAATCCCTGCAAAAGCAGCAACATGGCATCATATCCCCATGATACACTTTTTTTCTTTATGTCTCGTATACTGACGACCAGCGTCAACACAAAAAGGCATACAAATACAGTCATCGGTGTAAATATCATGGACAGCAGACTGTCTTCGGCCTTTTTCTGTTCAACAAGAGGGGTATCCACTTCTGCAACAAGTTTCACCCTTCTGCCATCGCTTCTCATTATAAATGCAGAATCCATGTCATGCATGTAATAAGAAGGTATGAACATCTGCTGTTCCCTGTCCACTACATGATCTACTTCCTCTCCAAGCACAAAATCTATTCCAAACTCCAACCACGGACTATCTTTTGTGAACTCTCTAAGAATGTTCCGAAATGTCAGATCCCTGTTGCTTATATCATATACGACTTGACCGTCTACCGATTTTTCGATAATATTGCGAGCCCTTGTTGTACAATTGTCATATAGAAAATTATATCTGTACTGTCGGTTCTCCGGCAGATAATTAACACGTATAAGGTAATACAATTTTTCCGCCTCGTATGGAGCCAGATTAAGAATCTGTTCTGTAATCCCTTCACCCTTTACCCCGTAGCGCATGAAAAAGGCATTGGCATATTCTGCACCTAAAGTGTAATCCGTTTCTCCTTTCACAAAACGGAAAACAAAGCTCTCTACTCTATAATCGAACATGCCATAGTTAAAAACAAAGTCTTCATCCGTATTCAGATTCCTTATTCTTATTGCAGAATGCCCAAAATGCGCATAGACATCACTGCCCGGAGTACATGTAAGGAGTGACACACGTAAAGAATCCGCCTGTCCGTATGTTTTCACAAAAGGAAGGAGGAAGAGGAAGAGCATATATATATAACATTTTTTCATCTCTACATTTCTTTACATTTTGCAAAGATAATGTAAAAATGGTATATTCAGAAATAATAGTTGAATTTTAAGAGGTTGTTTAGAAGTTGTTTACAAAATTCTTGTGTACACCCACTCTCTGAATCAAACGACCTATGCTCTTCAATGTTTTCCTACAGTCCATTATTGCCACCCGACTTCGTCATCGTGTCACAAAAAAATTCTCATCGAAGAGTTTCGCTATTCTTTGATGTCTTTTCATGGGCATAGTTCTACTCATGACTTTCTTGTTTTTTGCGGAAACTGTATCTGTATTGTCGCGCAGGTTCATGCAAGAGCCAATGTTTCATCTACGCTCATTTTAATGTCTGCAAATTTCAGTATCTTCTCCAGTTCACGTTCAATGCAACGAAGCGGATACAGACGTGGGCCTCTATATCGTCACACACTATCTGATTGTCATAAATTATGTCTTTTTTCTGACAATCTGAAATGTTAAAGCTCAAGGCTCCGAGAATCGCATAAAATCGGCCGAACCTGACAGAAGTTCCATTTGTGCGATTCTAAAGCTGTTTTTGAGCCTTGAACTCCAAACGTAAAAATAATATAATTTACGCTCCAAAAAGACACATTTATTCACATTTACATATGCTTTGCCTGAAAAAAGAGCACGCTGGAAATAAATTTTCAAGGTGAACAAAATTGGTTTAAAAGGTACTTTAAAAACATTTTCAAGGTGAACGAAATTTATTTTCAAGGTGAACAAGTTTGAGAACGTCCGTTTTTCGGGCTGAAATTTGATGTTGGCAAAATTGATTTCTTAAAAAATATAAATCAGATTTTTCAATGCCACGAAAAACAAAGATGGGTTTTGGTTGCGAAAAACAAGAGTTTTTGACAAGTATTTTTATAACTTGCTGATTATCAGAATATCCTATTTTTATCCTAACCTATGCTTCTTGTATCTAAAACTGCATAGTTGTATTAAAATAGTATTTTCTTGATTATCAATTGCTTATCTGTAAAACTTCAAAAATTTGACAGCCGGACAAGTGTAAAAGAATATTAATTATGTTAATAAAGTTCCGTTCGATACGAGTGGATTTAGTGTCAAAAAGAAAGAAGAAATGTCTCTAAGAAAGACAGTTGCTTTTGCTGATGTATTCACAAAATCTGTGAATACATCAGCAAAAAAACAACAGATTTAACTTTTGAAGCGATTTTCGCATATCACCTAAAACCGCATATATTAGAATTATAATCTATTGATATTTAAATTGCTTATAAGTTTCAACATTTTCCTGCAGTCCATTTTTACCGTTCGGCAAACCTAAAAGTTTTGTTATGAGTATTTTTTAGGATACCTTGCCACGATACATACAACGACAGCAATCCCCAATGCCATAGGATAAAACAAATATCCAAGTATGCTTATCGGGTTTATGGAAGCCAGTCCAGCCGCCATGAGCATTTGTGCCCCATACGGCAAAAGTCCCTGAGTAAAACAGGATGTTGTATCAAGCAGACTTGCACTCTTTCGTTTGTCTATGCCAAAACGAGTGGCTATATCATTGGCTATAGGCCCTGTCGAGATAATAGCAACAGTGTTGTTTGCTGTACAGATATTCACCAGACATACAAGTGCGGAAATACAAAACTCCGCACTCCTTTTGCCTGAAACATTCTTGGTCAGTCTTGAAATAATAAAGTCTATACCACCGTTATGACGAATCATCGCAAGCATTCCGGCTGCCATCAACGTCATGATTATCAATTCACTCATGTTTGTCATACCTTCTGCCACACTTGAGAACCAGCCGAAGATGTCATAACTTCCATTCAATATCCCGATGATACCGGTCAACAATATTCCAAGCACAAGAACCATCAAGACATTAAGTCCGCAGACAGCTGTTACGATAACGGCTATATATGGAAGCACCCTCACTATATCCACACTTGGAATTTCAGTAGGCTTGCTCACTCCCATCCCGACAAAGAAATAGATAAGCATCATCAACAACGCTACAGGCAGTACAATCCGCGAGTTCACCTTGAACTTGTCACTCATCTTGCATTCTTGGGTTTGAGTGGCTACTATGGTCGTATCACTGATAAACGACAAGTTATCCCCGAAATAGGCACCACCTATCACAATAGCAACGATGAAAGGAAGATTTGTCCCTGTCTCATCTGCAATTTCCACAGCAACAGGCGTCAGAGCGGCAATTGTACCCACCGACGTACCTATGGCAAGCGATATGAAACAGGCTGCTACGAATATCCCCGGAAGAAGCAATGAATCCGGCAATATACGCAAAGTGAAACACACTGTGGCATCTACCGCTCCCATAGCTTTTGCAGAAGAAGCAAAAGCACCGGCAAGCAGAAATATCCATATCATTAACATCATATTTTTGCTTCCGGCACCTTTCGAAAAAATTTCAATACGTTTGTTTATGCTTCCTTTTGTGATTGCTACAGCGTATACCGAAGCCAACATGAATGCCACCGTTATAGGCATTTTATAAAAATCCTGTATTATTATGCTGGTGACAAGATAAATGCAAATAAAAACCATAAGGGGCGACAAGGCAAAAAGACCCTTTTTCTTTTCCATCATGATTCTCGTTAATTAAATTCATAAAACAAAGAGGGTGTCTCCACACCCTCATATATATCAACAACTATGGCCTATCAAAGCGTTACTCCTGTCTTGAATATTGCTATCTCCTGATAGTTGTTCTTCTCATTCCATGTCTGTTCTCCATTTGCAATGCTTATCACTTTTCGGATGAAACGCTCTGCAACAATCTCCATTGCTTCACCTTCAATAATTGTTCCGGCATTGAAATCTATCCAATTCGGCTTTGAAGCTGCAAGATTACTATTTGTGGACACCTTCATTGTAGGAACAAAAGAACCGAACGGTGTGCCACGTCCAGTCGTAAACAATACGATATGGCAACCGGAAGCTGCAAGAGCCGTAGAAGCGACCAAGTCATTGCCCGGAGCGGACAAAAGATTCAATCCTTTTTCTGTAATCTGCTCACCGTATGCAAGCACTCCCCTGACAGTACTCTTTCCACACTTCTGGGTGCATCCGAGCGCTTTTTCTTCAAGCGTAGATATTCCTCCAGCTTTATTGCCAGGAGAAGGATTCTCTCCGACCGGTTCACCATGACTCAAAAAATAGCTCTTGAAGTCATTGATAAGCTTCACAGTCTTGTCAAACAAAGAGCGGTCGGCACATCTGTTCATCAATATTGTTTCAGCACCGAACATCTCCGGTACTTCGGTAAGCACTGTAGTTCCCCCCTGTGCCACAATAAAGTCTGAAAAAACTCCCAGCAAAGGGTTGGCTGTGATTCCCGAGAATCCGTCAGAGCCTCCACATTTCAATCCTACGCGAAGTTCTGAAAGCGGAACAGGAGTACGCTTATCTGCTGAAGCTATGGCATAGAGTTCACGCAAAATCTTCATGCCTTCCTCCACTTCATCTCCTTCAATCTTCTGACTTACCATAAACCGGATACGGTCATGGTCGTAGTCCCCAAGAAGCTGTTCAAACTTATCAGGCTGATTGTTTTCACATCCAAGCCCTACCACCAATACGGCACCAGCATTCGGATGCAATACCATATTACGCAATATATGCCGCGTGTTCTCATGGTCATCGCTCAACTGCGAACATCCATAGTTATGTGGAAATGAAACAATGCGGTCCACTCCGCTGTTTGACAAATCCACTTCAGCCCTCAACAACTCAGCAAGCCGGTTTGCTATACCATTGACACAGCCTACTGTAGGAACAATCCATACTTCATTTCGGATACCGACAAGTCCATTCGCACGCCTGTAGCCATTAAAAGTCATATGACGGTTTTCAATATCAAGAACTGTATCTACCGGAGTATATGTATATTCAAGCAAACCTTCAAGATTCGTTTTTATATTCTTGTCATCAATAAAGTCGCCACACACATGTCTTTCGCGCAGATGTCCTATAGGATAACCATACTTTATGATGTTTTCCCCCTGTTCGCAGTCCTTCAAAAGAAACTTATGACCTGCAGGAACATCACTCGCAAGAATAAGCTCCTTCCCATCAACTGTTACTTTCTCTCCTTTCTCCAGTGGCTTTATGGCAACAGCCACATTGTCTGCCGGATTAATCTTAATAAAGTCCATACTCGTTTGTTTTTTAGAATTGAAAAGTCAGAAGCGGTATGTGCCGAAATTATTTATACACTTTTACAATTCGATCTTTATATCATGAATTTCTATATTCCTTAGGTGTACGTCCTGTATGCTGTTTGAAATATTTCGCAAAAAACGATTGGTTGGCAAAATTAAGCCTGTTACATATTTCCTTGACCGTATACCTTCTTCCTCGAAGCATCGACTTGGCTTCCAGAATCACGTAATCATCTATCCAGTCTGTCGCATATTTACGGCTTACTTCATGAATCACAGAAGACAAATATTTAGGCGATACAAACAGTTTTTCCGCATAAAACGCCACATTCCGGTTTGTCCTATAGTGCTTCTCCACTTCAGACATGAACTTCAGAAATATTTCTTCTTTTCTTGACATGGATTTTGGAGCCTCACACTCCTCAACGGAATTTTCCATAGACTGAAATGTATTGCATTTCAATATATTAAGAAAGTTCTTCGCTATCTCAATCTTATATTTGCTGTTCTTGTCATAAAGCTTCCTCTTCATAAGACTGTATATCTCCACTGTCTCGGCAAGTTCCTCCTCACAAAGAGTTGTAAACGGATCATTCATGGCATTGCGCATAAATCTTATTCCCATCTTCACATTGCCGGAATAGTCCATGAAATTCTGTGAAACGGCAATCATTGCACACACGAAATCATCGGACATCTGCTGTATCTGGAAGAAGCTCCCCACAAAAACGGTTCCCACTGTTCCACGAATCATCTCACGATCATGCATATTTATCATAATTTTGGCTGTTCCGGCTATACAAATAAATATGATGGACATACCCTTAATCTGAACAGACGATTTCTCATCGGATATACTATACACCTTGCCCGGTGCATCTATATTGTCACAAAGAAACAGCTGTCCTTCAATCTGAGCAAAACGCTCATCATTAGGGAAATGAGAAAGATCAATTTTAAGAATATTATATTCTTCCATATCTGACTTGACTTTTTATTAACAAAGCAAAGGTAACCCTTTATCAGATAAAAAAAAAGTAAAACGAGACAAAAAGAACGTAAGCATTAACTGAAGTACAGGATGCATCTCCAAAATATGACAACATCGGCTA
>CAZKOB010000115.1:0-11907 GCA_964554265.1 uncultured Bacteroides sp. | reverse complement strand
AGGCTCCTCCCCTAAGTTAGGGGGCGTGGCGCGAAGCGACGGAGGAGTCTGTGAAGACAACTGCTTAAATTCACAAGAAAAGTTTATGAATACAACTACTTATAACCATAAAAATTCACAAGAATAGCCTGTGAAAACACCTGCAAAAACACCTGCTCTTGCCTTGCTTACTGATATTATATTTTTAGTTGTCGTCAAAATTAACTTCTATCATATCCAGCACGACACCTTCTGCAAGAGGACGTACAACAATCTGATGCTTTTTTCGGTTGACATCACAAGGTAAATTGATTGTGCGCAAAGCTTGGTTGGACAATACGTTTTGTTTCCATTCTTCACTTCTGCCTTTAGTCGAGAACTCCGTGATGACTGGAGCACATCCGTCTATGCTCACTTCCACGGAAAGATTCCCATCAGTGGCATGTACAGGCAGAAAATGCAGGATTATCTTTGCAGAATCGGGAAAAATCTCATCATAAAGGCAATGTACTATTTTCGGCTGCTTGAACTCATACACAGTTGTCTTGTCCTTTTCAAGGAGTGCAGCCTTACATTCATAGCCTAACCACTCGCATGCATTGGCCGTACCGTCTTTGTATTCTGCACCGTGAATACGAACAACGGATATACCTTCATCGAAATGGTGTGGCATGTCTACATTGACATGCGGCACACGTTCAAACACCGGTAGCTTACGGGGTTTCATATCCATTATTCCGTTCCATTTTCCATGATTGGCAAAACCTTGATTATACATACATGTAAGAGAGGTGATGCTGTCGTATGCCGCATCGCTCATTGCCCATAAATCATTAGCAGGCACTTTTGTTTCCCAATCCGCATCTGCATGTCTGGCAAGTTGTGCATACAGAAATTTCTTGTTCATTTCAGCGGCGGCCTGAACCGGATATTTGACGAGCTGGAAGAAACAGTCGGAACTTTCTGCCGGAATGGTCTTCCATATATGCTCTACCTCTTTTTCAAGCAGTTCGTAATCGGAAAGACGTTTCACTACATATTCACGGCTCCACGGCATATCGCTTACAGTATTCCATTTTGCTCTGTCGGCTTCTTCTGTTCTTGTACCTCCCATAAATTCCGGTTTGCGTACGAACGACAGACGGTAATGCTCTTTCATGAGGGGAAGAAGTTTGCAGGCTGTAGGCTTGCCGAACTCTCTTGTGAGGAATGCCGCGCAATGATTTTCTACACCTTGTTCCTTTACGGCATCCATATTCCATGCCATGTCCATGAACAGTTCTATCTGATATTCTGCAGGCTTTATGTCGCCTACATTCAAAATCCATATTTTTTGTATGCCGCTTTCGTATGCCTGAGTCATCTGTTGGAACAGCAGACCCGGCGAGAATGTACCTAACCAGAGATAATCATGAGGACGTCCCCAATAAGAGATGTGATAGTATATGCCGTTGCCGCCTTTGCGCATCTTTTCTTCTTTGGTGGGGAAATGACGGATATAGCCGTAATTGTCGTCACACCACATAAGTGTGACATCATCGGGAACTTGAAGTCCTGCTTCGTAAATGTCAAGTACTTCCTTGTAGGGAATGAAGACTTGTGGAACCTCGGTACTTCCGATATATTGCATCAACATGTTGCGCTGATCGTTGATGATGCGTCCAAGTACTTCTTTTTGCTCACTGATGGTCTTGGCGCCTTGCATGCGTCCGTCGTGAACACCCCGCATTCCTATGGTATACACTATTTCCTGATCTTTTACTTCTTTTAGTCTTTCTTCCCAAAAGCGGCGCACTTCTGTTGCGTTGTTTACATAATCATAGTCTCCCTTGCCTCTTCTGTTCCATTCACCGGCAGCATTGCAGGCCATTGGCTCACAATGCGAACCACCGATATAAATACCATATTTTGCGGCTGTTTCGCGATTGCCTTCGGTAAGGAAGAACGGAACAGTACATTCGTGCATAGCAGGCCAATAAGTATTGGCACGCAGACGTAGCATCAGTTCAAATATGCGTTCGTTAGTTTTAGGACCTATCACTCCTCGTTGGTTGTGCGGTTCCATTGTCTTGCTGCTCCACGGCATGATACCCCAGTCTTCATCATTGATAAATATTCCACGATATTCAACCGAAGGGCATTGTTTGTTGCTGTATTTTTCCGGAAGACTGAAAAATTTGAGTTTTTGAGGATGGGAATCGGCCCACCATTCCCACGGCGAAACTCCTATCAGCCGGGATATTTCCATTATTCCGTATGCTGTTCCATGAGCATCGCAGCCGTGTACATGAAGCTTACCGTTTTGGGCCACGTACAGCGAGAATGCTTGTCGGGGACCGTCCGCTACTGTTTCTACAATGATATCTGCATCATTGCTCTTGTCAGAAACAATTTCCGTCTCTACATTGAGGACAGACTTTATATCTTTCTTAAGAATAGATAGTGCAGTATGTACGACAGGGGAATCTGTATGGTCGACAGAGATAGTGATTGTAGTGTTTTGGTTGATATGGAACTTTTTTGCATTTGCAACCACTGCACTGACTAACAGTGTAATAAGGATAATTGCTTTTTTCATTTTTTGGTAGTATATATTGCAAAAGTAAGTCTTTTATTTTTCCTCGCAAAAACTGTCGGTCGTAATATTCCTGCATAACTTATAAAGTATATGCTAATTCATTATAAGGTGTTTTGTTTTTCTGTTGTCAAACATTACCTTTGTTGAAAAATAGGCTTTATGACAGAACAGACATTGGATAAACTCAGAATTCTGGCAGAATCGGCAAAATATGATGTGTCATGTTCATCAAGCGGCACTGTGCGTTCCAATAAATATGGTGGAGTAGGAAATACAGTGGGTGGTGTAGGTATCTGCCACAGTTTTGCTGAGGATGGACGATGCATCTCTTTGCTGAAAGTAATGTTGACAAATTATTGTATGTATGATTGTGCCTACTGTATAAACCGGAGAAGCAACGATATTCGTCGGGCTACTTTGTCTGTGTCTGAACTTGTGGAGCTGACAATGGAGTTCTACAGAAGAAATTATATAGAAGGTCTTTTTTTAAGTTCAGGCGTGGTGCGCAATCCTGATTATACAATGGAGCGTCTTGTGCGTGTGGCAAAGGATCTAAGAGTCCGCTGTAAGTTCAACGGATACATTCATTTGAAAAGCATTCCCGGAGCAAGTCGTGAATTGGTTTGTGAGGCAGGAATATATGCCGACAGAATGAGTGTGAATATAGAGATTCCCAATGAGCAGTCATTGCAAAGGCTTGCTCCGGAAAAGAATTTTTCAAGTATATACAAACCTATGGAGTTTATAAGGCAGGGGGTTCTTGAAAATAAGGAAGATAGAAAAAAGTTCAGGTATGCTCCACGTTTTGTTCCGGCAGGACAGAGCACGCAAATGATTGTCGGGGTTACGGCTGAGACCGATCGAGATATTTTGCATCTTTCTTCGGCCATGTATTCGCAGCCCACAATGCGGCGCGTATATTATTCTGGTTATGTGTCTGTAAACACGTATGACGAGCGGTTGCCAATGCTGAAACAACCTCCTTTGGTGAGAGAAAACCGTCTTTATCAGGCTGACTGGTTATTGCGTTTCTATCAGTTTAAGGTTGAGGAGATTGTGGATGAAGCAGCACCCAACCTTGATCTTGATGTCGATCCCAAGCTTGCTTGGGCTTTGCGTCATCCTGAACGATTTCCGGTTGATATCAATGGTGATGATTACGAGCGTATATTACGTGTACCCGGGATAGGTGTGAAATCTGCGAAACAAATTGTTGTTTCGCGACGCTTCGGTCGTGTCACTTCCTTTCATCTCAAGAAGATGGGGGTAGTGATGAAAAAGGCAAAATATTTTATTACATGTGGGGAATTGTCGGAAAACAGTTCATCTATGATAAAGGGCATAAATGAACTGAAACCGGAAAACGTAAAAAAATTGTTGCTTCCTTCTTCATTTAAAAAGAAAAATGATGATGAAAGGCAGTTGACTATTGATTTCGGAGAGTGATTGTATACGCAAGTCCGGTTTAAGAAAGTCCTGTAAAAAGTGGGTAATCTTGTAAGTTTTTTTGATAGTTATTCATAGACTATTCTTGTGAATTTGAGCTGTTGTCTTCACAGACTCCTCTTATAATTTTTATAGTTGTAAGTAGTTGTCTTTAAGCTCCTCCCCTAAGTTAGGGACAATTGCGGAATAGGAGCAATTGGGGAGCTTGCGACGGAGGAGTCTGTGTATACATCTGCTCACAATCATGAGAATCACAAGAGGAGTCTGTGAACCCACCAGCTTACAACCATAAAGAATATCGGGAGGAAAAAAGTGAAAATTCTGTATGTATAATACCGTTGCATATGTAAAAACGCTAATTTTGCAGTTGTATTAATGCTTTTTATGGAGATAGAAGAATTATATAAGATATTCACCGAACATCCGGAAGTGACGACCGACAGCCGTTGTTGTCCTAAGGGTGCTATATTTTTTGCATTGAAGGGTGAAACATTCGATGGCAATGCGTATGCACTCAAGGCTCTTGAACAAGGATGTTCGTATGCGGTGGTCGATGAACCTGAATATGCTTGTGCGGATGCAGAGAACGGTATGAAAGGACGCATCATTCTTGTAGATGATGTGCTGACTACATTGCAGCTGCTGGCCAATTATCATCGTCTTCATCTTGGAACTACCGTGATTGGCATTACCGGAACAAACGGAAAGACTACGACAAAGGAACTTGTTGCCACTGTTCTTGCCAAAAAATTCAATGTTCTTTATACACAGGGCAATTTCAACAACCATATAGGGGTTCCCAAGACATTGCTTCGCTTGACCGAAGAGCATGAAATTGCCGTTGTGGAGATGGGAGCAAGTCATCCCGGTGAGATAAAGACTCTTGTAAATATTGTTGAACCTGATTATGGTCTGATAACCAATGTCGGAAGAGCGCATCTGCTTGGTTTCGGCTCGTTTGAAGGAGTTGTGAAGACGAAAGGAGAGCTTTATGACTTTATTCGTGAGCATAGCGGGAAGGTGTTCATCAATAGTGACAATGATATTCTTCAGAGCATTGCATCCGGTCTTGAACTTATAAAGTATGGGCAGAAGGATTGTGAAGGACTTTACACAAAGGGGCGTCTGCTCGACAGCGGACCGTTCCTCAGTTTTGAGTGGAACGGACATAAGGTTGCTACCCGGCTCATAGGTTCCTACAATATCGACAATGCCCTTGCCGCTGTAACTGTCGGCCGTTATTTCGGGGTTGAGGATAAAGATATATGTTGTGCCATTTCGGAATACGTTCCGTCAAACAACCGTTCCCAGTTCAAGCATACAGCCGACAATGCGCTTGTCATAGATACGTATAATGCCAACCCTACGAGTATGGCCGCTGCTGTCGACAATTTCCGCAGGATGAAAGCGGACAACAAAATGTGTATTCTCGGCAAGATGGGTGAACTTGGCAGGTATTCGCATGATGAACATCGTAAACTCGTTTCAAGTTTGCTTGCGTGCGACTTTTCCCATATATGGCTCGTTGGCGAAGAGTTTGCCGAAGTGTTTGCAAAAGGAGATGACAGTTGTGAGGATGTGCCGGACAATATACGTCTGTTCAACAATGTGGATGAAGTGAAAGTTGCTGTGGCTGCCGACAAGCCGCAGAACAGGACGATACTTATCAAGGGTTCACATAGTACGAGACTGTTTGAATTGCCGGATTTGTTATGACAAGCAGAATTTGTGCTTTCTGTTCGTATCACATGTCTGAACGGGAAATAATCCGTTAAACTTTAGAGGGTGTACCATACGCAAATCGGTACACCCTCTTCCTTTTTTGCCGGCTTGTTCCGAACCGGTTCTTTTGTTTCTGCTTAATCCGGATTTTTATTTTACCACCACTTTCATCTTTCCGATAAAGTAGATTCCACTCCCGAGTCCGTACTCTTTGTTCATTCCTTCAGACAAGTGCATAAGGCGGACAAGACGTCCGTCCGCTGAATAAAGTCCGAGCGTCTGGTCGCGAGGAGAATTGATATAGAGCACACCCTCTACGCTGTAAACTTCTGTTCCGTCGAAAGTCTTGTGGTAAAGACGTTCGATACCGTCCGCTTCACCCATATTTCCTCCTATGCTGTAATAAAGTGGGGAACTTACGATATTGGACAGGCTGCGCGCGAAAGGCTCAAAAGAAGGTACATCGCGGCTGTTGCGTACGAAGACCGATCCCGGTTGCATGTTGTTGTAGCTTTCGTTGTTGATCGCATACACTGCATCTCCTTGTGCTTCCGTCTCATAGATCGGTACGAGTTCGAACTTCGGACCTTTGGATGTCTGTGCTATCTGTGTACTTTCCACAGTGACACCATTGGTCGCATCAGAAGCGGAGAAGATGACATCACCGCGTATATTGAACTCTTCGGCATATTCATCACTGTTCGGCATAGCTATGATATAAGGGCAATTGGCTTTCATAGACGTAGTGTATGAAAATCCGCGGTTTGTCAGCTCTGCGAGCCAGAACGGATGTGAACCGGTGTCTCCGCTGTTGAACGGGGCGAGTGAGCCTTTTTCTTCGTTGGTAATTGTCTTCACGTCAAACGGAAGCACGATAGTTTCCCATCCTCCGGGCACGTTCGGTGTCGTGGTTTTGCTGAAACTGCGCGAGTAGCTCACTGATTTTGCTTTGAACGCAGCCGGACATCTGAACGGTTTCTTGTCTGTCAGTGTAATGCTTTTTGCCTGTCCGCCGATGACAACATTTCCGCCACTATATGTGCTTTTCGTTCCGGCCGGAGCGTAGATGAGCAAGTTGCCCGTGACGGAAGGGGAATCAAAGTGGGAGGCTGTGATGGTAAAGCTGTTGTTCCAATTGACCACAAGCAGGTTAGGACAATTGTGGAATGTGTATATGCCTATGCGACTCATGTTGCTGCAAAGGGATATCTGTTCAAGCTTTTGCATGTCGGAGAATAAGTAGTTGAAACTGAACGTGGAAATGTTGTCGTCTATGAAATTCAGCTCTCCGGCAGCAAGTTCAAGGCTGTATGTTCCGGCTGTTGATATTGGTTTGTCAAGGATTATATCAACGGTATTGTTGCTCTTTATGACAGTCTTGCCTGATGCTGCGATGCTGTTGTCTGCCTTATTGATGAGTTTGACTGATGTATCGTTTGAATTGCTTCCTTTGGCGATGCCGGTACCTTTGTCGATAGTCAGTCTGAAAAACTGTAGAGTGTTTGCTGTGCTTCCTGCTTGTTCCGGTATTTCAATATATATAGTGTCTTCACCGAGATAGGTAAGCTCAAAGTTGTCGAAGATTGCCCAGTCATTGCCTACTTCAACATCTTTCTTCACACCGATAGTAAGAGTTCCGTCTTTAACCACAACCCTGACTTTATTGTCCGCATACGCACCTGCACTGAATACAGCAGAAGCATCAGACATACTGTTCGGAACATATCCGGCGGCAGTACTTGTCTTCCATCCGCCTTCTGCTGCTTCCTTGCTTTCTGCATAGACAGACATGAGCGGTGTCGTTGCTTCGTTGGCATAGAGCAGAGCATTGAGGGCCTCTGTACCGTCATTGTGAGAAGCAGAAGCTTCTGCATTTCCACCGTTGCGATAGAATCCCTGTACGCTCAATTCATAAACTCCGTTAGGAAGGTCTGTCAATGTCTGGTAAATATCGAATGTGCAGTTCCATTTTTCAGCACAGTTATTTTCGCTTGCTCCGCCAATAGAAGGAGCACCCTGCCATGCGTCATTGCGACTGTCATTGCGGCTGAAGTTCTGGCCTGAAATAAGGAATGTGGCATCAACAGGATTGTATCCTGTAGCAGCAGCCATTCCGGCAAGAAGTTCTTCCTTAGTAACCAATTGCCACTGAGCAGCCTTAGCTGTAGGGTCTGTCAAATTAAGAGCCATCACACTTGTGCTGCCATCATAACCGATATAGTTCACACCATCGAGGGTGATGTTGTAAACACCGTCCTCAACTTTTGTAAATGCCCATTCTGTCAAATCTGAGTCAACATATCCGTTAGAACCCAGATAATGATTTTCACCGTTAAACACATTGGAGGCGATAGTATACTTGCCGTTCTCAAGTGCTGTCAGAACTACATCGAGACCGTGTGCACCGAGAGAAGCCTGAGTTCCCCAACTGTTGCCGGCTGTAAGATACATGCCAGTCTCTACGTTCTTCAAGTAGTAAGTGCCGTCTGCTATTTCCGGTACAGGTTCACCTTCTACCACGTATGTAACAGTTACTGCTGTAGACTCTACAGATCCAAAATCATCAATATAGAAGAGTCCGGCAGGGAATTCGATAGTATATTCGCCCGGCTCAGTAATTTCTGCTTTCATGACAAGCTGGTTGAGGTCAAGAGCATAATCTATCTCAACTGCGTTATTGGTAAGTTCAAGAACAACATTGCCTTCTGCATTCTTTACAAGAATCTTCTCTGTGCAGTTGTAGTTCACGCCGGCACTTACATCCTCATCAAATGTAAGCACGATAACACCCGGATCACCGGCTGTTGCTACAATATTAGTTCCGGTTGGTGTGACAGATGTATTTTTGCCTAAATAGGTAAGTTCAAAGTTGTCGAAGATTGTCCAATCATTATCTATATAAGATTCATTTTTTATACCAACTCTAAGACTATTGTCTGTAACTTCAACTTTTATCTTATGATTGTATAAATTATTACGAAAAGCATAACCTGCTGCATACATATTGTTAGGAACAGATCCTAAAGTTGTTTCTGCGAGTGTAGCGTATTGTGTATTTTCATCAGGCATTCCTTTTTTTCCTATTTCTTCACAAATGGATTTGACAGGTGTTGAGACATTATTTGCATAGAATAGTGGATGTAAAATGTCTTTTTTATTTATATAAGCTTCTGTGGCTTCATCTGCAGAACCACCACGATAAAAGCATTGTACGCCTACTTCATAGATTCCATTCGGTATGTTGGTTAATATTTGATAGACATCAAAGTTGCAGCTGTATTTTTCTGCACATACATTGTTATTTTCCAAATAATAGCCTCCGTATGTAGGATCACCCTGCCAAGCTTCGTTTCGGGTATCATGTGGGAAAAATTGGGAACCTTTTATAAGGAATGTGGCATCTATAGGATTTGTAGTGGAAGCATTAGAAAGCATTGACTGCATTTTTGATTTTGGTATTAATTCCCAAAGTGCATGTGGATCTGATGTGCTAATTGTCTTATAATCAACAATAGTGTTGTTATCATTACTTGAAAGAATGTTGGCATCATCATAAGATATAATATATAAATTATCTTCTGTTTTTTTGATTGTTAAAGGAGTGCTTAAACCATCAATATAACCATTTGAATCAAGAAAATGGTAAGCAGAACTACTCCACCAGCCATTTATTTGTGAATCTATTGTATATTTATTATCGGACTTTGTGATATAGAAATCTATACCATGTTTTCCTAATGATGCTTGTGTATCCCAGGAATTGCCAGCTGTAAGATACATGCCACTTTCTACGTTCTTTAGATAATAAAATCCGTTTTCTATGTCTGTAGAAACTTTCACTGTTTTGATGCTATTATTGAGAGTGATAAGGGCATCATACATTGCATCTGCACCCTGAGCATTTTGTGCTGCATCAATAGCGGTTTGAAGTGTTTGTTTGTCTGTAGCGGACATAATTTCTTCAAGGAGAGAGTTGGCCGTTTTTGTCAGTGAAGCGATGACATCAGCAAGAGCCACCTCGTTCTTGTCCATGTAAGTGAGCTTAAAGTTGTCCCAGAGAGTCCATCTGGAAGATTGTGCTGCGCTGTTTTCTGTCTGGCGGATACCGAGACGCATTGTTCCGTCTGTAACAAGACCATATATGTGTTGAGTGAAGTTCATCGATTCGTCATCAAGAGAGAATGCGGCAGAAGCGCCGGCCATGCCGTCAAGCGTATATGTGCCGTTTGGAGTCTCCCAGCAGTTGTTAGCAAGGTTCTCGTCGTATTCGATAGACATCACGTTCTTGACAGGAGTAGTGAAATCATTGAAGTATACTTCCGAAAGCACTACATCCGACTCACGTCCGGCCCATGCAGTAGCATTGCCTGCAGAGCGGTAGAATGCTTGAAAACTCACTTTATAAACTCCGTTTGGAAGTCCTGTAACATCTTGATAAACGTCGAAATTCTGGTTGTATGCTTCTGCACAATAGTTGTCTGCAGAACCACCATGAGGGTTTGTTATCCTGTCTGCGCCAACCCAGCCTTCTCCGCCTGCAAGTTCGAATCCTGCATTTTTTATCATATAGGTTATATCACTTCCTTCATTGATAGCTTCATCCTTCTCCTCCTCAACTTTGGATTCCACAGTAAAATTAAACTGCATAGGTTCTGATTCTTCTATGGTGATTTTCCCTCTTTCATATTTTATAGCGGCTTTTTCTATATCCAGATTCTTCAGATTAGGCAATGATTTGATAAATGTTATATCATCGCCATTGATAGTTCCTGATAAAATCAAGTTGACCACACGGTCGGTTTCTCCGTCCGGTATGGAATCTGCAAGTGTACCGGGATTGTTGAGATGAAAAGCGTATGTATCTGCACTGAGAGGAAGAAGCTCTGCAAGATAGAAATCGTCAAAACATGTTTGAGTGTCATTTCCTCTTAACCAACGTGCATTGAACTGAAGATAAGTATATTCTTCAGAATCGAAAGTGATGGTTGTCTGACACCATTCGCCATTGTCGTAATTTGCAAAACCAAGACTTCCGTCACTTTTCCCAAGAATAGTTTTACCACCGTTGGCTGCATCTTCATGCTCTCCACCCTTTTCCGAGAGTTCATTGGTCAAAGAAATCACAGGAATATACTGATTGTTCGGAGAGTTCTTTGCAAGCCAGAAAGATAAATAGTATTTCTTTCCGGATCGGATGGTCCAACGCTGGGCGATAGAACCGTCACCACTTGATCCGGTATTCGTGTTTGCCTGGATATAAGCACCGCCATCGTGTCCGCCTTCGGTAAACCAGAGGAAGTTGCCGCCTCCCTCTGTGGTGTACATCTGCTTGTAGGCATCTCCAATGGTCCACCCTGTTATTTTATTCTCATTCTCCGCAGGATTCATGCTGAACGAAGGGTTGGTTATAAGATTCTCGCCCACAAAGTACCGTGTACCGTCAATGTCTATTGTTGTTTTTTGCGCCATTGATGATACAGAAAGCAACAAACTTGTTATATAAAAAATAAGCCTCTTTTTCATTGTACTTTTTTATTTCTGTATTGATTATAAGTTTTTCGTTATATCGTCTCCCTAAAAATGGGAATGGAATGACAGGTAAACATTTTTAATTTGTATCAGGAAAAATCATGTCTTCTGTAGTAGGATTCGGTTTCTCTGTCGTAATGACTATCGGCTCACTATAAGCTATCCCACTTTCGTTGCGTGCGAATGCGCGGAGCGTATACAGCGTTCCTGCTTCCAGTTGTTCTATGATGGCAGAAATAGACGTGGCGTTCTGTGTTGAGTAAGGAATATCATTGTCAATGGTTGGTGTTCCATTACCTTTTATTATACAGAAACCCATCTCGGAAATCTTTCCATAGCCTGCATTTATTACGGAAGCCGAAGCTTTGAACGAGTTGGATGTAACATTGCTTATTGTTATATTGCCCAATGATGGTGCTACAATATTCTTGGAGGTATAGAATATTTTTGTGGCTCCGTAGCTTGTTCCGTTCTTGTTTGTTGCATACGAGCGGATGTAATACCTGGTGTCTGCTGTCAGACCGTCGATGACGGTGTTGAAAGCGTCTGTGGCCGTCTTCACGGCAATCTTCCTGTCGGCAGTCGTCATCGGCGCGTTGTTCGTGCTGCTGATGCAGAATCCCTTCTCGGTGACTTCTGCTCCACCGTCGGAT
>CAZKOB010000114.1:0-12002 GCA_964554265.1 uncultured Bacteroides sp. | reverse complement strand
CAACTACTTACAACCATAAGATTTATGAAAGAAATCTGCGAATCCACCAGCAAAAAAACAACAGATTTAACTTTTGAATCGGTTTTCGCGTATCACCTAAAACCTTAACGTATTTTTCGACGAAGTCAGAAAAAATGCGAAATATGGGAAATTAACAGTCAATTATAACACGGAAGCCATGCTATGATTTCACATGTCTGATTTTCTGCCAGAGATATTTGCCGGACGCAATAAGGATGACAGATAATAAGATAAGGAATATGCCGAATATATTCTTGCTTGTCAATATTCCGCCAAAAACGGCAACACTCACAAACAAGGCTGTCAACGGCTCTAACGCACCGAGTATGGCTGCCGGGGTTGCTCCTATCACTTGTATGGAACGCGCAATAAGCACAAGCGATATGACTGTCGGGAACAATGCAAGAAGTGAGGCATTGGTGATTTGCTGCATATTGGTCAACTGCTGTAACTCTGCACCTCCTTTCAGACGCACAATATATAGCACCAATCCGAACAGCATGGAATAAAATGTAAGTTTGAATCCGGACATCGAACGGAGCGAGGATTTGTTTATCCCGACCATATACACGGCATAAGTCAGAGCCGAAAGAATGACAAGCACAACACCGATGCCGCTCAATGCCTTTCCGCCTTCTCCCTGATAAAGCATGGATATGCCTACAAACGCGATGGCTATAGACAGGACTGTAAGTATACTTACATGTTCATGAAAAAATACAGCCATTATAAATGCCACGAATATAGGATAGGTAAACAATATCGTTGATGCTATGCCGGAGTCCATATAGGTGAAACTCATAAAAAGAAAAAGCGAGGATGAAGAGAAAAGCAGTCCCATCATCAAGAGCTTCAGGCATTCGGAGCATGTAAGACGGAAACTTTCTTTCTTGATGAGCATCACATGACTGCAAGCATGACGACAGCAAGTGAATAGCGGTAGAACAATACAGAATCAACCTTTATGCCTTCTGCATATAGAGGCAACGCAAAAAGAGGATTAAGCCCATAGCTTACAGAAGCGGCCACACCCATCGTATAGCCCAGAACCTTATTATTATCCATTTTGCCTTTTGATTAAAAGAACACAGTTTGACAAGTATTCATGGGCAGGACTGTCGATCCTGCCCATATCGTAGGAATAAAATTATGATGCAATGATGAATCCGCAAGCGGTGTATATCAGACAGAAAACAAAATGACGCGCCTTATCCAGCATCCGAAGATATAAGTTGCAGCAAATCAACCTCCACGATTCTCAACTCATTTTTTACTTTATCGCCGTCTTTCGCCTTATAGAGGTCAAGTTCGTTGGCAACAGGAGCAGCAAGCTCTGTAATTTGTCCGAAAGCTTCGCTGTCTGTAGACGCACCTTTCAGACGTATGGAAATCTTTGAAGCTTGTATCTGCCTGTCTGTATCGTCTGTCGATTTCAGAGGAAGGGAGACATACCCAAGCGACATCGGGGTCTTTCCGCTCCATACAAGCACAGAGTCTGCATACACCTCTATCGGATAGCTGCGTCTTCTCCACCCCGTCAGCTTGATAGATATTTCGTCAACTCTTGAAGGTTGGTCAAGCTCGTAGCTTATCCACGCTGTCGACAAATTGCCGTCATTGCGCCATTCTGTCTCCTCATTGTCGTCTAAACTGTTGCCGGCAATGTCCTGATTGCATCCGGCAACAACTCTTTTGACATTCACTGTACGCTTCATCTCCCTAAAAGAGGAGGAAGCCGGAGTCTCTCCACGCTCAAGATTGCAAGGCAAAACATCAGACATGCAGTCCGAATAGAAGCGGCCTTGCGTGACATCTTTCAATCCGGCGCGTGCCTCCTTTGACTCCCACTCGATAGTGGATTCGGGAAGCCCATCGGCCTTAGCTGTCAGACGGATTTTGCCTCCGGTCGTTGTACTTCTGACAAGCGCACGGTTCACTCCGCATTCCACCGGAAGATTCTTCGACAAGACACAGTTGCCTTCTCCTTTGGCTATACCGCCACGCCACTCAGCCGGTCCCTCAACATCAAACTGCACCATTCTGTTGTCAAGAGGGCACCGATGTCCGTCCTTATCTACAACCTCAAACTCAACCAGAGCCATATCTGCTCCATCTGCCCACATCCCTTCCGGCGATGTCATGACAGAAAGACGCAATGACTCAGCTTCTCCAGAGGTACTCAATATATAGTCGGAAAGTTTATTGCCGTCTTTGTCGTATGATATGGCATGCAGCGTCCCCGGTTCATACACAACAGAATCGAACGTATGCAAAAAATGATATTCCACTTTTTCCGTACCCACAGACTTGCCATTGAGCAACAGTTCCACTTTAGGTGCGGCAGATACGACGTACACAGGTTTCACTGTACCGTCGTCATAGTTCCAATGCCCCATGATATAGGTCTGCTCCGTTTCCGGTTCAACCCAGCCGTTCCACATCACCTGATGTGCATAATAGGAATCTTTAGGCAAACGCATCGCATCTACCACACCACTCGTGCGATAGTTTGACTCCCCTCTATTATGAGTGTTCGTGTCAGAAAAAACAATCTTCACTCCTCCAGAGCTAACCCTCTTTCCGTTACCCGGACGAACTTGCCAATAATCATACCATCGGCGAATATGTTCAACGGCAAGTTGGTCTTGATTCAAGTTATAAGCAGAAGCATCACCATTCCTGTATAGTGGTCCATCTCCATTCTTGTGAAAAGGATAACTCCAATCATCCCAATATCGGCGCAGGCCTTCATCACGACAATATTCCATAGCCCAAAGAGGTTTACCGCCACTTTTATTAATGTAAAGCATTTCACCGCCATACTCAGCAGTGCCGCTGCCAAGCATCTCCCGACTACCGATTGCACGGCCACCGTGAGGGTCATACCTGTCACGGATAGCTTTCATCTCCAGCATGTGGGCTTCTGATATGCCTTTATTGCCACACTCATAAAAAATGACGCTCGGATTATTACGGTTGTATATAATCGCATCACGCATAAGCTCCGTGCGATGTTCCCATCGTCTGCCTTCGACATCTTTCTCGGCATCTCCTGCCGGCATTGCCTGCAACAACCCGACACGGTCGCACGATTCAACGTCTTGTTTCCACGGAGCAACATGCATCCAACGGACAAGATTGCCACCGGAACGAACCATTTCCTTATTTGAATAATCGCTAAGCCACGCAGGTACACTCATGCCGACTCCCGGCCACTCATTACTAGTGCGCTGAGCATACCCATGAACCATCATTACCCTATCATTCAATCTGAAAAGTCCATCACAGAATTCTGTTTTTCTGAATCCTGTACGCGTTGCCACTTCATCTACACACTTGCCATTGACCATAAGCCGTGTCCTTACTGTATACAGATATCCATATCCCCAACTCCAGAAATGTAGCCCCTCCACTCTCTGCGAAGCGGAAAGCAATGCCGTCTCACCCCGACTTACAGACTGAGGAAGAGCAGAGAAGACAGCAATGCTGGTACCGTTATTGTCAATCACTTCCACTTCATACCCGATATTCACATCACGTTTACTTTCGTTGCTCACTTCAGACACAGCTGTAATGACGGCACTGCGTCCGGAAACATCAAAATCTTTTGCATAGATATATATACCGGTTGTCTTGAGATTTGAATACAATGGAAGAGTCTGGTATACATTATCTGTAATGTGCAGTCTTACATGTTTAGGCAACCCACCATAGTTTGCATTAAAATTCTTATTATTCCATTGATATTGACTATGCAATGAATCTTGTTCTTCACGATAATCCCATCCATTATCCGTAAGAACTTCAATCCTGTTCTTTCCTTTATAATTTATATAAGGCGTCAAATCAAAGCCAAATGCCATCACGCCATTCTCGTTCATTCCCACGTACCGGCCGTTTAACCAGACTTTCGCGCCATGTCTGGCACCTTCAAATTCAATAAACACCTTCTTGTTCCTATATTTCTTATCAAGACAAAAAGTCTTGACATACCGCACTGTGTCGTCTGGCAAATCTTCTATATGAACTTTAAAAGCATAATCTTCATTAAAAGCACGAGGTAGAGTGGCCTCATGTTTCTTCCTTTCATAAACATACTGCCAGTCCCGGTCAAAATCCAATTTAACACGTTGTGCACAAACATTTAAGGCAGACAGCAACAATGCAGTCAAAAAGGCTGTTCGCATAGTCAAATCTATATCATTAAATCATTATGGTTTCTTTTCCGTTCTTATAGAAATACCGCTAATCTTTTCTATAAAAATCCTTGATGGTTCTTGTGGAAGATTTTCATTGCATGTTTTCTCCGCAGCAACATCCTCTACGCTTATCATAGAATTTTCGTTTTTACGACCTTCGGCATGTAAAACAATATCATCTGATGTAGACACAAGTCCCATAAAAAGAATAGAATCATCGACGTATACAGCAATGGAATCTCCATTGAAAGCTGAAGATACATAAATATCGTAGAAATCAGCACGACATTCCGTTTCGTCTGTCTTCTGATATGACATGTACAACAAAACAAAGACACAGCCAAATACGACGACGGCAAGAAACATCATGCCATAGAGCAATCCACTGTTCACTTTGGAGGCTTTACTCTTATGCATAGACTACTTTCCTAATATTTTCTTATATTCATCCTTATCATTAATGATTTCTACCGCACGCTTCAAATCATCATCGTCCTTTATTTGCTCCTCTATCACACCAGACTGAAAATAGTAGCGCTTTATTATCTCCTGCGCCATAAGTTTCTTGATATCTTTCCGGAAATTATCAAGATCACGTTCAAGATTATGCTCCAGTTTCTTCTCCAAAGCATCAAACTCAGCCTTCGCGTCTTCAAGATAGCCTTCAAAATCAGCCATTTTCTTCAAATCTTTCAGACGTTTATCACTTAAGCGATCATATTTAAATCCACTTTCAACAACCATTTTCTTGAAATCTTCAAAATCTTCATCTGTGATTACAAAGTCCTTTACAGCCGGTATTGTCGGGTGAACCTTACAATATTTTGTTCCAAAATCCACCAACACATCATCATTGGCAAGATAGAACATGATATTCGGCATTGTATCATGCTTGATTTCTATATCCGGTTTGATACCTCCTCCATCACGGACCTCACGTCCATTGGCCGTATAAAAGATTTTTGTCAGGCTATCAGGAACATGGCCATCACTGTTGTCTTGCGAATCTCGTCTATGCTTGTAATCTATGGCTTGTATACAACGTCCACTTGGGATATAATATTTTGACGTTGTCAATTTCAAGCTTCCGTTATACGGCAATTCTCGCGGCGACTGTACAAGCCCCTTACCATAGGTACGCGTTCCTATCACCACTGCACGATCAAGATCCTGCAATGAACCGGCGACTATCTCCGAGGCAGATGCAGTATTACCATTCACAAGCACCACAACAGGAATAATGGTATCGAGCGGAGCAGAAGTTGTTCTATAAACACTATTCGAAGAACGCGCTTTACCTCTCATCTCAACTATGTCCAGCCCTTTTGGAACAAACAAATTGACAATATCCACAGCCTCCACGAGAAGGCCTCCTCCATTGCCTCTTAAATCAAGTACAATGCCCTTGGCGCCTTTCTCTTTCAATGAAATCACCGCTTTACGTATATCTTGGGAACAGTCTCTTGTGAAGTCGGCAAGATTGATATATCCCACATTGTCATACATTCCACAGTAAGGCATTGCAGGTATCTTGATATTCTGTCGCGTAATCTTAATATCACGTGTTTTCTTCTCATCAGGACGTTGTATACGCAACAAGAACGTCGTTCCCGGCTCACCCCTCAACATGTTACTGACTTCACTCACCGATTTGCCTTTCAAATCATTGTCATCAATCTTAAGCATCACATCCCCAACTTTCAGTCCGGCCTCTGCAGCAGGCATGCCGGCATACGGTTCCATGATGATAACCGTAGAATCTTTGCGCATACGTATAATGGAACCTATACCCCCATATTTTCCCGTTGTCATCATCTTAAGTTTGTCCATCTCTTCCTCGGAATAATACTCAGTATAGGGATCGAGCTCATTAAGCATAGCGTCAATGCCCACTCGTATCAGTTTTTCAGCTTCAAGCGTATCAACATAGAACATGTCAAGTTCCCGGTATATAGTGTTAAATATATCCAGACTCTTCGCCCTGTCAAAATTATGTTCCGGCTTCTTATTCTGTGCCAAAGTCGGCAACAGCACAAAAGCCGCCAACATGCCTATTACAAACTTCTTCATTTTTCAGTAACAAATAATAGATTTCCTTTGATTTATATGTTATATGACAGATCTACTACAAGCACAATATATTTATGAATGTCGTTCTCTTAACTCTCTGTCATTTCAAATAATCTTTCCCTCATTCAATTCTCCAACGGTCTTTCCAATGGATTACAGGGGTACCATCAGCCTTAAATTCGATAGGCAGCCATACATGCAATGAATTTGCAAGACTATTCGGATTCCAAATATCAGCCATAAATATAAACTTGTCTTTACTAAGCGACAACACATAAGTGCCTTGAGTTCCAAAACTTTTATTTGCCTCTCCATCTTTATGAGAAGCCCCCTCGCCTTCAAATGGAGAGGGATGCTGCGTCCACGGCCCCCATAAAGACTTGGCAGAGAACATACGGGCTTCATTAGGTGCCCAACCTGTACATCCACTTGCAATAAGCCAATATTTACCATTATGTCTGAATATGGTAGGCGCCTCATTTTGTCCCCCAGGAGCAATACGCACATATTTGCCTGTATAATCCATATAATCGTCTGTCAGTTCCGCAATCTGCAATGTAAGATTGTCCTCAGACGAGAAAATATGATATGCTTTGCCGTCACTATCAACATACACCGTCATGTCACGACTCATTTGTCCACCTTCCATGTCGCGGTTAAGAAACATACCTTTCTCAATAGCCGTTCTCCATTCAGGAGTCCACCAGTCTTTATAATCATCAGGGTTCTGCGCTTTAGCTATCTTTATCTGCTTTCTCGAGAAATCCTTGGGCCATACTCCGGCATTAGGACGCAAAGAACGCACAAAACGGAATGGGCCTGTAGGGGTGTCACTCTCTGCAAATCCGACACGTGCGGCAGCATATCCCTTGCCCTTCAACTCCAAATGGAACAGCATCACGAACTTGCCTGTCTTCTTGCAATATATCACTTTCGGACGTTCCATGATACACCCGCGTTCAATGTCATCGCCTTCCCTTTCCGTAACAGCAAGAGCCACCCCTTCATCTTTCCAGTTCATAAGATCGTCAGAAGAAAAGACTTCAATTCCCACTTCGGTGGTAAATCCCTTCTCAGGCCTGTTTTCACCATACCAATAATACCGGCCATTATATTCAATGATTCCGCCTCCATGTGCATTGATATGTTTTCCATTATTATCAGCCCACACCTTGCCCGGTGTGATTTCTGTAATATTCTGTGCCTCCACTGGCATAAAAGATAATGTTGCCAATATTGCTGTAAATATGCCCTTCATCATAAGTTATACGTTTTTACTGTTATCATCATGTGGCAAAGATACATATTTTATGTGGTAACAAGCTTGTTAATCACATAAAATTTAACACACTTCTATAGTTGGAGCCTAAAAAAAACAGTTGTTGTCGACAGTACAATTCGATTGAAACGACATTGCTCTTTTCAATCCGTTTTTGAGGATTAACAGTTTCCTTCAAGCATTTTTCCTGAGCATAGGCAAATGATGGAAATATCACAAATAAGAAAAACAGGATATATATTACGTTACAGCCTATAAAAAAAATTAAATTCGCCCTTCTGAAAATTCAAATTCACCGCACTTGTTTCTTAAATCTGCATTGCTGATTGTAAAATCAACAGTGCAGATTGTATAATCAGCAGTGCAGTTTTTACAATCAGCAATGCAGATTTAAGAAACAAGTGCGGTGAATTTGAATTTTCAGAAGGGCGACTTCATATTTCCGGCACACTCTTCAAATATACGCTTCATAAATCCTGGAAAAAGACAGCAGTCCGAATTATTCAAGTGGCAATGGACCATGTGGACGACAAAACGACCTTCAAGAAAGTGCAATAACACACTACATAAGAAAAAACAACAATCATCTTGTCCGATAGTCGCAAATATTTCATACCTTTACTTCCGAAATCAGCAAGCAACGAATCATAGCTGCCGGAAAAACAGATTTCCGTCATACAGAACAGGAGGCAACAGCCTCACTATTATAGGCAATACCCACAAATCGTGAGTGCGAAAGCCATGGCAACCCGGCCGAAAAGAAAACAATAAAAAAACATAAGCAACCAAATGAACATCAAAATCAAACAATTATTGCCCGATATAGTGTATGTGGCAATATTTGCCGTAATCGCGCTTGTATATTTCTATCCGTCATACATGGACGGGCGCAAATTAGAGCAGCATGACAATGGAGCAGGAATCGGTCTCGGCGTGGAGATAGACCAATACCGCGAATCGCACAACGGCGACACCCCTCGCTGGACCACATCCGTATTCGGAGGAATGCCGACATTTCAGATTGCACCAAGCTACGATTCCTTACAAGTCCTCTCCACAGCCGGAAAAGTATACAGCCTGTGGCTGCCCGACTATGTGTTCTATATCTTCATCTCGATGCTCGGCTTCTATATCCTGCTGCGGGCCTTCGACTTCCGCCAATGGATGGCAGCCCTCGGAGCCATAATATGGGCTTTCTCAAGCTATTTTTTCATCATCATCGCAGCCGGACATATATGGAAAGTGCTCACACTCGCCTATATTCCGCCCACAATAGCAGGCATAGTGTTGTGCTACAAAGGCAGATACCTGTGGGGAGGAATAGTCACGGCCACATTCGCAGCATTGCAGATTCTCTCCAACCATGTACAGATGACCTACTATTTCCTCATGCCCGAACTGCTGATGATAGCAGGATACCTCGTCGAATCCATCCGCAACAAACAGACGGCACGATTTCTCAAGGGGACCTGCACACTGGCCATCGCCGCTGCCGTGGCTATATGTATGAACATCTCCAACCTCTATCACACATATAAGTATGCTGAAAACACGATGCGCGGAAAAAGCGAACTGGTAAAGCAGGGAAGGACGGAGGACCAGACGGACAGCGGATTGGAACGCAGCTACATCACAGCCTGGAGCTATGGCATAGGAGAAACATGGTCGCTGCTTATACCGAACATCAACGGAGGTGCCTCCGTACCGTTGTCGATGAATGCCACAGCCATGAAGAAAGCAGACAGCCAGTTTACCGGAACCGGAATTTATGGCGCATTCACACAATACTGGGGCGAACAGCCGGGAACAAGCGGACCGGTATATGTCGGTGCGCTTGTGTGTATGCTGTTCGTGCTGGCACTGTTCATTGTGCCCAACAAAAATCCATTGAAATGGGCACTTCTGCTTGCCACTCTGCTTTCGGTCACGCTGGCATGGGGAAAGAACTTCATGGGGCTGACCGACTGGTTTATCGACAATGTGCCGATGTACGCCAAATTCCGTACAGTATCGTCTATTCTTGTCGTAGCTGAGTTTACAATCCCTCTGCTCGCCATGCTCGCACTGAAAGAGTTTGTGGAAGGAGCAGCCGATACACAGCGACGTCCGTATCTGCTCCGTGCACTTACCGCAAGCACAGCCATCACGGCAGGACTCTGCCTCATATTTGCCGTTGCCCACACCAGCATTCTTGGCGACTGCATATCTTCTTCCGACCGCAATGCCATGACACAATATATAGAAAAAGGGTATTTCGACCGTATCATGGCAGACAACATCCTGGCAAGCCTCAGCACCATGAGAGGAGCCATGTTGAGCGCAGACGCATGGCGCTCAATGTTCATCATCATGCTCGGTGCCGTATTGATGTATTGGTTCTTCAAGAACAGTGGCAAGTTGATCGCGGAAAACAAACTGGTGAAATCGAAAGGCTATGACGACGGCGGAAGCGCTGTATTCAAGGTCCCTTCTGCCACACTCTGCACGGCTCTCCTGCTGATTTGCCTCATCGACATGTGGATAGTGAACAAACGCTATCTGAACGACAGCATGTTTGTCTATCCGCGCGGACTACAATCCATAGAAAAGACGGATGCCGACCAATATATCATTGACAAGTCGGGAGCCGGACGCGATTACCGTGTACTGAATTTCACGGTAAGCACTTTCAACGACAATACGACCTCCGCCTTCCACAGCAGCATCGGCGGTTACCATGCAGCCAAACTGCGCCGCTATCAGGAGCTTGTGGAAGAACATATTGCGAAGGAAATGAGCAATGTCTATGTTGCTCTCAATGTGGCAGGAATGGACACAGTAAGGATGATGCAGGAAAATCTGAAATATCCGGTATTCAAACTTGAAGAGGTGAACTGCGACAGCCTGTTCCCTGTGCTCAACATGATGAACACACGCTGGTTTATCCTCGGCGGCGGACAGAACGGAGATGTAAAACTGCCTGTCGAGAACCCTACAGCAATGGGCAACGCATGGTTCGTCGACCACGTGAAATACGTGGACAATGCCAACGAGGAGATTGCAGCTTTGCACACAGAGAACCCGCGTCATACAGCCATCATCGACAAGCAGTTCAGGGCTGCGATCGGCAATATGGAACAGGCTGAACTGAAATACGACAGTGCTGCAACCGTGAAACTGGTGGAATACGATGCCACGCATGCCACGTACGAGACAAGCTCAAAATATGAAGGCATCGTAGTGTTCTCGGAAATATACTATCCGGGATGGGAAGCCACAATAGATGGAAAAACAGCGGAAATAGCCCGTACTGACTATGTGCTCCGTGCCATCAAGGTGCCGGCAGGAAAACACACCGTCAAAATGAGCTTCAATCCACAGAGCATACATACGACAGAAGCAATAGCATATACAGCCCTTGCTGTACTGATTGCAGCCGTAGTCGCATTGCTGATACGTTACTTCCGGAGAAACAGAAAGAAGGCTGAAGAATAAAGGCCGGGAACAGAATCCGGCAGCAGATGGTCGCGCATTCACAGAGGCTCTATCAGGCTGCGTTTGGTACAAGCATACATAAATGAAAACAACCTTAATTCTTATGGTTGTATGTTGTCTTCACAGAATCCTCTTGTGATTTTAAGCAGATGTATTCACAGAATCCTCTTGTGATTCTTATGATTGTAAGTGGTTGTATTCACAGAATCCTCTTGTGATTCTTAAGGTTGTAAGATGGTGTATTCACAGAATCCTCTTGTGATTCTTAAGGTTGTAAGATGGTGTATTCACAGAATCCTCTTATAATTCTTACGGTTGTAAGTGGTTGTATTTACAGACTCCTCTTGTGATTCTTAAGGTTGTAAGTGGTTGTATTCACAGACTCCTCCGTCGCTTCGCGCCACCTCCCCTAACTTAGGGGAGGAACTTAGTTACCTTGCTCGTTGGAAAGCCAATAGCGAATAGCATTTACGTCTACTGAGTAACCAGGCTCCTCCCCTAAGTTAGGGGGCGTGGCGCGAAGCGACGGAGGAGTCTGTGAATACAACAGCAAAAGCAACTGTTTTTCTTAGTAGCATTTCTTCTTTCTTTTTGACACTAAGCCTACTCATCGCGAATGGGCCCTTATTAACATAATTAAGATTCGTTTACACATGAAGAATCATTGATTTTTATAAGTTTTTATAGATAAACAATTGATAATCAAGAAAATACTATTTCAGTAAAACGATGCAGTTTTAGATACAAGAAGTACAGGTTAGGACAAAAATAGGATATACTGATAATCAGTAAGTTATAAAATTTCTTGTCCAAGATTCCTACTTTTCGTCGCCAAAACCCATCTTTGTTTTTCGTGGCATTGAAAAATCTGATTTAAACTTTTTAAGAAATCAAATTGGTCAACATCCAATTTCAGCCCGAAAAACGGACTTTTTCAAACTCGTTCACCTTGAAAATAA
>CAZKOB010000113.1:0-12123 GCA_964554265.1 uncultured Bacteroides sp. | reverse complement strand
TTGGATGAATAATTTTATAACTTACTGATTATCAGTATATCCTATTTTAGTCCCTACCTGTACTTCTTGCACCTAAAGCCACACTATTTTGCAGAAACAGTATTCTATTGATTATCAATTATTTATCGATAAAACTTCAGAATTTCAGTAATTAACCATATGTAAATGAATCTTAATTATGTTAATAAAGCTCCGTTTGATATGGGTGGGCTTAGTGTCAAAAAGAAAGAAGAAATGCCCCAGATGGAGACAGAATGTTCACCGGAAAAACAATTGATTTTACATTACTTGTCTTGACTTTGTCATTGCGTACTCTGATGTAATTATAGTCAAAAGGAATTGAATTGCAAAAATTCCCTATAAGTTATATCTTTCATATGGAACTTCAATAATCCAATCAGAACGCGAAGAACTGCGCAGGCTACAAAGAAACTTGTGTGGAAGTTCCGACTATGCCCGTGTTACATGCCTTCTGATGCTGGATAAGGGCTATAAAACTTCTGCCGTTTCAGAATGTCTTGGCACAGATGTTTCAACTGTGTACCGGTATCGTACCTCCTATATTCATGGTGGTGTCAGTGAACTGCTTGAGAAGCGTCATAAGGGCTATTGGGGTATGCCTGGCAGCGGTCAGCCTGCCGCTTTGCAGCAAGAACTCCGTACTCACATATACACAGACGCCAAAAGCGTGAAGGAACGAATTAAGTCGTCCTTTGGTGTTGAATATACATCACAGGGGGTTGTGAACTTACTCAATCGCTTGGGCTTCACTTATAAGAAGACTACGGAAGTCCCATGTGAAGCGGACGCTTCCCTGCGGAAAGCGTCTGTTGAAGAATTGACAGAAACCCTTGCACAGATGGAGGAGGGTTCCGTCGTCTATTATGCTGACGGAGTGCATCCGACACATGACAGTCGTTCTACATACGTATGGATTGAAACCGGAAAACGCATGGAACATCCTGAGGAAAAAGGTGATTAACACAGGATTTTATAGAAGCAAGGAGGAGTTCCGACTGGCAATCAAACGATTCTTCGATAATATTGGAACCTTCAAGGAGGAGTTGGAGGCACTTCTAACTCTTAATTTCTGATTGGTTAATTCTCAAACCATTTCTTTTTGACTATATATAATAAAAGGAACCTGTGAATCCATCAGCAAAAAATAACTGAAAAACTTCCTTGTGAACATCTGTGCCGTACTTACAGCTATTCCGTTTTCGACAACAAGCCGGAGGCACTGCCGGTGCATATTGAAGAATGCAAGGGGCAACTGAAACTTTTTCAACTGAGAAATTAAACCGAGCTCTCGTACATTTTGGAAAGACTTTCAGAAAGGAACGGATTGCAAGGGGGACAAGACATGTTGCAGAGATTGAACGAACGGCATAATGCTCTTTTGGCAGTAATAGTGACACTGATACGTAGATTGCACTGCCAAAATGTCCATGATGTCATGTAAAAGACAGGCAAAGACGATGTGGCATACTGTTTGCTTTTACTGGTAGTGTGACGCGGAATAAGTGCCGAAACATGAAACTATATGATGATGTAGGCACGAACATTATGGCGTCATTTACATTATATATAAATAACGAAAATAAAAAAAGAAAAAAATAAGATTATGGGAAAGATTATTGGAATTGACTTGGGAACAACAAACTCTTGTGTTTCCGTATTTGAAGGTAATGAACCGGTTGTTATAGCAAACAGCGAAGGTAAGCGCACAACTCCTTCAATTGTAGGTTTTGTTGACGGTGGCGAGCGTAAGGTCGGTGACCCTGCAAAGCGTCAGGCTATTACAAACCCTAAGCGTACGATTTTTTCGATCAAGCGTTTTATGGGAGAAACTTATGATCAGGTTCTGCAGGAAATAAGTCGTGTGCCTTATTCTGTCGTTCGTGGCGACAACAATACTCCTCGTGTAGATATTGACGGCCGTTTTTATACTCCGCAAGAAATCAGTGCGATGGTTCTTCAGAAAATGAAGAAGACAGCGGAAGACTATCTTGGACAGGAAGTTACAGAAGCTGTAATCACAGTGCCTGCCTATTTCTCAGACTCTCAGCGTCAGGCAACAAAAGAGGCCGGACAGATCGCCGGGCTTGAAGTGAAGCGTATTGTCAACGAACCGACGGCGGCTGCTCTTGCCTATGGTATAGACAAGGCTAACAAGGATATGAAGATTGCTGTATTCGATCTCGGTGGCGGTACATTTGATATTTCAATCCTTGAATTTGGCGGTGGTGTATTTGAAGTGCTTTCCACTAATGGAAACACTCATCTTGGTGGCGATGATTTTGATCAGGTAATTATAGATTGGCTTGTTCAGGAATTTAGAAATGATGAAGGTGCGGACTTGACAGCAGACCCAATGGCTATGCAGCGTTTGAAGGAAGCCGCTGAGAAAGCAAAAATCGAACTTTCTTCTTCTACTTCAACTGAAATCAACCTGCCTTATATTACTGCTGCAGGTGGTGTGCCTAAGCACCTCGTCAAGACATTGACAAAGGCTAAATTTGAGAGTCTTGCACATGGTCTTATTCAGGCATGTCTTGAGCCTTGTAAGAATGCTGTGCGTGATGCCGGAATATCTACATCTGATATTGATGAGGTCATTCTTGTCGGTGGTTCAAGCCGTATACCGGCTGTTCAGCAGCTTGTGCAGGATTATTTCGGCAAGGTGCCTTCAAAGGGTGTGAATCCGGATGAGGTCGTAGCAGTGGGCGCGGCTATTCAGGGCGCAATCCTTAACAAGGAAGAAGGTGTAGGTGACATTGTGCTTCTTGATGTGACCCCATTGTCAATGGGTATCGAGACTTTGGGTGGTGTCATGACCAGGATGATTGAAGCTAATACAACTATTCCTTGCAAAAAGACAGAGACATTCTCTACTGCCGCCGACAATCAGACGGAAGTTACCATTCATGTGCTTCAGGGAGAACGTCCAATGGCTTCTCAGAACAAGTCTATCGGTCACTTCAACCTTACAGGTATTGCACCAGCACGTCGTGGTGTCCCTCAAATTGAGGTTTCATTCGACATCGACGCAAACGGTATCTTGAAGGTTTCGGCAAAGGACAAGGCTACAGGAAAGGAACAAGCTATCCGTATCGAGGCTTCTTCCGGATTGAGCAAGGAGGAAATCGACCGTATGAAGGCTGAGGCTGAGGCTAATGCTGATGCTGACAAGAAGGAGCGTGAACGTATCGACAAGATGAATCAGGCAGACTCCATGATTTTCCAGACAGAGAATTTCATCAAGGAGAACGGTGATAAGATTCCGGCAGACAAGAAGCCTGCGGTTGAAGGTGCTCTCCAGAAACTGAAGGATGCTCACAAGAGTGGCGACATTGCGTCGATCGACGCTGCTATTGCCGAGCTTAACAATGCTATGCAGGCTGCTTCTGCCCAGATGTATCAGGGTGCGCAGCCGGGTGCAGATGCAGGTTTTCAGGGCGGTAAGCAGGCTAATAATGCAGATGATGTGCAGGATGCAGACTTTGAGGAAGTCAAGTAAGTTGCGATAAATAACGATAACTATAAATAAGAATGTAGGGTGTAACTCAATGAGTTATGCCCTATTCCTTTTTATGTCACTTTCCCTTGACTTTGCTTGTTATTCGGATTTTTGTTGTATATTTGTACCATAATTGTTCCGCAATAAAAAAGTAGATAATGTGCAACAAATTAGATAAGATTGAAAAATAACAAGAAATAACTCATTGTATGCCAGCAGCAAAATTTGAAATAAAGCGTAAATGCCAAATTTGTGGAGAAGAGTTTTTAGCCAAAACAATAGAGTCTTGGTATTGTTCTCCTCGGTGTTCTAAAATTGCTTGGAAACGCAGGAAAGATGAGGAAAAGAGGAATCTCAGATTGGATGAAGTGGTGAAAGGTATTCCTGAAGACCAAAACTATATTAAGGTATCAGAAGCCTATGCCTTGTTTGGAATTAGTCGTGACACATTATATCGGCTTATTCGTAAAGAGACCATTAGCCATATTAATCTTGGTACAAATCAAATCCGGGTAAGTAAAACTGAACTGATGAAACTCTATCCACTCCGAAAGAAAGCTCTCACAAAGGCAAAGCCTGTTGCCAAACTGTATAGTCTGGAGCCTAAAGACTGTTATACCATTGGAGAAATCATAGAGAAGTTTCTTGTAAATGAAAGTACGGTTTATCTTCATATACGTAAATACTCTATCCCTACCCGGCAGATAGGTAACTTTGTGTATGTACCCAAGAAAGAAATTGATAACTTATATAAAGGTATGAAGCGATGAAGAAAGCATTAGTCAATACACGAGTGTCGGTAAAGCTCCGCAAGTCTGAATATCGTGATGAGTGGTATCTTTATGTGGAATCTTATCCTGTATTTCAATCCGGAAAAGATACACCGCAAAGAGTGCGTGAATATCTCAATCGTACCATTACGACACCCATTTGGGATAAGTCACGTAATGCACGGACTAATGCCGAAGGCAAAACCACTTATAAGCCAAAGCGAGATTTGAACGGTGTTATTCAATGCAAATCCCAATTAGACCAAGAATCATGTATCTATGCCGATAAAGTCAGAAGCCTACGGCAAAAGGAATATGATAATGCGGCTCTTTATGCTGATACCGATGCTGAACTGGCAGAGCAGTTAGAACGCTCCAGAAGTAATTTCATTGAATACTTCGACCATGTGCAGCGAACAAGACATGCCCATAGTTCCGATTCTATCATTGTCAACTGGAGGCGAGTACATGAATTATTGAAGATTTTTGCAAAAAGCAATACCATTCTCTTTTCACAAATAGACTTAAAGCTGGTAGAATCGTTCCGTCAATTCATAATGAACGCACCGCAAGGTGGTACTAAGCGAGGTACGATTTCTCAAAACACAGCTTCTACATACTTCTCCATTTTCAAAGCCGGACTGAAGCAGGCTTTTATAGATGGCTACTTGACTATTGATATTTCTGCGAAAATCAAAGGTATTCAGGAAAGGGAAAGCCGGAGAGAATATCTCACGGTAGAGGAATTGAACCAATTGGCTCAAACACCTTGTGACCCCTTACTGAAACGTGCTGCTCTGTTTTCTGCTTTAACTGGAATCCGTCACTGCGACATTCAAAAATTAAAATGGTCGGAAGTGGAAATGTTCAATGGAGGCTATCGACTGAATTTCACCCAGCAAAAGACAAAAGGTGTTGAATATATGCCCATATCAGAGCAAGCATACAATCTTTGTGGAGAACAGCAGGAAGGAGAGCTTCTTGTATTTGCCGGACTGCCAGATCCATCGTGGATAAACCGCCCAGTCAAGAAATGGGTTGAAGCAGCCGGAATATCCAAACACATTACCTTCCATTGTTTTAGGCACAGCTACGCAACCCTGCAACTGGCTGGAGGAACTGATATTTATACGGTCAGCAAAATGTTGGGACATACAAATGTGCGAACAACACAGGTGTATGCAAAGGTTGTTGATGAAAAGAAAGAGAAAGCTACAGAAACCATTAAATTGGATTTATTTCAAACAAAATAACCATTATTATACTTTGTAAGTATAGCCATCTGCGTAAAATCTGCGTGGGTGGCTTTTTGTTTTTATCTATGGTCTTTTCTTCTGACCATCTTATGATTCCTTTATGATTGAAGACATTATCATAAAAATCTACTACTGATATTCTCCACTATTCATGTTGATAATCAATGGGTAATCCTTATGATGATTATGTTTCGTTACTGCTTATTTATGTGATGTATTACACTATGAAATCAGTATGCGTAATCGCTGTTATTTTGCCGAAAAATCAAAAAACAAGTAGCAATATGAGTGAGAAGAACATTACATTTGAAGATTTACCCAAAGCAATGTCGTGGTTGATGGATAAATTGAATGAGCTGGATTCTAAAATAGATGGATTGAACAATCAGAATCAAAGCGTTCCAACCGAACAATGGATGAACCTTAAGGAATTGTGTGATTATATTCCCAGTCACCCGGCAGAGCAAACTGTATATGGCTGGACGAGTTGTCATCTAATCCCATTCCACAAAAGAGGGAAGCGTATCATGTTTCTAAAATCGGAAATTGACGAATGGCTCCATGCCGGCAAAATCAAATCTGATAAAAACTTGGAAGATGAAGCCGCCCAATTCATAAAGTCAAAAAGAAATACCAAATTCTAATGGATTCAACCAATTTATGCAATGCGCTCAGAATGGAATTTGAAGGGATCTTTGAAAACAAGATTCCTTTGGATGCTTTTCCTGCCAAAATTCAAGATATGATATTGGCTCTATCCCGACAAGAGAATTATTCCATAGAATATATGATGGCTTCTCTTTTGGTGGCAGTGTCAACCGCTATCGGCAACGCTGTCAATATTCGTATTCGTGGTGGATGGATTAGTAATCCTGTCCTTTATATGATATTGGTAGGTCGCCCCGGAACAGGTAAAACTCCACCTTTGGATTTTGCATTCCGTCCTATCCGCAAGCATGATGCACAAGCTGTCAAACAATTCAAATTAGAGATGGAGCAATACAACAATCTGATAGAAAGCAATAAAGGTAAGAAAGAAAACACTACTCCTTTGCCTGACAAACCTATTTTACGGAGAACTATTATATCAGACTTTACTCCGGAAGCGTTAATGCGTGCGCTTGATGACAACCACAGAGGCGTTGTGGTATATGTGGATGAGATTATGGGAATGTTTAATGCCGTGAACCAATACAGCAGAGGACAACTTATAGAGCAACTATTAACAGCATTCAGTGGTAAGCCGTTGGATATTTCAAGATGCAGTATGCCGGTCCCGATTCATATAGAATATCCCTTTATAAATATTGTAGGCACGATGCAGACAACCCGTATGCACGAACTGATAGAAAAAGGTTATAAAGAGAACGGATTACTCGACAGAATTATTTTTGTTTATCCATCATCCCAAGAAATTTCGGATTGGCAATTGGATGAAGATTCTTCTTTTGCATCTTTTGAAAAATATTCAAATATGTGGGAATCAATTATTAACAAGGTGATTGATTTGCCATTCTCTGATAACGACAATATACAAAGCATATTGGATTTTTCCCCAGAAGCCAAAGCCTATTTTACTAATTGGCGTAATAATGCAATTCGAGCCGTCAATCAAATTCAGGATGATGGACTGGTGGATAGTCGAGTGATTAAAGCCCCTATGTTAACAGCTCGTTTAGCTTTAGTCCTACAAATTCTCCGTTGGGCTTGTGGAGAAGTTCATAAGGATTTTGTGGATATAGATTCAACAAAATCGGCTATTGCTTTAAGTGAATATTTTGAGAGTTGTTATGCAGATATTCAGAAGTATATATTGAGAGAGAGCATTGAACCTCAAAAGAAAGAATTGCTCGACTGTCTTTCTACGACTTTTACTACTGCCGATGCCATTCAAGCAGGAAAAGAGGTTGGACTATCAGAAAGATCTGTAATGTATTCTTTGGTCAATCTTGCCACAAATAAAATCATCAAGAAGATAAAACGAGGTGAATATGAGAAACTGCAATAATTCATATCATTTGCACCTTGCAGTTGTTGCAGTTTGCACTTTACTCACATACAGGTTTCTGCAAAACTGCAATAAATGCAAACTGCACGAACTGCAATAATAAAACGATAAATATGACTGAATACAGATTCTCACTTCAAAAATATAAGCGAGGAACAAAGCTTTCATGCCCGAACTGTGGAAAGAAACAATGCTTTGTCAAGTATATAGACAATCAAGGAGAGATTACCTTTCCCGATTATGTAGGCAGATGTGACCATGAGCAATCTTGCAAATACCATTATACACCCTCGGATTATTTTAAGGATAACACTACGCTGATAGATTATGACAAGCGTAGTTCCATTAAAGCAAGTAATCCCAAGCCATGTTTGCCACCTCCCACATCCTTTATTAACAATGGACTAATGAAGCGTTCTCTTACTAACTATGCTATGAATCCATTGTGCATCTATCTGTCTGGAGTATTGGGCAAAGACGAAACTTCCCGGATATTCCAACTGTATCATGTTGGAACTTCAAAGAAATGGGGCGGTTCTACAGTTTATTGGCAAATTGATTGGCAAGGTAACGTGCGGACAGGAAAGATTATGTTGTATGACAGCACAACAGGACATCGGATAAAAGAGCCAAGAAGCTATGTGAGTTGGGTGCATACAGAGCTGAATCTTCAAGACTATCATTTGAAGCAATGTTTCTTTGGTGAACACCTCTTGTCTAAGAACCCAACCAAATCTGTTGCGATTGTTGAAAGCGAGAAATCAGCATTGATAGCGACCCATTATATGCCGGATTTTATATGGTTGGCAACAGGTGGAATGCACGGCTGCTTTAAAACCGATGTTGTCAACATCTTGAAAGGTCGGTCTGTTATGTTATGCCCAGATTTAGGAGCGAAGGAAGTTTGGCAAGCCAAAAAGCCTTTATTCACTTCCGTATGTTCCAAAGTTGTATTGAGTGATAGCTTGGAACAATGTGCTACTGACGAACAGCGAAAGAATGGATTGGATATTGCAGATTTCTTATTGATGACCGATACGCCAGCAATGATACTTCAAAAGATGATTAAACGGAATCCAAACCTACAAACTTTGATAGACTGTTTGCATTTGGAATTGGTAGATTCAAGTTAGAGACTGTTTTTGGAGAAAACTAACTAAGGGAAGAAAAAATGATTATCCAAATAAATACCAATAGTCACTCCTTGTATTGGCAGATAAACGGATTTACTTTGGACAAATGTAATGCTTGCATTGAGATTGATAATGCCCCATTTTTAATGGGTATCCTATGCAAGAAGTACCACCGTCCGACAAAATAGTTTCACTCATTTGTCATCTTGGAGGCTTCTTGCATTACTCGCAGGCTCGCAATGAATAAAATATTTTATTGATAAATTCCAGTTATAAACATCTATGGATAACCAACAAGACAACGAAAAACAGAATGTTCGTACCCGACATATAGACATTCGTTTGACTGAAAAAGAGTACGAAACGGTTGCTGCAAAAGCAGCCGAATGTGGAATGACGCTCAGTAACTATGGACGAAAATTACTCCAAAATCACCATCCGAATAAGCGACTTTCTGATGAAGAAGTGCAAGGTCTAAACTCTCTATCGGATGCAAGAGCCGACCTTATCCGCATTCAGAATGTTCTCAAAGGGAAACCGGATGAGATAAAAAAGAGATATTTCCGTGATGAAAATTATATGCGTGCATGGATAGAAGCAGTCAACAGGCTTATCGCCCGATGGGGACAGATTCGGGACAGTATAAATCAAATTTGAAATTATGATAGCACAAGGAAACGCAATCTCTCACGGAGCGAGAGCCATTGAGTATTCAATGGAAAAAGACAAGGCACAACTTGTCAAAGTGAATGGTCTGCCGGAAAATATCGAGCCTTTGGCTATGTGGTCACGGATGATGCAGCACCAGCACCAATGTATGAAAGACAGGTATAATCCGAAGCCCATAACCTTGAACGCACTACGCTTTGAGATTTCTCCAGCCAAAGAAGAATCGGCAGGATGGACAATGAAGGAGTGGCAAGATTTGGCAGATGAGTTTATCACCGTACTTGATGGTATTGACAGAAGACCTGGCAAACCAGATTGTCAGGTCAAGCCGACTAATATCAAAAATAGCCAATACATTGTTTCGCTACATACTGATAGCAAAAGTGGCATTCCGCACTTGCACATTGTGGCTAACCGCATAGACAATACGGGTAAAACAAACGATGCACATTATATCGGTGAGCGTGCCGTTCGTGCAGCTAACATCGTCAACGAGAAACGAGGTTGGGTACAATCTACACAGCGTCGCAACGAGAACATCCAGCAAATCAGTGAAGACTGTTTCGCTACTCTGAAAGCCATGCCTAAATTCGATTGGGCAATTTATTGTCAGATGCTAAATGCAAAGGAGTATGACATAAAACTGACAAAAGATGATGAAGGAGTTGTTAAAGGTTATGCTATACGAAAGGGAAATTCCATCTATAAATCTTCGATATTGGGTAAAAGCCGAAAATTGATGCCGTCAAAAATTAAAGCGACATGGGCTGGATTACATGCTTTTGATAAACAAATTTTAATTCAGTCAAAGGAAGCAGGTACTCAAACAAAGGCGCATAATCATAGAGAGACAGTTGTACAGTCAAAGTTTCCAACTCATCACCATTCTATATCTGTGGATGGAGAACAATTCGAGGTTAATATACCCGATATGGTTAAGTCAGTTTTTGACAAAGAGTTTGGAAGCCTTGATGAAGAAGCCAAACAGACCGATGTGCTTAAAGTCGCTGTTTTACTTTTCGCCGGATATTTGGATGCAGCCACTTCCATGTCTGCATCAAGTGGAGGCGGTGGTAGTCCCGGTGATGGATGGGGTAAAGACAAGGACGATGATGAACGTAACTGGGCGATTCGTTGCGCAAGAATGGCAAAATGGCTCTGCAAACCGATTAAATGTAGCAGGGGTAGATAGTATTTCATTTATAATCACATAGAGCAATGCGTAAAAGTAAATATGACCAATCTTCTTTGCCTGTGCAGGATAGCAAGGACATAGATAAAGATAACAACATTAGCAAAATAGAAAATCGTGTCGATTTTGATACCGAGCTTGTAAATCTTACGAAGCAGATAGAGGACATTAAAGCCGTTATCCAAGAATTGAGACAGATAAAAACATTTGTAGATGGTTCTGTGTCAACTCTTGAAGAATCGGCACAGGCTCTCAAAGCTGCTGTAAAAACATCCGATAATATCTCTGATACTATTTGTAAAACCTTTATGCAGGTAGAGAATACAGTTATAACTGTCAAACTTAGCGAAGAGGATAAATCCATTCTTGCAGAGTATCGACATAAATTGATTGAAGAAGAAAAATGCTTATTTGAAAAACAAATGGCTGAGTTGAAAGCTACTCATGAAAAACATTGGAAAGAAGTTCTTAAATTTGCGAAATCTTATACTTCGTTTTCTCTTAATGGTTGGATAGCAAAAAGTGCCGTTATTGGATTTTGGGTATTGTATGCGTATTTCTGTTTGACATTGGGAGGATGGATAATATATTCAAGGTATTTTTAGCTGAATTTGGAAGGATGGACGAACCAACCTTCCAAATACATCACCATGTTATAATCTTATCAACAATCTCTTGTTGTTCAGCACTACTGCGTCTCAAATAAATGCGAGTGGTTTCTATACTCTCATGCCCCATTAGGTCGGCAAGCAAAGAAATATCATTGAACTTCTCCAAGAAATTTTTGGCAAAACGATGACGGAACGAGTGAGGGTAAACCACTTTTTCATTCAATCCATATTTGGCAGCATAGTTCTTCAACTGTTGTGCAATACCTCTTGTAGTGATACGTTCACCGAAACGGTTAAGAAAAAGATAGCCTGTGGTACGATTAACTTTGCCAAGCCATTCTGTAGCTTCCTTGCGTAAAGCTTTCGGAATATAGATACGGCGTATCTTGCCACCTTTGGTGTATATGTCAAAATAGCCCATCTGCACATGTTCCACCTTCATTTGTATTAGTTCGCTGACTCTTGCTCCGGTGGCAGCAAGGAAACGAACTACGAAATACCACTCTTGATTTTCCTCTTTTTTAAGTTTGTTCTTTAGGAAAACATAGTCGGCATTGCTGATTACATTTTCCAAGTAGCTACGCTGTTGTACCTTGACGGATTTTAATCTCAGACGAGATTTTCCTATACAATCAAGGTATTTGTTCATTGCCTGAATACGAAGATTTACAGTTTTAGGCTTGAATTTTTCAATGAGATAGGTTTTATAAACAAGCAGATTGCGCTTGTTCAGTTCCTTGTGTCGGGAATAGTATTCTTTTACGGCATAGAGATAAGCCGCAACCGTATTCTCCGCCATATTCCCTTGATGAAGATACGTTTCAAAATTTTCAATGTTCATGTCTGATACATTATTAGTTAAACAATTCGCTATCATTAATAATGTATATCATCCACAAATTTATTTAGTTCCTATTATGAGAAGTTTCTCGCCACCGGGGAGGTGAAATGTATTGATGAGGAG
>CAZKOB010000112.1:0-12134 GCA_964554265.1 uncultured Bacteroides sp. | reverse complement strand
CCCAATTGCTCCTATTCCGCAATTGCCCCTAACTTAGGGGAGGAGCCAGGTTACCCAGCAGATGTAAATGCTATTATATTGACAAACAACATGTTGACTCACTGTTGGCTTTCCAACGAGCAAGGTAACTAAGCTCCTCCCCCTAAGTTAGGGGCAATTGCGGAATAGGAGCAATTGGGGAGCTTGCGACGGAGGGCGTGGCGCGAAGCGACGGAGGAGTCTGTGAATACATCTGCTTAAAACCACAAGAGGCTTCAGTGAAGCCACCTGCAAAAAACTGAAAAATTACCAACTTTTTTAAACCGAACTTACGTAGATAATATGACGGTTTTGCTGTGTCTGCCACTGTTGTGTCGTTGGTGTGGCCTTAAATGCCTGTGGGCGGACATCGGTTCTTAAAAATTGTATGTCGCTCCGATTCGCGTCTCAAAAGTCCGGAAACGTACGTCATTGTGATAAGAATAATGGGTATGACGATGATAATAGCTCATGCCCAGATTCAGGGCGAGATGGTCGCCGAGGTTCAGTTCTATTTCCGGATTGACGATGCCGAGCAATACGTTGCCCTTGTCTCCCTGAGAGTTCAGGTACAGCGGATTGCTTTGCGCTATGTCTGTTTTTGTCTCGTATCCTTTCCACGTGAATATCTGATACAGATGAATGTTCAGTGCAAAGCGTCCGTATTGCTTGAAGTTGACAGTAGTACGGTTCTTGATGCTATAACCGCTTCCCATGTTGTAGTTGCGGTCTATGACATTGTAATAGTCTGTCAGTCCCCCTCCGAGCAGTATGCCGCTGAGGAATATGCTCTGCTCGATATTGGCGAGACTGTTGATTTGTGGGAATCTGTATATGATGCCCGGACCTACACTGGCTGCTTCTGATATCTTATAAGGTGTGAAATCAGAAAAGTCGAGCACCGGCTCTGAGTCGAAGTAATTGAAATGCTGGTATATTCCGAATGTGACATCCATGCCTGTCGGGGTCTGCACAGAGGTGCTCCACAATTTTCCGAGAAGATTTATTTTGCTGATCAGAGGCTGGTTGGGCGATAGTCCCATCTGCAGTGTCGCTGTGAAATAATCGTAGGGTCTGTCGTTCTCCTTGTCAAAAGGGTCGCCATATGTACATCTGAACTCTATGTATGGATTGGTTTCTCCTTTGAACAGTTGGTTGTTGTCTGCCATATAGCGTTCGCCGGCGCTTATGGAGAAGGCTACAGGTGTTTCCTCATAGTTATGGTAGAGATAGCCTTTGTGCTTTACCTTCCAAGCTTCGCCTGTGATGATGCGGTTCAGTCCTCGCATCGGACAGATGAGTGTGCCGATCACCTCGCGCCAAAACCTCTGGAATCCTCGTTTTGAGTCGTCGAGGACAAGGGCTGACACCTTGTGGGTTACTTCTCCGAGTGCTATGCCTCCTATGGTAGTGGCCATCAAATCGTTGATTGCCGGAGGCTCTATCTCTGCGCATGTCTCCCACATCAAGCTTCCGCAAAAAGCATATGGGGCTGATTCCCAAAACGATAGGCCGTTGCAGCGTGCCGTGTTGAAATACAGGCCGCCGTGGTATGGATGGGCGAACAGGTTGGTGGAGAATTGGTCGTTGTCCCATACAAATCCGTTTTTGATGTTGTGGCTGACGGTACGCATGCTTATATGTGCGAAATCTTCGTTCATTACGTAGCGGTCGAATGCCCATACACCCACATTAAGCCCGAATGTTTCTATGGCGGCTCTCCACGGACGCTTTTTCTGCAAGCCCGAATCGAAGAAAATGGAATCGTTTCTTTTTTCTTGTATATCGTGAAGAGTTGGTACACTTGCGGCAGCCGATGATGGCACGGAGTCGGTGGTTTCGGTCGCTTGCAGGATTGTTGCAAGCGAGATAGTGGCTGTCAGAATGTAGATTATCTTTGTCATTTTTTTCTTTTTTCCTTTGGACCGGTGGCTATGGTGTGAGAACTTCAATTCTGTTTTTTCTTATAGTGCTTCGGTTTCGCCATTCTGTAAATCAGAACAAGGATATTCCGATTTCCAGAATCGGTTTCTTTTCAAATTCTTTGTTGCGATTGTAGTAGCGTGTTGTGCCGTATCCGCACGATGCAAAGGCACCGGCTCGCCTGCTCAACCGAAATTCCATACTGGCACGTATCTGCAGCGAATACATGCGCTCAGGGGTATATGAATCTTTGTTCTCAAAATTTTCGATATGAAAGAATCCGATGTCGCCGCTTAGCTCCAGAGCTTTCGCTATCTTCCGGCACAGTCCGGTGCGGTAGAAAATGCATCCCGAGAACTTGTCGTCCAGATTCAGATAGTGTGTGCCTATGCCTATAATACTATAATTGTGGCGGTTCATGAATCTGGCGGCGATGTTTGTCTTGCTTGTGTTTCCGACAAACAGAAGCATTTGTATCTTTGTCTGCGACGTAATGTTTACCAGCCCGACTTTATGCGTTGTCGTATCCCGGCTGTAGTTGATGATGCCAATCTGTCTACCTCCTGTTTGTCCGCTGCAGAGGTTGAGAAGCCCTATCTGTAGGCCTTTGTTGAGATTGTCGGCATAATTGCCGAGAGCAATCTGCACTCCGTTTATGCTGTCCATGCCTATATTGGCTATGCCTGCAATCTGTATGCCTCGTTTCATGGTGTGGGCAATGTTCATGATGCCGCACATTTGCAGGCCCGACATGCGCCGTGCCGCGATGTTGCTGAATGCAGACAGTTGCATGCCGGCCACATCCTCTGCCACATTGCCTATTGTGGCAGCTTGTAGTCCGCGGGTTTTCTTGCCGGAAGCGTTCACCATGCCGCCCAGCATGACTCCGGTGGCATTTCCGCCTATGATGTTGGCTAACATTCCTGCTTGCATACCTGTGGCATTTCCTCCGGTTATGCTTGCCAGGCCCGAAAACATGAATCCGTTCATGTCTTCCTTGCCCCCGCCTCCTATTATATTAATGTAGGCTCCGCTCAGCCTTTGCGTATGGCTCATCAGTCCGATGCCCATGTATGTTGTTTGCACACTGTCATTGGCGGAATGGATGTTGAAGGCGAGGTCTATACCTTTTATTGTATTCCGTTGTTCCTGTCCCATGCAGAATATGCAGGACAGCCATATTGTTGCCACCAATGTCATGTATCGTGGCTGTTTTGTTTTTCTTGTCATTTGCACTGTGTCTGTAGCCTTTTTCTGTTTCGTGAAAAACGTAGTGTGGCTCCGCATGTTTGCCGATGGGAGTATATGACTCTTTTGCCTTTTTTTACTTTTGATGGGCAAAAATAAGGGTTAAAACTTCCTTGTTTTATATATAGAAGATGTCTGGAACAGAAAAACAGACATATAGGTCGGTTTATTGGGGGGCTTGTCACATCCTGTTCGTGACATTATGGGATTATGTCGGGCTTGTTTGTGGAAATGGAGAAACATGCATGGCGACCATATTATTGGTGAGGTCTAATAAAGACGGACGAACATAGCTCAGATTTGCCGGAAAAGAACCATCTGTGTATGCAAATATGAAGACTGTCTTTTCCGTATCTTTATGCCGGAATCTTGGTTGGTGTTTGTGGATGGACTTATTGACAGAACAGGTGATTTTTTATGATTGAAAACATGTATTTTTTTTGCTGAAATCAGTTTTATCGTGAAGTTTATAGATAAAAAGATAAAAAATGCAGTGAAAAATTGGCTTTTTAAGTTAAAGAGGCTATATTTGCTAAACAAAAAAACAAACAGCAACAATTACCTTAAATACTAATTAAATAATAAGGTCATGAGTCAAAAAAGAGTTTATACTTTCGGTAATGGACAAGCTGAAGGTAATGCCAAGATGAGAGAAGAGCTTGGCGGAAAGGGTGCAAACCTTGCGGAAATGAACCTCATAGGAGTTCCTGTTCCTCCAGGTTTCACCATCACCACTGACGTGTGCAATGAATATTACACAGTAGGTCAGGAAAAGATTGTAGAACTTCTGCAAGACGAGGTGAACGCAGCGGTGGCACATATCGAATCATTGATGAACAGCAAATTCGGTGATGTCAATAATCCGTTGCTTGTATCTGTACGTTCAGGTGCACGTGCCTCTATGCCGGGTATGATGGATACCATCCTCAACCTCGGTCTCAACGATGAGGTGGCAGAGGGCATGGCAAAGAAGACAAACAATCCTCATTTCGTTTACGACTCTTATCGCCGTTTCGTACAGATGTACGGTGATGTCGTTCTCGGTATGAAGCCTGTAAACAAGGAAGACATTGATCCGTTCGAAAAGATCATCGACGAAGTAAAGGAAATCCGTGGCATCAAGCTTGACAAGGACCTTTCAGTTGAAGAACTGAAGGACCTTGTTGTACGTTTCAAGAAGGCTATCAAGGAACAGACAGGAAGCGACTTCCCTACAGATCCGATGGAGCAGTTGTGGGGTGCTATCTGCGCCGTATTCCGCAGCTGGATGAACGAACGTGCAATCCTCTACCGCAAGATGGAGGGTATTCCTGACGAATGGGGTACTGCTGTAAGCGTTATGGCAATGGTGTTCGGTAATATGGGCGAGACATCTGCAACAGGTGTGTGCTTCAGCCGCGATGCCGGTAATGGTGAGAACCTCTTCAACGGTGAGTATCTTGTCAACGCACAGGGTGAAGACGTTGTGGCCGGTATCCGTACTCCGCAGCAGATCACTAAGATTGGCAGTCAGCGTTGGGCTGAGCGTGCCGGTATCTCTGAAGAGGAGCGTGTGGCAAAATATCCTTCTATGGAAGAGGCTATGCCTGAGATTTATGCAGAACTTAATGCTATTCAGGAAAAGCTGGAGAATCACTACCGCGACATGCAGGATATGGAGTTCACAGTTCAGGAAGGCAAGCTTTGGTTCCTCCAGACTCGTAACGGTAAGCGTACAGGTACTGCAATGGTGAAGATTGCCATGGATCTTGTTCGTGAAGGACTCATTGACGAGAAGACAGCTCTTCTCCGTTGCGAGCCTCAGAAACTTGACGAGCTTCTCCATCCGGTATTCGACAAGGAAGCTTTGAAGAAGGCTAAGGTGATCACTCAGGGGCTTCCTGCTTCTCCAGGTGCTGCATGTGGTCAGATTGTATTCCATGCTGACGACGCACAGGCTTGGCACAAGGACGGACACAAGGTGGTGATGGTACGTATAGAGACTTCTCCTGAAGACCTTGCTGGTATGGCAAGTGCTGAGGGTATCCTCACTGCACGTGGCGGTATGACTTCTCACGCTGCGGTTGTGGCACGCGGTATGGGTAAGTGCTGCGTTTCTGGTGCAGGAGCTATCAATGTGGACTACAAGACAAAGACTGTCGAAATCGAAGGTGTTGTATATAAGGAGGGTGACTATATTTCTCTTAACGGTACAACAGGTCAGGTTTATGCAGGTGAGGTGCCTACGAAGGCTGCTGAACTTAGTGGCGACTTCAAGGAGCTTATGGATCTTTGCGACAAATACACTAAACTTCAGATTCGTACAAATGCTGATACTCCGCACGATGCACGTGTGGCACGCGCATTTGGCGCTAAGGGTATTGGTCTTACTCGTACGGAGCACATGTTCTTTGACGACCAGAAGATTATAGCAATGCGTGAGATGATTCTTGCTGATTCTGTCGAAGGACGCGAGAAGGCTCTTGCCAAGTTGCTCCCTTACCAGAAGGCTGACTTCAAGGGTATTCTTGAGGCTATGGACGGTTGCCCTGTAAACATTCGTCTCCTTGATCCGCCTCTCCATGAGTTTGTCCCTCATGATTTGGCTGGTCAGCAGAAGATGGCTGATGAAATGGGTGTAAGCGTGAAGGAAATCCAAAAGCGTGTGGCGAGTCTTGCAGAGAACAACCCTATGCTTGGTCATCGTGGTTGCCGTTTGGGTATTACATTCCCGGAAATCACAGCAATGCAGACACGCGCAATCCTCAGCGCTGCATGTGAGTTGAAGAAGGAAGGCAAGCACCCTATGCCGGAAATCATGGTTCCACTTATTGGTATCCTCTATGAGCTTAAGCAACAGAAGGAAATCATCAAGAAGACTGCAGCAGAGGTATTCGCTGAGTATGGCATTGAGATTGACTTTGAAATTGGTACAATGATTGAGATTCCTCGTGCTGCACTTACAGCAAACCGCATTGCTACTGAGGCTGAATATTTCTCATTTGGTACAAACGACCTTACTCAGATGACATTCGGTTATTCTCGTGATGACATTGCTTCATTCCTCCCAGTTTATTTGGAGAAGAAGATTCTGAAGGTTGACCCATTCCAGGTTCTCGACCAGAAGGGCGTAGGCCAGCTCATCAAGATGGCTGTTGACAAGGGTCGCGCTGTACGTCCTGGCATGCGTACCGGTATCTGTGGAGAGCATGGAGGTGAGCCAAGCTCTGTTAAGTTCTGTGCTAAGGTGGGTATGAACTATGCTTCATGTTCTCCGTTCCGTGTGCCTATTGCACGTTTAGCGGCTGCGCAGGCTGCTGTTGAAGAGTAAGCGATACTTTACATTACCTTATAGTTAGGCTGTAATGCTCCGATAAAAAGGACGTTACAGTCTATTGTATTCTTGGACGGTTCGTTCACTTGGCATCACTTTGTGTAGCCAAATGCGTGGAAAAGTGTACAAATGTGTACACACTTTTCAGATGGCGGTGTACAGCGGTGTACAAGTCGGTGTACTGATTGCAAATCGCGGAGTTATCGGCTGATAGAGATTTTTCAACAATTCAAAAATAACAATCAATAGGAACACGGAAGAGATGGCAACATTCAAAGCAACTGTGCGCGGTGAGCGCAAAGACGGATTCTCGCAGGTCTATATCCGGGTCACCCACAACCGGAGCCACGGGTACATCAAGACTGACAAGATGGTCACACGAAAGGAGCTGACCAAGACGAACGAGATTAAAGACCCGTTCGTATTGAACTATTGCACCGAGCGGATTTTGGACTACAACGAGCGTCTGAACCGGAAGGACATAAGCAAATGGACAGTCGCGGAGGTGGTGGAGTTTCTGATAAAGGGCAATGATGACATCTGTTTCAGCGATTATGCGCGGAAGCATATTGACCGCATGATTGACAACGGGCAGTTGAGGAACTCCAAGAACTACAAACTGGCTCTTCAGCACATGGAGCGGTTCTTCGGCACGACACAAATCATGTTCGGGCATCTGACCTCGATGCAGATGAACCGATGGATAAAGTCGTTGGAAGTTACGCACCGTGCAAAGGAGATGTATCCGGTGTGCATGAGGCAGGTGTTCAGAGCTGCGGTCGATGAGATGAACGACTACGACAACGGCATCATCAGAATCAAGACCAATCCGTGGGGCAAGGTGAAGATTCCGCAAGCGGATCGAGCCGAGAAGAAAGCAATCAGTCCGGAGGAATGCCGCAAGTTCTTTTCCGCACCGCTTCCGGAGACACGCATGATTGACCCGTTGCCCGAACTGGCGCGAGATGTGGCGATGCTGATTCTATGCCTTGCAGGTATCAACACGATTGACATCTACGAACTGAAGAAGACGGACTACCATGAGGGAGTGATTGGCTACAAGAGAGCCAAGACGAGAAAGACGCGGACGGATGACGCCTACATCGAGATGAGGGTGGAGCCAATCATTCAGCCGATTGTTGACAAGTATCTTGCTGATGACAGTGACCCGTACCTGTTCAACTTCCACAAGCGTTTCTGCGACCCGGACAGCTTCAACGCGAATGTGAACTGCGGTATCAAGCAGGTGTGCAAGAGTATGGGGATACCGAGACATGAGAGATACAGCGCATACACATTCCGTCACACGTGGGGAACAGTTGCGCAGAATGATTGCGGAGCGACCATTGCCGAGGTTGCTTTCGGCATGAACCACAGCCACGGACACACCGTGACAAGAGGCTACATCAAGATTGATTTCACTCCGGCATGGGAGTTGAACGCAAAAGTGATTGATTTTATATTCTTCTCAACGGCAAAGAGCAAGCAGGGTGAGGCGCGAGATGTTGATGAACCTAAGGACAGGCTGTTCCGTCTCTCTCCCAAGATGATGGTGTATGCAAGGGCGTATTTCCGTGGCGAGGTGCTTGCCGAAGTTAGTGACATCGGTTTCAACAATGTGGATGCGGTGATTGACGTACTTGCAAAAAAACTGTCCGACACTATTCCTGAGAAATGTGCCGTGCAGTTCCGAATCAAGAATGTTGACACCGACCGCGAGGTGGTGTATGAGCGGACAAAGGGGAAAGGGTTCTAATCCTGCTCCGTCTGTTCGTGTGGTGAGTAGAGCCAATCGACAATCTTATCGGCTAACTCCATCGCTTCATCGGGAGTGAAGCCAAGCCAATCTGACTGATATTTCTCACGACACGCTTTGTCCTGTGCTATGTAGCAGCCAACGAACTTGTCAAAGTACTTGGTGCGGGCATCTGCTATAAGTTGTTCTTTGTTCATATGTTAAAATCTGAAATCAAGTTTGATATAGCCTTTGCCTTTTTTGCACACCTCGTCAATTGTCCCCTTAACGGATTGCTCACTGAGTGTAATTGTCAGTTCGGTCTCACAAGCACGTGCAGTCTTTGCGAGATTAATCAAGTTTTCATACTCGACGTCATCTGCAAAAATTGCAGAAGGAACTCCCTGCCCCAAATAGTGAGCGATGTTTGATTCTGATTTTGTCATGACTTAAAATTTTTGAATTCACCTGCAAAGATAATCTGCGCGGCCCGGCTTTCACTTTTAACTTTTGTTGCTCCCGACATAAATGTCACCACCAAAATCGCGCGGCCCCCTTCCTTTGAAAAAATTTCCCCACCCGACTTTGCTTTCAGCGAGGCCGGGTTTCTCTTTTTCTTTTTCGCGCAACTTTTTCTTTTTATCTTTCCTCCATGCGCCAGCTTCAAAAAAAAGAAAATTTCAAAAATATTTTTTGATTGTCGTCGTCGTTTTTTTCATCGTCGTCTTCCATATAAAAATATTGATTTATGTTTTTATTTCCTTTAAGTGGTTGATTAAAATATAAAGATAGTAAACAATACCCATACAAGCAAATAATTAGCATACATTTTACAAAATGAAAGTATTAAAGAATTTGTATTTTTCAATTTGCTATCTCAAATTGGGAAAGAATACGGGAATAATCACCGTAGAACTATAGACTACGTGAGATTAACGAGTGTTTTTTTAGATATTATTCTTTGAAATGATTATTTTTGCCGTAAGAAATCAAAGGAAATCATATAATAGTATGAAACAGATACGACTGGAACATTTTAGATGCTACACGGATTTGAACATTAACTTCAAGTCTGGAATAAATCTGCTTATCGGTGATAATGCAAGTGGAAAAACAACCGTTTTAAAAGCTTGTCAGTATGTATTGAGTTCTTTTTTTGCAGGGTACAGTGATGAGAATACACGCTGGATCAGTCCGGGAGATGACGATTTTACCGTACAGATAGTCAACGGAAACATCCAGCCCGGCCAGCCGGTGAAGATTTACTTTGTTCCTGATTCCAGTCAATATGCGGCAGTTGCAATGTCAGACGGGCTTTTCATTCCTGGAGAGAAAAAAGAAGAATATATCATCCAAAAAAACAGCAAAAAAAACAATCGTGCCCTAATCAGTGGTATCGAGAATTACCGCAATTACGCCAAGACGATATTAAGTACCAATGAAGCATTGCCTGTATGGTGCAGTTTCTCAACAGAAGACATCCATGCCAATCGGAGTATCAATGCGAGCAAATTCAAGGAATATGCACAGAAAACCTCTTTTGGTTACTATGAGTGCCTGAACGGGGACGGTTTCTTCTGCTATTGGCTGAAACGACTGCTGATATTGCAAGAAGGGCAAAAGAATCTACATGAAATAGAAACGGTACGAACAGCCATTGCCAATGCTTTGGGAACCAATGGCAAGGGATGTGGTATCATTCAGGATATGCACATCCGACACAATCAGGGGAAGGTGTATTATGTGTTCTCCGATGGACGTGAAGTAGATGCCGACCACCTGTCAGACGGTTACAGACGTTTGGTGAATATCGTTACGGATATTGCCTTTCGTTGCGCCTTGCTCAACGGTCGTCTATATGGTGCCCAATCTGCATTGTTGACAAAAGGAACAGTATTGATTGATGAGATAGATATGCACTTGCATCCTACCCTTCAGGCAAGGGTATTGCAAGGGCTGCATAATGCTTTTCCTATGATTCAGTTCATAGTGACAACCCATGCTCCAATGGTAATGACCAGTATTGAAAATAATGCTGACAATATAGTTTACCAGTTGAACTATGACAATAAGAACTATCATATCCAAGAAAGACAAACATACGGCATGGATGCATCCACAATAACTGATGTAATATTAAATCAAACTCCAAGAGCACAAGAGGTAGCTAACCAGCTGGGCAAACTGTTCGATTTAATAGATTCCGATTCGGAAGAAGCCCGTGCATTCTTACATGAGATGCAAACACGTTTTGGAGATAAATTGCCAGAGCTGGCCGAAGCCGAGGCTATGTTGGACTTTTCTATTGTAGAGGACGATGAGAAAAATTGATAAGAATACGGAACCTAGGAAATGGATTACTTATCGTCAGACTCCCGGAGCGACTTACCAATCTAAACCCGAATTACGTTCTTCCTTATTGAAAGAGCAGGGCTATATATGCGCATACTGTATGCGGCGGATTCCTGCCAAGGACGGCAACAGCAACGAAACGACCCGAATCGACCATATACTTTGCAGAGAGAAGCATGAGAACCGCCAACTTGATTACCGAAACATGGTGATTTGCTGTCCCGGTGCAATTGATTGTGAATTCCACTGTGACAAATCAAAAGGGAACAATGACGTTTCCTTTAACTTGTTTGACCAATCTTTCATCAACACACTGTCATACAGTACTAAGGATGGGACAATAAAGTGTGAGATAGAACAGTATGATACAGAAATAAATGAGATTCTCAATCTAAACCATTCTTTGTTGAAGAACAATCGCAAGTCCACCTTGAAAGGGGTTATCCAGCAACTACAAAAAAAAGGCGTTGGAAGGCGACTCAAATAAGAAACCTATTAAACCACTGGGATACAAAAGACCATAACGGTCGATATAAGCCATTCAATGGGATTGTCGTCTGGTATTTGAAGAAAAAACTTGGCTAAATTCCTATATAGAATTTTCTTGTTCGGATTTAATTGATATTCAGTTAAAACCTGCTTCCCCCAAAAGTACAATATAAAAAATCACTCCAAAACGCCCAATTGTGTTACCGCTTCCTCTTTCGTTTCATGAATGAACTGCAAGAGGATATCGGGATTGATGTAGCGGCTACGGTGCTTGCAAGTGAGGTGCAAATGAGGGTTGGTACTGCGCCCCGTGTTACCGGTAATGGCAATCACCTCGCCGGGCATGACAGAAGCTCCTTGCAGAACCAACACTTGGGAAAGGTGGCAATAGCTGACGGTATAGTCGCCATGGCGGAGGGTGACGAACTTGCCCGAACATTTGTCCTGTCCCACCTTGATTACCATACCCGACAGCATGGCGTAGGCTTCTTCACTTTCCGCGCGCAGGTCTATCCCATTGTGTCGCCTGCGCTTCTTGCTGAAAGGGTCGGCACGGAAACCGTAGGGTGAAGTGACGGCAATGCGCTTCAACGGATAGGACACGCTTATGTATCGCCGTACCCACTCGCTATGCCCATAGGCAGGAAGCTTCCCTGCCATAGAATCAGCTTCTTTCTTTTTATCAGAGACCTTTTCCACTTTGGGCAGGTCTTTTTTTGGTATCTATACGACAAACCGGTTGACACTTTGCAATGGTATGGAACTGTGCCTTTGCGGAAAGGCACACCAGAAACACGGGTAATACAAAAACTGTTTTCATACCGGCAAAGGTAGGGAGAGAACTTCCACTACCTTTCATATAGCGGATGAAAAGCACTGAACTTTAACCTTGCATAAGCAATCATACCCGGTAATCATACTCACAACCGACACATCGGTAAGGGGGCGGATTTTCCGCTTGGAGTATGATTGACAGTCTGATTTTTCCGCATTTCCATAAATAACGGGTCAGTCCTAAAACCCTGTGGGTATGTTAAATCTATGCTGTTAGTTTGC
>CAZKOB010000111.1:0-12202 GCA_964554265.1 uncultured Bacteroides sp. | reverse complement strand
ATCCGCATCATGTCGGGGAGACGGCAGACGGGCGGAAATATATCCGAAAGAAACGTGGCAAGACGAATGTGGAAGCGTTCATTCCGTTGCACCCTGTGGCGGAACGGATACTCTCCCTCTACAACACCACGGACGACACGAAGCCTGTGTTCCCTTTGCCCATCCGTGACATCCTTTGGTATGAGGTGCATTCCATTGGCAATGCGTTGGAGTTTGAGGAGAATCTCTCCCATCATCAAGCGAGGCACACATTCGGAACCCTGCTGATTTCCGTAGGCATTTCGATAGAGAGCATCGCCAAAATGATGGGGCACACGAACATCACCAGTTCACAGATTTATGCCAAAATCACGGATGACAAGATTTCCAAGGATATGGACAAGCTGATGGAGCGGAGAAAAATGGAATCCACCGGCGAAAAGAAAAATGAGAACAGCAAATAACATAAATCAAATTAAGATATTATGGAAAGAGGAATAATTACAATCAGTGAAACAGGTGTGTTCACAATACCGACCGCACCTGTATGGATGACCCTGTTTGAAATAGCCGACCTATTCGGGGTATTCTCGTGTGACGTCCGAAAAGCTATTCATGCTATCTACAAGAACAAGGGACTGAACGAGGTTGAAACTATGAAGTATGTAAAACAAGTCAATGAAATCAGCTATGATGTTTACAGTCTTGAAATGGTTATAGCCGTTGCATTCAGGATATGCAGTAGAGAGAGTTTCTTGTTCAGACGGTTTGTAATGGATAGAATCTGTGCAAGTACAAAAGGAACACAAGCCATGCTGTTCGTTTCTTGTGGCAAAGGCGGCAACCTATGGTATAGTTGAGCTTTATCCCGCCAGTCGCCCGTTTCCGATGCTCGGATGCAAAGGTAGCGCGTGGCTTGGGTAGCAGCCACAAGGTCGGGCGGCGGAGCCGTTTTGGGCAGAATCTTCCTCAAACAAGTTTGAGCGTATTCAGCCCGAAAACCTTGCCACTGCCTGCCTCGCACTGAAAAGGCATCCGGCAACGGAAACAAGCGACTGACGGGAAATCAGAAGAAATAAAGGAACGGCTTACAGACGAAGCGGGATTCTGATGCTTCATCCGTAAGCCGTTCCTTTTTCTTTTTGTTGGTTGGACTATTGCTGCCGCAAATTATGGGCAGACGGCAAACTTCGCTCCTTCAAGAAAATCAGGTACCCGTCAATCTATATGCGGGGCGGTAGCTGTCCGACAGCATCCGTTCTATGTCGGATTCACGGTAGAGGATTTTACCGCCCAACTGGATGTAAGGTATCCGCCCCTCGTTACGGTAGTCCTGAAGCGTCCGGCGGCTCACTTTCAAACGTGCCGACACCTCCTTGTCGGTGAAGAAACGCTCCCCGTTCAGTGTCGGGCGGTAGTTGGCGGTCAGATGTTCGAAGCTGTCCAACAGGAGGTCGAGGCTTCCCATGAAGTGGATTATCCACTCATTGTCTTTGCTAATCAGTTCGTTCATATTCTTTGGATTTAGTGGTTGTTATCATTACATTCTGTTTACTTTACTCATATCGTCCTTCCTTTGAACTTTGCTTCCTTCCGCCTGTCCTCTACAACCGAAACGATACGTTGCACGTCTTCGGGACGGTAATACGTCTTATGGTTTATCTGCGAATAAGCCAACGTACCGTTGTCGCGCAGGGTCTGCAACGTGCGCGGGCTGATGTTGAGCATCCGGCACACGTCCTGATTGTCCATCCACTCACTCATTTTCTTCTCTCCATGCCGCTGGCAGATGGCATCCATACGGCGGACGAAGCGGTCGAACTTGACGACCAGCTCATCAAAGGTTTTCTTTTCGATAGATACGATTTCCATATACATTATTTTTTGTTGTTATTTCTCTTTTTGCTGCAAAGGAATACATAATCTGCTGCCCTGCAATGAGTTTTCCGAAAGTGGCAGCGTGTGGCGTCAATATGGTAGTCTTTGTCCGGGTTACATCTTGTGGGCAAGCCAATGTGTCATGATTCTTTCACCACCTTTTTTTAGCTGTCATTATTCCTTTTGCCGCAAAGAAAAACAGAATCCGTCACCTGACAATGGACTTTACTATTACAGGCAGCATGTGGCACAGGGTGGTAGCGGTTGGCATCGGTTGGAGGTAGCGTTTATCTTCTTAACTCCGAAAATTAGGAAGGCGGCAGGAGCGAGAATAAGGGCTTAATTCAAAATTGCCCGTGACTGAGCCTTTTCCCTTTCGGTCATATACATCCGGCAAAACGGTGAAGTCCACACCGCTTTGTCAACCGTCATAAAGCAAAACCATACAAAATTGCCGAGCAGAACCCAAGTGCTTGACGAGGTGAATTATAGGCAGTTATTTTGCTCCCGACAAACGGTCAACTATGCGCATACAGACCAACGAGTATTCACTTTAACAAAAAAAGAAAATGAGCAAGAAATTCAAAAACATCGAAAACGATGAAGAGTTCAAGAACTTCAAGTTGGAAGACTACCTGCCTTCCATGAACAGACGTGAGCCGAAGACAGCTACTTCCGCTTCGGAACAAGAACCCGCTACAGAAGAGACAGCCCTCTTCCCGTCGATGGATGAACCGGACACATCCTCCATACAGGAGGCGGTGTCTAAAGCCATCCAACCAGATGAGCAGGAGGTATTGGAAAATGATTCCGATGATGCCGACGAAGAAGTGGCGGCAGCTGTTACCAAAACGGATGCTCCCTTGGAACGCACTGTCGTCAGACGCATAAGCAGTAAGCAGCGCAGGCTGTCGTTAGACGAATACCGCACCACTTACCTGCAAGTTCCCAAGATTGCCGACCGCAAGCCCGTGTTCGTCAGCCGTGAGGTGCGTGACGAATTGGACAGGATTGTCCGCTGTCTCGGAGGCAGGGGCATGAGCGTGTCGGGATTGGTCGAGAACCTCGCCCGGCAGCACCTTTCCGCTTACGGGAACGACATCGACCAATGGCGTAAATTGTAGGAATTAAGGCAATACCAACTGGGGGGCTTTAGGGTATCTTTCAGAGTTGCTCTAAATCACTGATAACGAAGTTTGGAGGGAGCAAGTTTATGTTTCGGGCAGACCGAAACCACTTGCCCCGCTCCAAACCTCGCAGGGAAGGTACATCCCGCTGGTCTATATCCTGTGGAATCATTGTAACCAATAGACAAAACAAAAAAACGATCATGGATAGTGAAAAAAGAAAAAGCAACGGACGGGAACGGACAGGCAAAGGCGGTCGTCCCGTCAAGGGTGCTGCCGAGAAGTTGAAGTACCGCATCACCGTGAAGATGGCAACGGAGGACTACTACTTGGTGAAGTCCAAGGCGAAGTCGGCGGGAGTCTCAACCAGCGAGTTCATCCGTGGCTGCATCACGGAGGGAGGTGTGAAGGAACGGCTGACGAAGGAGCATGGAGACCTTATCCGCAAGCTATGTGGAATGGCGAACAACCTGAACCAGCTCTCACGAAAGGCGAATGCTGAAGGGTATGCCTCCGTGTTCCTGCCCTGCCACACGCTGATGATAGAGATGGACAACCTTGTAAACCAGATACGCCTATGATAGCGAAAATCATGAAGAGCTCGGACTTCAGGGGCGTGGTTTACTACATCCTGAATGATGAAAAAGGCACTAAAATCATAGGTGCGGACGGCTTGTTTTTAGAAAATAACGACACGATAGCGCAGGGATTCATCGGTCAGGCACAGATGAATCCGAGGGTGACAAAGGCGGTCGGACATATCGCGTTGAGTTTCTCCAAGGAAGATTCACCACGTCTGAACAATGCCATCATGGCGCAGATAGCCCGTGAGTATATGAAGAAGATGGGCATCAGGAACACGCAGTACATCATCGGGCGGCACTTCGACAAGGAGCATCCGCACGTGCATATCGCTTTCAACCGCATCGACAATAACGGCAAGACCATCTCCGACCGAAACGACCGTTTCCGAAGCGAGCGCATCTGCAAGGAGCTGACCAAGAAGTACGGGCTGCATTTCGCAAACGGCAAGGAACAGGTGAAAGTCCACCGTTTGCGTGAGCCGGACAAGACGAGATACATGCTGTATCAAATCCTCAAAACAGAAGTCGGCAGGTGCGGTAACTGGAACGTGCTTGTCAATAACTTGAAGCGGCAGGGTGTGGATGTGGAGTTCAAATACAAGGGAAACACTGACGAGATTCAGGGTATCGTCTTTACCATGAACGGCTACCGTTTTAACGGCTCAAAGGTGGACCGGCAGTTCAGCTATACCAAGATTGATGCGGTGTTAAGGCGCAACAATCACGAGGAACGGCAAGGCATAACGCATCCTAATCCGGAGCCGAGAAGCAATACGGAGAGCAGGAATAGCGACCTTATTAACGGCTCGTTAGGCTTGTTCACTCCGAATAATATGCCGGAGGAACAGCAGCCTTACGACCCGTACCTGAGAAACAAGAAAAAGAAAAAACAACGTAAAATCAATTGGTAACTATGGCAGATAACAATGTATTCATCCTCTTTGAGGAAATCAAAACAGCCTTGAATGGCATCAAACGTAGAGTGGAAGAGTTGCCCAACATGGCAAGCCAACAACAGCAAACCGGAAATGACAAGCCGGATTTGTCCCTGATTAAGGATGCGGTAGCGGAAACGGTAAAAGCTAAATCCGAAGAAATTAAGGGCTTGCTGGAAAGGCAGTGGAAAGCATACTCGCAACTTTCCACTCTGACTCTGCAACGACTTGATGATATAAAGCAGTCGCAGAAGGAACAAGGGGAACAACAAGAGTTGCAACCGCAGGAGCATATCCACAAACATAGTTTCGACATCAAATCAAGCAAGGTCTTTTCTTTCGTCGTGGGGCTTGGTGTGGTATGCGCCTTATCCCTGTGGGGCAACATCGAGCAATGGCAGTCCAAACGCCAATATGCCGACGATGCGTTGAAGTTCCGTGCCATCCGTTCATGGGGCGGATGCGATGCTGACAATATACTTTGGCTGAACAAGGTGTTCGACATCCACCGGGATGAGAAAGCTATCGAGTGGGTACGGAAACAGGCGGACGGGTATGACACTTCCCTGAAAGCCGTCTCCGACAGCCTGATGCAGGAGAGTATCAAATCTAAATCCGACTGATATTGTAACATACACGGCTTTTTCCATTTGTGGATTAAATGGAAAAGCCGTGATGTTATTTCGAATGTACTTTCAAAATTCAATATCGTTGATTCTTATTCATGAGCCAATGTCAGTTTCATTAAGGTAAGCGTAAATAATCCTTTTCCAATCGGTCAGTTTCATCTTATAGTAAAACCTTTGGAAATCATTCATACAGGAGCAGATGATTTGCATACGGGTTTGTCCGTCTGTTACCAAGGAGTCGATAAGTAACTTAATAGATTGGTCTGAGTTGACATTAGTAAGTTGTCCGACAACCTCCACTTTTTTAGAAGAAGGTTGTGTAGGTGTGTCTTGTGTTTGTTCCTCGTCCGTTTGCTCAAAGGGGTCGGTCTCTTTCAGCTGTGGAAAATGCACCTTAATCATATTGAAAAAAGAGAGCATATCTTCTCTTTTGAAAAGCACGAACTTATCGCCATTGGAGAGTTCAGCGGTATCAATCTTTCCTAATTGGACATTGCTTTGCAGGTCTTTGAAACTATAAAATGACACATAAGATTTGACGTTAAGACGCTGCCGGACTTTTAATGGGTCCCAGCATACGAAAACATCATTATCCATATCATAGCCCAAAAATAGAAAATCTACATTAGATTGTTTTACTGTATCGAATATCGGGCGTTGCGGTAGTTGAGCGCGTTGGTCATTCTGAGGATAAGGATTACCTTTATGTGAAACACATTTAAGGTAAATGTAGTATTCGTGTCCGTCTAAACTGATATGTAGAATATCAGTTCGAGAAATTATATTCAATCCCTCATAGTTAGCAAAACCAGAGAGGAATCTGTCGTAAAGCGGAGCACCTTTTAAGTATTGTAGTTTCGCCATAGATTATAAAGACTTAAACAAGACACTGTCTTGGTCGAAAGAATCGACAGGTGAAACATCACTAAGGTCAGAACGAAAATGAACGCCAGTAACTTCGGGCGGTACATTTTCGGTATTGATAGAAGGGATGGAGGTATAATCGAAGAACTGCAAACTGTCAAGGCTCACATTTTCATCGAAGAACATACTTGAAACTTCTTCTATGTGTGTGCCGATAGTTTGCGTAGTTTCTTCCCGGAGCTTGAAAAGAACATCTACATCGGAGATATTAGAACTAATATCGTCCACAATGTCGAAAATAGTTTTACCCACCCCTGTCTGAGATACAAACATAGAAGCTATAAGCAGTCTCGAACCCTTATTGGGCTTGAGTTGTTCAAGGGCAAATGTGTGTTCACGTTTGCTGCCATTTGTTGATTTTACTTCGACTTTATCTATGCCATCATTGAAGTCGAACTTATCCTCCGGCATGATATGCCAAGACCGAATAAGGTATGAGGGAGTTGAGGATTGTTTGATTAAGATAAGTTCAGCCCAAAGACCTCTTACCACTTCTTTTGATATGGACTTGACGCTTGTAAAGAGGCTTAAAAGTTTAGAGACTTCTGCTTTTAAGACGTTTACGGTAGGCTTGTCTTCAAGTCTGCACAAAAGAAGATAAACCACTTCCAAAAAATACTTTTGAAAGTCGGGGTTTAATGAACTTAATTGGATAATCGAAAATGTATCTTGTATGTCTGACCCGGTAACTGTATCGGAGATAGTACATTGACGGTTAAACAACACCTTAAAGAGTCGAAGGATTATGTCTGATACCCGCTCAGAAGATGAACAAGCGATGAAAAATATAGGATAGCCCTCCGGGGTTATACCTAAACGATGTGGAGATGTTTCAGAAATAGACACAACATTAAAACCGTCCTCTGTGTGAGGTCTTGCTTTAAGTTCTCGGAACTTCTCCAGTAAGTTTATATTATTCAGCGTCTTCATCTTCCATGGGTTTGTCGAGCCTTATGAAATCTTCACCTATAGTGAGAGGATAGAAGAAGGCGAGGTTAAACAAATCTTTCTTGCCATATTGAACTCCGGGGTCGTCGAGGATTATATGGTGGAACTGTACCGAAACAATAGAGTCAGAATGGAAAGCGGCATCACCGGGATAAGAACCATTTGCTGCGCGACCAGCCTGTAAATTATTAGGTTTATTATCCTTGACAGAACGGTTACGGAACTTGCGAGAAATTTCCGTTTGATATGCCATTTGGTAAACATCAACAAACTCTATGCCCTCAAATTCTCTAATGTATTGGAGGTATTGAATAGTGACAATTTTACGCGTGATGTTCGGTACATCCAAATACTTGAACTCGCGGAAAAACTTAATAAAATCATCAATAGGTACTAAGGAATGACGATGATTTCTGATTTCATTGCCATAATCATAACAAGTCAAAAAAGTGTCTATGCGGCCGAAGAAGTCAGCACATAGTCTTTTATTTTCTTGAATACAGTCGAGCGACAACATTTGTCTCCAACCGATAAGTTTGTCACGAACCAACTTATCAGAAAGAATGTTGGTGCGAGTTGGATTAAGTAAGTCTGAAAGAAGCATTGTCATTGAATGTTTTCTAAACTCTGCAATGGTATGACATTGTTTGAGGCTTGCTCTCAAAACTTCCTCATGTTCAACGTAGGCAGTGTATTCATCTTTACTTTTTGCACTGAGGAATACACGACATACGTCAATATACGACATTTTATAACCAAAGAAGCGACATCTTTGCTCAATAGTGTCAGCCGTTGAGCGGGAAGCAGATGTACGCGGCATATACGACATTGAGAGTTTCTCAATGGTGAAACCTCGATTAAGCATATCAGCACCAATTAAGATATGGCCTTTTTCGGCGTTCCAATCAATTGAGTTTTCACCGTCACCTTGAACTAAGTGGCACTGAGTTCTAAGAATAGCTTGTGGGATATATGGGAGAATGTCCTCAAAGGATGGTCTATTCTCAATATATTTAGTGATACTCTCAAATGATTGTTTTAAAGATTTGATAAACAGAACTTTGCCTGGGTCTCCTTTGGGAATACGAAGTATCTCTAAGTAATCTTGAAGATTGTTAGAAATCCAGTGCTCAAAAGTTTCGTTGGTATCTCTGCGACCGTCAATGTGAACCATCATCGAAAGGAAAGGCTGACGTTTTTCCTTGATTACTACAATGGCAACACTGATAATAAACTGTCTAAGAGCCTCCATTAAGGAAGCTGGAATCTCCGTTAAAGGATTACGGCTATAATGATAAATTTCCGCATCGGGAATAATAGAGAGCAGATTGCGTTCCGTATTCTTGAAGAAATATTTACCGCCGGTATAGCCCTTACCCGGAGTGAGGACAGTATGGTATTTAGGAGAAAGAATGTCGTTGTTGTCAATCAAGAAGGCAGCTTGCGGAGTTGCAGTATATTGAATGTACGAATGATTAGGCAGAGTTTTCTTCAATCGTAAGATTGCGCTGTATGTTCTGCTAAAATCATCGTCTTCCCAATCTTCTTTGCCCGCATTTTTCTTAGCAAATGTATTGAAACTGGCTTGGTCTGCTTCATCGTCTATAATGATAACACCGAAATTAGCTACTAAATTTTTGATTTCGGGATCTTCAAAAATTTGAGCTAAAGAATTGATATGCTTGTAGTGTTTGAGAATGGGGAAAAGCAGGACTTCTTGCCCCATTTCCATGAAATTTTTGATACGGTTACGGTCGGAGATATTAGCATCAGCAAATATCTTATAATATTCGTTATCATCGATAAGCAAGTCTGACCGCAAACGAGAAGATGTTTGATTTTTGAGGTTGGTCTTAGTTCCTGTCAGGTATATAATGATGCGCCAATTATTGTCAGCGGCCAAAGCTGTAAGAGTGGTAAAAGATAATGTCTTACCACTTTGCACATAGCCGACGGCAATATTGGTAATGGATTCTTGATTACCGGGAAGAATGCAGTGTGAAAGAATATCTTGCGCTTCTTCTATTATAGTCAATTTCCCGTCCTCGTCAAGTTTATCTTGACTATTCATAAAAGCCATAGTACGTTCCCCGATGACAGGCATGAAGTAATCCTTGGGCGGTTCCTGAACGGTATCTACTATTGAAATTATCTCTGTCATATAAGGCCGAATAGTTGATTAAACTTATTCCTAAAAGAAGTTGCTGCGTGAGTGCCCGACTCCAAAAGTAATAGTTCGGTAACAACCAAATTCTTGATGAAATATGCGAGCTGTAATATGTTGTCTTCCGTAGAAAGGCACTCTCGGAAACGCTCAAAGAAACCATTGGCGAGGTTTATTGTAGCGAAATACTTGTCAGTCGCGCTATCGTAAATAAGCGAGTAAAGCCCTTTATTGGAACTTCCAGAGACGCCGTTGATAACGAGTTTGTACGAAGAACTTGCATTAGGCTTTACCTCGGTTTCGATAGCAGGAATTTCAATAATATCATTCGAGGATTCTTGAATTCCCTCTTGTGAAGTCTGTGCGGTGCCGTTACTTTGAGTAACGATTTCCGGAATTTCAACCATTGGCTCAACGGTATCAACATGTAACACAATAGGTTTGGAAATTTCATCAGCGATAGTCTTCACCAGTTGTTGTGCTGCCTTTTTCTTATCGGCTTGCGTCTTGGGTTTAGTGTAGTTCTGTGCTTGACCGAACAAATCGAAAGATTTATCTCGGTCAATATCGCCTTTAAGAATTTCGATGAATGTAGCAAATTCATCATCATCTTGGAATGAACTCTTTGTGAAACTGACATCGAAACCTTCAAGTTCCAATTCCCCAAAGATACGTTTATAACGCGGAGAGCCTTCCTCACCGCTAAGTATTTTGGGACGGAACTTTTCATCATAACTACTTCCGATTACACGGCCACGTCTAAAAAGTAGTATACCGTTATCTACGGAAGTAGACATTTTCTCAAGAATACCTATGAAACCCTTGGCATAATATACACCTATCTGTTGCCCGTTTTCATCATACTTTGGGGCTTCAAAATTGATTTCTCTGCGCCAAGTTATCTTTTCTCCGTCAGGAGTCCGATAATATGGAGCAGTTAAACATTGAAGTTGGATGTCCTCCATCAGTTCGTCATTAACAACTAAATCCAATATGCCGTCACGAATGTATTTAGAATAAATACTTGCCAAATGCCTCTTGACATAAGCAATTTGGCGAGTGCGCGGTTTATTTTGGGAAAGTTTAGTTAGAGTAACAATTGTGTAGTGTTCGGTGGAATTACTGGGTTCTACTGATACGGGCAGTTCCAATTTTTGATTTTGAGTCACTTCATGAATATCAAAAGTCAAGGTCTTAACTTCATTTTCTCCGTATGCTTTTGTCTGAACTGTCCAATGGTCAGACAACCAAATGGAGGAAACTTTCATTCCCATGCCAAATTCATTTAGACCTTTTCGGTCTAAGGGAATATTGGCTAACTCAAAAGCACGGTCGTAATTTTCATTAGTAATACCGAAAGCATTATCGGTAATTGTGATAATGTCTTGGTCTACATCGATATTGATTTTAACGCAGAGTTTGCCATTGGGATTAATGCCTTTCAGAATTTCAATATGGTCTTTGAAACTTTGAACAGCATTATCCACATATTCTGCAAGAGCGTTCCACACCTTGTTTTCGATGTAGCGAAAAGCCGAATAGACCAACGGCTTGGTAGCTATGGAAACTTTATTGTTGTTCATCGTTAAAAAGGAGTTTAGCGATACGGCGTACCAATGTCACATTTACAGCATTTCCTAAAGCCTCTAAAGTGCGAGTAGTGGATAGCGAGCCGAAATTCAAATCTTGCATACCTTGAATAGCGGCAGCTTCACGAATAGTCATATAGCGTCCCTTATTAGGTTCGCACCCAACAAGAATTTCGCGAGGCAATTTAACCCAAGGGAATATAGGAATTTGTGTACCTACCAAGTTAAGAGCAGGCGCAAAATTGGGGAGTTTCACTCTAATGCCAGAAGCTCGGAACTGTATAATCTTATCTTCGAGCGTAGGAGTTGCTGAAACGCCACAATTCCATTCCATTTTCAAGTGGCTATTTTCAAAACCGCGAATCTTTTCAATCCACGGATCAAGCCAAGACCTGTTTCGTGTGTAGAAGTCGCGGTTTTGTTCTATGTAGCGAATTTTCCAACTTGGGAACGTGTGTGAAGAATTTGTCTGCGCATAGTTCGGTAGTTGGGCAATGCAATCTTCTTTTGTCAATCCGTTAATACGCTGACCCAATTTGCCAAGTTTGCCTTGCAAGTCTTCAAGCGATTGGAAAGCTGGCGCAACAGCCTTAAAATCATATGTAGCTCCAAACTCCATAGCCCAAATAGGGAAAGAAGGAATAGTATCTCCGTGCGCAATTGTTTCATCAATAAACTCTTGCCAGACTTCAAGTTGCATCCTTGTCTCAGGTTTAAGTTTAGTGATATTCGTATCACTCGCGTCAATAACTTTATTTATGTCACAGAAGCGAGAAGCCCCTTTTTGTGGAACGGGAAAATGGAAATGGTTTAATGATCCTTTTTCATTTGCAACCGCAACAATAAAAATCCGTTTACGATGTTGGTAAAGTCCAAATTGATGTGGTGAAAGAATGTCTGCCCTTACATCGTAATTGAGTGCGGCCAATTTCTCTTGTATCACTTTCCATGTGTTCCCATTATCATGGCTTTTAAGATTTTGTACATTTTCAAGGAAAAGATATTTGGGTCTATGCTCAGCAACAATGGCACAAATGTAGTCAAAGAGCGTACCTCTCTGCTTGGAGTCGTTAAATCCTTCACGTTTACCAGCTTGGCTAAACGGTTGACATGGAAATCCAGCGCATAAGATATCATGCGGAGGAACGGTTTTAGGATCTATCAGCGTAATATCTCCAAAGATAGGGGTAGCTGGAAAATTTTGCTTATAGAGAATTTGAAGGTCTTCTTTTAATTCTGATGCAAAAACGCATTCATGCCCTAATGTTTTAAGAGCAAGGTGAAAACCACCCAACCCTGCAAACAAATCGATAAATTTGTAATGTTCGACAGAACATGAACTCATCTTTTCTTTTTTCGTTAGATGGCAGAGTTCCCGATACCATAATTATTTTGGGTCAGTCCTAAAACCCTGTGGGTATGTTATGTTAATACGTGAAAATAAG
>CAZKOB010000110.1:0-12296 GCA_964554265.1 uncultured Bacteroides sp. | reverse complement strand
CAAAATTACTACCCAACTATAACCCCTAAAAGGTGTACTTCAGTTAATGCTTACCCAAAAAAGGTGCAGCCTCATTTCTTTATAACCTGCTGAAAAACATAAAACAAAGGGGCTGTGTCAAAATAGGCCCAGCCTCTTTTTTAATCCCATCAGACGGCATATTTCGGATGGATACGCATATCCGTCGGATGTCGCGACATAACGATACGATTACTTTCGTTCAAATTAAACATGGCGTTTTTGACTGCAAAATTCGCAATGAAAAACGCCATGCAAAAGTCGGCTTAGTTCGGATGATTACAAACCAACTGTTTTATACTGTAAAGTGTACTTCATTTTTCTTCGATTTAACACTTAAAGATACACTTTTTTTGGTGAATCTGACAAATCATTAAGAGATAATTCACTAATAATCAATGCAATATATTTATTCAGCAAACCCTAAATAAAAGCAGGAAGTAAATACTAGCGAAAAAGTATTTACCTCCTGATTGAATATACTTTTATTATGTAAATTTACAGCAAAAGATTTAATCTCATTGTTGCAACTTCTTAGTATAAATAGTTTATTACTAATTCGGCTTATTTGCAGAATAAACGATTTTGAGGGCATATGCCTTACGAAGAACCTGCTTAACGTCTGTGATTATACCCATAGGAGTCTCTTTATCTACTTTTAAGGAAACCGTATAGAATGGTTTGTCTACTTCGGCCAATTCATTACGATCTGATATCACATAATCATATACTTCATTTACTTCCGCATATTTATCATTCAATTGGATACGAGTTCCGTCTCCGAACTGTGATTTCAAAGCATCTGTAGGTTTACCTATATAGATAAAAGATGTACAAGACTTACGTGCAAGTTTCTCAAGCTGTGTACCGACAGGTTTTTCAAACTTGACCTTTAATGTTACCTCACGCATGGTTGTTACCATCATGAAGAAAAACAGAATTGTAAAAATCAAGTCCGGCAAAGATGAGGTATTCATTTCCGGCATCTCGCGACCACCGTTTTTATTAAATCTACTCATTATAAACTTGCTCCATATTTTTTAGGTTCAGCCTCAGATATTTTCTGAGGATATACTTCACGAATTGCCTCTTGCTGTTCCTTTGTCAAGAACTCATATTTAAAGCCAAATTCTTCTTTTGCTAACTCATTGCGGAGTTCATTGTATGCCTGCACAAGTTTGTCTTGTACTGCAAAATAAACCCAATAACTTGTTCCGCGGTCTGTCTGCACTGAAATGACATGGTTTTCTGTAACCATCCGCTGACCCAGAAGTTTTACATTCTTTGGTTTCTTTTCTGGCAAGTTAGACTTGTTTTCCGGGTTTGCAATAAACTCCTTTGCTCTTTCCTTTACGTCATCAACAGATACGTAATCTTCTCCGATCATAAGGTAGTTATCCTTGTTGATACGAATATTTAAGATATTACGTTCTTTTACTTTGATTTCGTTATTCAATTGGTCATCCTCTGGCGGTTTTGGAAGTGTACGTCCCAATCCCTGATCTGTATCCATTGATGTGGTAACAAGGAAGAATATGAGCAACATGAATGAGATGTCGGCTGTAGAGCTGGTGTTCAGTCCCGGCATTTTTCTTTTCTTTCCCATGATTACTCCTTTCTATTTGTTACTTCTTTGTAATTTCCGATACCATACTCCATGCTGTTACTATAATAGCTATGACAGCGAGAACTGCTATAGATATCATAGACGCGTCTGTAAGGATAATCGATGTCGGATCATTCCATTCCTTACCGTTGATGATAAGTGTTTCACTCTGATTTGAAATACCTATCCCTGTACCAATGGCAATGGAAAGTATAGGCAATCCCCATGTATACATTACAGATTTGTTCAAACCATGTTGTGCGATAAACATGATGAAACTACAAAGCATAAATATTGCAGCTGCAGCAATCAGAATGTATGTCCAAATGCACAAAGCATCTAGAAACTGCGGATTATTCATTTTCGGATTCTCTTCGTAAGGTGTATCGTAGCCGATAGCGAAGAAAAGAATGAAAATGATGATGCTAATAGCCATAAGGCCTGTCAGCACATATTTTGATATCTTTTCGATGTCCATTTTTGAATATTAGATTAAATTTTAAACTTCTGTATTTTACTTTCTATTATTATTTCTTGAGATTGTATTTTGTAACGATGTCAAGAAGTGTAATAGTAGAATCTTCCATCTGAGCTGTAAGGCTTTCAATCTTAGCCAAGATGTAGTTGTAGAATACCTGAAGAATAAGTGCTACGACGATACCGAAGATTGTTGTCAAGAGGGCAACCTTCATACCACCTGCAACAACTGTTGGAGAAATATCACCTGCAGCCTGAATATCATCGAAAGCCTGAACCATACCGATCACAGTACCCAAGAATCCGAGAGATGGAGCCATACCGATGAAAAGTGTAATCCATGAGCAGCCTTTTTCGAGGTTTGAAGCCTGTACTGCACCGTATGCTACAACTGATTTTTCTACTGAGTCAACACCTTCGTTAAGTCTCATAAGACCCTGATAATAGATAGAAGCGATAGGACCGCGAGTATCACGGCAGATAGCCTTTGCTGCTTCAACGTCACCTTTATTAACAAGAGCATTTTCAACACCATCAAGCATTTTCTTCACATTTACATCTGCAAGTGCAAGATAGATGATACGCTCGATACAGAATGCGAGACCAAGTACGAGTGCGATAGCAACGAGAGCCATGAAGCCTGCATCACCTTCAATGAACTTTGTTTTGATAGTCTTATACATTCCACCTTCCTGTACTTCAGGAGCTGCAGCCGGAGTCTCTTCTACAACATCTTCTGCTACAGAATCTGCTGCTAGTGAATCAGCTTCAGCAGCTGTTGAATCTACCTGCTCTACAGAAGCATCGTCAGAAACTTCATCCTGAGCTGAAACAGCTTGAGTCATACCGAAAGTAAAGACTCCCATCAACGCAATAATTGCAAATACTTTTTTCATTGTGTGTTTAATTTTTTTAAGATTAATACTTTATTTATTTTGTTCTTTTCTTTTTATGATCTGCAACTTGAAGCTGCATTTTTTGCGGAGAGAGGGGGATTCGAACCCCCGAATCGGTTTTGCCGATTACACGCTTTCCAGGCGTGCCTCTTCAACCACTCGAGCATCTCTCCTTTTCTCTTTATGCCGCTTTTCACGGTATCTTTCTTTAAAAACGGCTGCAAATTACGAATTTTTTACGATTCGTATGCTAATTCAGCAACAAAAATAATCATTTTTTTGTTATGAAATAAAACAAAGCTTGCCAAAGTTTCTTTTTTCGCGTAAAAAAATGATTTTTCGGTGTTAGGAGCACGTTTTGTTGCCGTTTTTACTCCTGAATCTTGTGCTACAATCATAGATTCACCCTTAACTTAACTCAATATACAATGGAGGATGGAGTAAAAAGATGGGGCCACCTTTTATTTGTGCTTCGTCACATCTTACTTTATTTCCTTTATTTCCTTGAAAATTTTGAGCGTGTTTTCTGTTGTATGTTTCGCAACCTCTTCTATTGTGCATTCATATACTTCTGCTATCTTCTTTGCTGTGTCTGCAAGGAATGCGCTTTCATTTCTTTTCCCTCGGTGTGGAACAGGTGCAAGATAAGGAGAATCTGTTTCCAATACAATTCTGGATATTGGTACCGTTGATTTCAGGACTTCGGGTAGTTGGGATTTTTTGAATGTTGCAACTCCCCCTATGCCCAGCATGAAACCTTCGAATGACAGTAAATCCTGTGCTTCTTCTGCATTTCCTGTGAAACAGTGGAACACTCCTCTGCAGCTATGGTGGCATTCCATTATTTCTATAAGCTCTTTATGTGCCGATCGGGTGTGTATCATCAATGGCAGATTGTAGGTTTCTGCCCATCCTATTTGTCTTTCAAATGCTTCAACTTGTTCCTTTCTATATGTATCATCCCAATAGAAATCGAGTCCGACCTCGCCTATGGCTACAAATTTGTTACCTCTGTTTGTTTCTGTGAAGGATTCTTCTTTCAACATTTGTTCCATCTTGTCGAGTGCTTCGAGATAGTTTTCTTTGCCGTTTATATCTTCTGGATGCAGACCGATCATGGGATACATTATACCATTATATGTTTGGCATACCTGCAACAAATTTTCTATTGTCTTTCCGTTGATATTGGGTATCAGTATCTTTTTTACACCGGCATGGAGTGCTCTGTCGAGTACATCATTTAAGTCTTCTTTAAATTCATCTCCGTCAAGATGAGCATGAGTGTCTATGAAACTGTACATAATAGGATGGGTTGTTGCTTTGTTATTGATAAGTAGACGAGTTGAGCATACTCTTCCCGAATTATTGTTTTGCTCATTTCGTCTTAAACGGTTGTATATACATTGCCTTTTTGGAGGTGTTCAGTTTTACTCTATGATGAACAATCATTTTGAGAAGGTTGTACAGAACAGATGAATTGTACCTTTGTAGAGTTGCAACTCGTTTACTTGTCAATCTTAATTTAAATTTCTCTTCCCATTAGACTGTGTGCGAAGTCTTTCAACTTCTGTTTTTTATGGTCTTCAACCTTTACTTTTTCCAGACTTTCGAGTGATTCTTCAAACAGTAACTTTATTTTCTTTTCACAGAGTTGTCTTATACCAATTTCGTCATAGATTGCAGTGACTGCGTTTATTTTTTCCTGAGGATTGTATTCCTTTTTGCTTATCCAGCCTTCCAATTCCTTTCTTGTCTTGCCTTCAGCGATGTTCAGTGCATTGATAAGCATGAATGTTTTCTTGTTGCATAGGATATCTCCTCCGTTTTTTTTGCCGAAGATTTCCGGATTTCCGTATACGTCAAGCAAATCGTCCTGAAGTTGGAAGGCGAGTCCTATCTTCTCTCCGAATAAGTACAGATTCTCTGCATCCTCGTCAGGGGCACCTGCAAGTTGTGCTCCTATTTTGAGTGCACATGCTAATAGCAAGGATGTTTTCAGACGAATCATTTCTATATATTCGTTTTCAGTCACATCCGTTCTTTTTTCAAAGTCCATGTCATATTGTTGTCCTTCGCATACCCCGAGAGTTGCATCTGTAAATGTGTCGATGGCTTTGTTTATATGTTCTGACTTGTGTTTGCACATCAGTTTGTATGCCAATATCAGCATGGCATCGCCTGAGAGTATAGCTGTATTTTCATCCCATTTTGTATGTACTGTTGGCATACCGCGTCTTATTTCCGCGCAATCCATAAGGTCATCATGTAAAAGAGTGAAGTTGTGGTAAGTTTCCAGTCCTACGGCACAATGCATTATACTGTCTACATCTTCTTCGTATAAGTTGTATGCCATAAGCATCAATACCGGCCTAATTCTTTTCCCTCCAAGTGAAAGTACATATTTTATCGGGGAGTAGAGTCTTTCCGGCTGCGCATTGTATACTATATCGTCAATATAGGTATTGACTTTGTCCTGTAATTGCTTCTTTGTAAACACCTTTTTTGCTTTTAAATTGTTTAGTACTTCCTTTTTTCATGTTTTAGGCACGGATTACATGAGTTTGCAGCTAAAAAACTTAGTCTGCATTTTCATGTAGTCCGTGCCTAATTCCTAAGATTATTATGCACTGGTCTTGTCTTTTGGACTTACTGTGTAATTCTGAAGGCTACAGGAACAGTGTATTTTACACGTACCGGTTTTCCACGCTGTTTTCCCGGGTTCCATTTTGGCATAGTGGAAATTACTCGGATAGCCTCCTTGTCAAGAGATGGGTCTACAGATCTCAGAATTTCCGGGTCAACGATAGAACCGTCTTTGTTTACTGTAAATGAGACAAGCACACGTCCTTGTATTCCATTGTCCAATGCCATTGACGGATATTTGATATTCTTGCTGAGGTATTTCAGCAATGCTTCCATTCCGCCAGGAAATTCAGGCATCTGTTCAACAACCTGAAATACAGTACCTTCGTCAGACTCTTCCTCTGTAACAACCGGACCTGTCGCAACCGGACCTGTGTGCTGAGATACCGGACCAGAGATTGCTTCTGTCGTAGACTCTGATGATTCGATAGTTTCTTCCTCTATTTCTGTATCGTCGTCAACGATGTCGAGAATTTCAGCCACCTGCGGAGCTTCTGCCGGTGGTGGTGGAGCTGCTGTGAAGATCGGTTGAGTGATAGGAACAACTTCCTCTTCCATTGCTGCATATGCGGCATAGACAACAGGCTCCGTTTCGATATGTTCGCGAGTTGTCCACTCGAAAGCCGCAAACATTGCTGATAGCGCAATGATGTAACCAATCAGGAGGCCAGTACCTTTCTGTCCTTCAAGATCTGCTTTCTTTGATTTTTTGATTTCCATAGATTATCTTGTTTTTTTAATGTTTCCCACGATGTGACGCAAAAGTAATACTTTTTTTACTTTTCACATTCACTAATCCGTATTTTTTTGCTTTTTATTGTGATTTTTTTTGTTTGGAGTATGATATAACTTTCTGCATGCTATTTTTCTGTTTTGTCTTCGCTGATGTCAACAATGTTTTTTACAGACGAAAACAGTTTCTTGCCTATTACATGGGCTTTGCCTCCATTGGATATTTTCTCTGCTATGATGTCATCTTCTGTAATGGTTTCAGGAGCGGCTTCAGCCTGTTCCTCTTCCATGTAGTTGTTTAATGTGCTTTTTAGCAGATTGGCGAAATCTTTGAGCAGTCCTTTGAATCCCTTGTTCTTGCGGAAGTTCTTATATGCTCGTTTTCGTTTTATATGGGAGAGCTTTATGCTTCTTCCTAACAGTCTCATTCCTTTGCCGAAGGAGATACATCCTGCTTTTATGCAGATGCCGACCTTGATTATTGTCGGTCTCAAATGGATGATGCCTTGTATCGTGTTTCTTGCTCCGAGTATGGTGAGCCGTATGATAGTTGCCGATGCAATGAGCAACCACTGCCAGAATGTCTTTGCCGCTTTTTTTATTCCGGTTTTAGCTTTGTGCAATTTCTCTTGTGTGTCGTTGTCATTCCAGAAGTCTACACAGCGTTTTATACCTTTTTTGATTAGGCGGATGAATAGGATGATGCTTTTTATTATAATGCGCAATATGCAGCGTACCACTTTCCAGAGCAGAAGCAATAGCAGTCTGCCGATTTCTGCAAGCATCTCCATTCCATCTTTTTCTTCTGAAGATTTCTTTGTTCTGTTTTCTGTCATGATGTGGCATTTACTTTTTTGTAAACAAATTCTTTGCGCAAAGTTAATGCAAACTTAAGGAAAAGCGAAAAGGATTTTGCCTTTTTAAGTCCGTATTCTTTCAAACAAACAATTGTCAAACAATAAGGGTTGGTTTATGTCTGTGCGTATGTTTGTGGAATGACAAGTGGCTGTAGCCGTATACATATGCCTTACGCTTTAAGTTCCCTTTCTCTTAGGTAATTACAGAAATCCCGTTGTGCACGTACTGACTGTTCCGTATACTCTGTCAGATGAGGGATATTTCTGAGTTTACCGTCTATTGTACATGCCTTGGTGTTGTCGGCAAGCTGCAATTTGAGCATTTGGATGATGTTCTCACGACAGTTTTCTGTGAGAACAGGTGCCATACATTCTATGCGCCGGTACAGATTACGTTTCATCCAATCCGCAGAACCGAAGAATATTTCGGGGTTTCCGTCATTTCCGAAGAAATATATCCGGCTGTGTTCCAAAAATGTATCTATTATTCTTATTAGGTGTATATTGCTGCTGTACGGCATGTCTGTTTTCAGACAGCATATACCACGTACAATAATGTCTATTCTGACTCCGGCTTCACTTGCCTTATATAGTTCAGTAATCATGGTCCGGTCCTGCAAGGCATTAAGCTTCAGTATGATATGTCCTTTTTTCCCATTCCGAACCAAATCCTTTTCTCGTGAGATGCGTGAATGGAGTTCTTCCATGAAGTTGAATTTTGTAATCCACAATGAATTAAAGACCGGTTGTGTGGTGCGTCTGCATAATACATCGAAAAGGGTGTCGAGGTCGTCTACGATTTCTTTGCGGCTTGTGAACATACCGCAGTCGGCATATACTTGTGATGTTTCTTCGTTGAAGTTTCCTGTTCCGATATATGCATACCCCATGGGCTGGTTTCCCGTGTCATCGCTTCTTTTGACAAGGGCCACTTTTGCATGCACTTTCAGTCTGGGCAGACTGTAGATGATGTCTATTCCTTCTGCTTCCATCATTCGGGCCACGTCGAGATTGTTTTCCTCGTCAAACCGTGCTTTGAGTTCTACAAACACAGTGACTTTTTTCCCTTTGTTCGCTGCCCGTATGAGGGTGTTCACCACATTTGAATCCATAGCTACGCGATACTGCGTGAGTTTTATTTCCCTGCATTTTTCGTCATTTGCGGCTTCGTTCAGAAACTGTATGAAGTGTGAAAAACTTTGGTAGGGGTAGAATAGCATCACATCTTGTCGGGCAATGGTCTTGAACATGGACGAATGTTGCAGAGACGGAATAATCATAGGTGTAGTCCGTTCTGTTTCAGGGTTGATGTCACGGAAATGTGGAAACTCAAACAAATTCTGAAGTTCAAGATGGGTGCTGCTGGAATAAATTGTTTCAAACGGAATATTGAAATGATGGCACAGCATAGAAAGAATGTCCACAGGCATGGATTTCTCATACACGAAACGGCAGATGCTTCCTGTCTTTCTTCGCTTTACCTTTTCTTTTATTTGAGATATAAGTACTTCTGTCGACGGAATATCTTCTACGAAAATGTCTGAATTGCGAGTGGTACAAAAACAATGGCACGACTCAATTTCATAGCCCGGAAAAATTTTCTTGATATTCATCTTTACCGCATCTTCAAGAAACACGATGTGATGTCCGGTTTCATTGTCCGGTAATGTAATGAATCGTCTGTAAAGGTTGGAATCCGGTAGTTTTATCAGGAAATGGCTGAAGGGTGAATGATATTCGCTCAGAGGACGTCCGTACCGTTGTGCACGCACTGTTATGTATATATTATCTGCTTGCAGAAATACCCGCACATCGTCGTTCAAAGGCACCGGTTGCAGGAGAGGAAATATGTCTCGGTTGAAAAGATCGCTTATGTATTCACGTTGGTGAGTCTTCATTTCGCGTATGGATGTATACAGATGCAGTCCTGCAGAATGCATGCTTCCAAGCAGGCTTTGCCATACCCCGTTTCTTTTTTCATCCTGACGCCGTATCTCTTCCGATATTTCATGAAGCTCATTTTCAACCTCTTGCGGAGTTAGTGTGTCATCACTCTTTAGTCCGTTCACTATTGTTTTCAGTTCTGCAATCCTTACCCTGAAAAACTCATCCAGATTATTGGCGTATATAGCCATGAAGTTGACACGTTCATACACAGGAAGGCGGGAATCACCTGCTTCTGTCAGGACGCGTTGGTTAAATGACAGCCAGCTGATGTCGCGTTGGTGAAACTCGTATACATGTTCTTCGGCATTGGTCATTTTTAGGCGGTTGGTTTCTCGGATGTCTCTCCGTTGTGTATGGATTTTTCTGTTATTTTCCTACAGTGCGTGTGCTTCTTACTTCATGTCCGTACGAACGGTAATCGTCTACCGGTATTTCGACATCCGGTTCTGACAGTTTCGTGTCGTGTGGAAGATGAAACTTCAGGTACTTGATGCTTAGTCCCCGAGACAGCCACATTTCTTCATAATATGTACGTATACTCAATATGTCGTCTGAAATTCCGCTGTGGTATAAATCGAATGTAATCAAGTCTGTCGGAAGTCGGTTGTGTTCTATCATGCACCTTGTATATGTAGCCATGAAGTTGCTGTCTGTCTTTACATGTATGATACCTCCGTCTGTCAGGAATTTCCTGTATCTTTCCATGAAGTAAGTGGAAGTGAGGCGCTTGGTGGCTTTTTTCATCTGAGGGTCACTGAATGTCAGCCATATTTCTTCGACTTCTCCCGATGCGAACATTTCGTGGATAAACTCGATGTTTGTCCGGAGGAAGGCCACGTTCCCCATATTTTCCGCCCAAGCCGTTTGTGCTCCGTGCCACATGCGTGACCCCTTGATGTCTACTCCTATAAAGTTCTTTTCCGGATATTTGCGGGCAAGCCCTATGGTGTATTCGCCACGCCCGCATCCAAGTTCAAGCACGATGGGATTGTTGTTGTTAAAGAATTCTTTGTGCCAGTTTCCACACAAAGCAAAACCCTCTTGCTGGAGTTGCCAATAGGGACACTCCACTACAAGGGGGTTCTTTGCCAAATCTTCAAATTTTGCTAATTTGCCTTTTCCCATATATTAATCTATAACCACTTTTGTCCATCCGTGGATATCAGGTTCTGTTCCGTATTGTATGCCACGCAGTTTGTTGTATAGCTTGGTGCAGACCGGACCCGGTTTGCCGTCTTTGGAAAATACAAAAGTCTTCTTTTCTTCAAGATCGTCGATTTTGGCTATCGGACTTATCACAGCCGCAGTACCGCACGCTCCCGCTTCCTCAAATGTAGCGAGTTCTTCCTCCGGAATCGGGCGGCGCTCCACCTTCATGCCCATGTCTTCTGCAAGTTGCATGAGGCTTTTGTTGGTTATTGAAGGGAGGATGGAAGTCGATTTAGGAGTGATGTACGTGTTGTTCTTTATGCCGAAGAAGTTGGCCGCACCACATTCATCCATATATTTCTTTTCTTTTGCGTCGAGATAGAATTCGCATGAATATCCTAAATCGTGTGCCATCTTGTTGGCGCGCAGGCTGGCTGCATAGTTGCCGCCTACCTTGTATATGCCGGTGCCGAGCGGTGCCGAGCGGTCAAACTCACGTATGATGACGTATGGATTTGTCGAGAATCCTCCTTTAAAGTATGGGCCTACAGGAGTTACGAACATAAGGAACAAGTATTCTGTAGCCGGATGTACACCGACTTGTGCGCTTGTGCCGATAAGGAGTGGCCGTATGTAAAGTGTTGCTCCGCTTTCGTATGGTGGGATGAACCGTTCGTTGAGTGTTACGACTTTGCGTACCATTTCTTCAAACATTTCTGTCGATACTTCAGGCATCAGGATGCCACGACAGGTGCTTTGCAGGCGCGACGCATTCTCGTCCATGCGGAAGACACGTACCTTGCCGTCCGGACATCGGTATGCTTTCAGTCCTTCAAAAGCTTCTTGTCCATAGTGGAGGCTCGTAGCTGCCATGTGCAATGGGATTGTCTCTTCACTGCACACTTCCATTTCACCCCATTTGCCGTTGCGATAATAGCAGCGGACATTGTAATCAGTCTTGTGATAACCGAATCCAAGACCGGACCAATCCATTTCGTTCATGTTCTTCGTTTTATTGTTTTTTTGCCTTGTATGAATGTTGCATATCATACAGTGTGATATTTATGTTGCAAAAATACATATTTATTTCCCAAAACAGCAAAAAATGTGCATTGATTTTGCTTTTTTGTAACCTTGTATGATATATGGACGGTCAAATGAAACTATATATTATTTTGTTCCTCCGGAGTTTTCAATGGTTGTTAAACCAATTTGTGTAAGTAATGCAAAATCAACAGTTTTTCTTATGAACATTTCTTCTTTATTATCTCGAACTCACATTGATTATTAGTATAATAGCATTTACATCAGCAGAGTAACCAGACTCCTCCCCTAAGTTAGGGGCAATTGCGGAATAGGAGCAATTGGGGGGGAGCTTGCGACGGAGGAGTCTGTGAATACAACAGCAAAAATCGCTTCAAAAACGTAACAATCGCCCTTTACAAAAGACTTTCCATATATTAATTTTTGTCATAAATTACGGGGGTTTCTTGACAATTTGAAATGTTAAAATTAAAAGCTCCGAGAATCGCATAAAATCGGCCGAGCCTGACTGAAGTTCCATTTGTGCGATTCTAAGAGTGTTTTCGGGCCTTGAACACCAAATGTAAAAATAATACAAATTACATTCCGAAAAGATAAATTTATTCACATTTGCGCATGCCTCATCTGAAAAAAGAGTACACTGAACCTGAATTTTCAAGGTGAACAAAATTTGTTTAAAAGGCGCTTTAAAAACATTTCCAAGGTGAAAGAAATTTATTTTCAAGGTGAACGAGTTTGAAAACGTCCGTTTTTCGGGCTGAAATCCGGTATTGTCCCAATTAAATTCTTAAAAAATCAAAATCCGATTTTTCAATGCCACGAAAAAACAAAAGTGGATTCCGGTGGCGAAAAACAGGAATCTTGGACAGATAATTTGTAAGCATTAACTGAAGTACAGGATGCATCTCCAAAATATGACAACATCGG
>CAZKOB010000109.1:0-12350 GCA_964554265.1 uncultured Bacteroides sp. | reverse complement strand
GTGTACTTACTAATTTTCAGTGAAGTAACAATCTTCATATAAATACAACGCAGAAGCCCACGCCGATATGTATGTTTATTCAAACAACAATCATCCGCATAATATTATACGGATTCTTGCTGAATATGAACGTGTACATATCCCGCAGACATTCCTTGTTGCCTTGTTTCCTACGAAGTCTCAAATTTGCGAAGTTTGGAGTGTAGAACACAAGACGCAAAGTAACGTCTTTATTTATATAAATCCCACCGCAGCCACTTTTGCATGGCTTCTGCATGGTTGTGCAAAGTTAGTTATTTTTGTTTAATATAGAAATCCGTTTTGTTGGATTTGTTGACAATGGAGATTCTGTTTTCACAAAGAAAACATTTTATGTTAAAATCGGGAAGTTGCTGAATATCTGTTTGGGATAACTTCTCTATATTGGTGCTTCATTTATATTGGGCCGCGATAAGTTGCTTGCCACCGTTCAGCGCTGAATATATCGGCATTACCTTGTCGGGGTCGGTGCAGAGCCGTGTGCCTGTTGTTGGGTTGTCATTCTCGTCTGCCATTCTCCGGTTTTGCGCCTGCAATCTGTATAATCGTGTATAAGAACCGGTTATTCTACTCCGGAAAGCAGCTCGCTTACTGTTTTGTTTGTTCCCGGAACAACGATGTTCGGGGCTATTTCTGAAAGCGGTTCCAAAACAAAGCGTCGCAGATGCATCTGCGGATGAGGGATGATGAGATTGGGCTTTGATATGATAGCGTCGTCATACAGCAGAATATCGATGTCTATGATGCGGTCATGGTATATTCCGTCAACGGATTTGGACTCCCGTCCCATTCTGCATTCTATTTCCTGAGTGGTTGTAAGCAATTCTTCTGCTGTCATCGAGGTTCTGACACGGATGGCCGAATTGAGGAATGTATGGCTGCTTTCAAATCCCCACGGAAGGGTTTCGATAAATGATGAACATGCTGTAACAGTGCCGATATATTTCCCTATTTCCCCGATTGATTCGGTCATTATTGCTTGCTTGTCGCCCAGATTGGTTCCAAGAGCAATATAAGTTGTGTGCATAATGGATAAATAAAAAAATACAGGCGCATAAATATATCCATATATCTATGCTCCTGCATCTGTCTGTAATTTATACTAATCTATTATCAGCATGGCATCGCCGTATGTGCCGAAATGGTAGTCTTCCTTAAGGGCAACGTTGTAGGCGGACATTATCACATCATAGCCACCGAAAGCCGTTATCAGCATAAGCATCGTAGACAACGGCATCTGGAAGTTGGCGACAAGAGCATCAGCCACAGTGAAATCGTAAGGAGGGAATATAAACTTGTTGGTCCATCCTTCGAACTCTTTGATATGTCCGTCGGGACCTACTGCCGTTTCTATGGCCCTGAGCACAGTCGTTCCTACAGCGCAAATCTTGTGTCCCCTGTCCTTGACCGTATTGACGATGTCACAGGCTTCTTTGGTGACGAACATCTGTTCGCTGTCTGTCTTGTGCTTCGTCAGATCTTCCACATCTATTGAACGGAAGTTGCCAAGCCCTGCGTGCAGGGTGATGAATGCCTGTTCCACACCCTTTATTTCCATACGCTTCATCAGTTCACGAGAGAAATGGAGGCCGGAGGCCGGAGCTGTCACCGCTCCCTCATGGCGGGCATATATGGTCTGGAAACGTTCCATATCTTCCGGCTCTGCCGCACGCCTGCTGCGTACATCATCCGGAAGCGGGGCCTCTCCTAAAGCATACAGAGCCGCTTTGAACTCATCGTGCGGACCATCGTACAGGAATCTCAATGTACGTCCTCTTGAAGTTGTGTTGTCAATCACCTCGGCAACCATTGAGTTGTCCTCGCCGAAATACAGCTTGTTGCCTATTCGTATTTTTCTTGCCGGATCAACAAGAACATCCCAGAGACGTAGCTCTTCATTCAGTTCGCGAAGGAGGAATACTTCTATTCTTGCTCCGGTCTTCTCCTTGTTGCCGTAGAGACGTGCAGGAAACACCTGAGTGTCATTGAATATGAAAGCATCTTTCTCATCGAAATATTCAAGTATATCCTTAAACAGCCTATGTTCTATTTCGCCTGTTTTCTTGTGAACAACCATGAGTCTTGCTTCATCGCGGTGGTTCGACGGATACAATGAGATTTTATCTTCAGGAAGCTTGAATTTGAATTGTGACAGTTTCATATTATTTTATTGTTGATTTTGCTTTGTTTTCTTATCATGAGAATTTAGGACAGAGGGATTGTCGTCGATGGTTCGGGGTCCTTCTGCTTCTATGGCCTGTCCGGCTATGAGGTCTGCAAACGATTTCACATCAAGACTGTCCTCAAGTCTGTAGTCGCCGATGCGTGTGCGTACAAGCTCCGTGAGATACGCTCCTGAGCCGACGGCTTTGCCGATATCGCGTGCAAGGGCACGTATGTAAGTTCCTTTGCTGCATACAACGCGTATCTTGACGCTTTCCGGCGATTCATAATCCATGATTTCTATTTCATCGACGACAAGTGTTTTGGCTTTCAGTTCGATGTTTTCTCCTTTTCTGGCCAGTTCGTATGCGCGTTTTCCTTCCACTTTGACGGCTGAGAATACAGGAGGAACCTGTTGTATGGCTCCGACAAAGTTCCTGAGCACGTCTTCCAGCAGTTCTCTTGTGATATGTTCTGTCGGATAAACGGCATCCTCTTCTGTCTCCTTGTCAAAACTTGGGGTTGTGGCTCCGAACTTCAATGTAGCCACATACTCTTTAGTGTGCGACTGGAGTTCGTCGATTCTCTTTGTCGCTTTGCCGGTACAGACAATAAGTACTCCTGTGGCAAGGGGGTCGAGAGTTCCGGCATGTCCCACTTTCAGTTTCTTGAACTGCGGGTTTACTTCTCTGATTCTGCGGATGAGGATGTTGCGAATATACGACACGACATCAAAAGACGTCCATGTATACGGCTTGTTGAAACAGAATATTTCACCTTTCTGCGGATTCATTATTTCGTGGTGTTATAGAACAACTGTATATTTTATGGCATCTCTCCCGAAGGCATGCCGGCAGCATGGCTCCTGAGAGTATCTACGCTAACTGCCAGACAATTGTGGCCAGACCCACAATTGCGCAATATATGGCAAAATAAATCATCTTTCCCTTCTTTACAAGGCTTATCATGAGTTTGCATGCCGCACAGCCTGTGACAAATGCCGCGACAAAGCCTACAAGCAGCACTTCCACGGACAGTCCGTTCATTACGATTTCCATACCTTCCTTGGCCGCTTTCAGGGTATCGAGAAGAGCTTCTCCGAGTATGGGAGGTATCACCATGAGGAACGAGAACTGTGCCAGTTTCTCCTTGTTGTCGCCAAGAAGAAGGCCCGTACCTATTGTCGATCCGGAACGCGAGAGACCGGGGAGAACGGCGACAGATTGTGCTATGCCTATGATGAAAGCATCGAGCATGGTGATGTGCTCCTTTGTGCGCGGACGCGCAAAATAGGAGAAGGCAAGCAAGGCTGCTGTGACAAGCAGACACACACCTACAACCATCAGGCTGCTGAAGTAGCTTTCAACGGACTCTTTGAAACAGAGTCCTACAATTCCTATAGGAATCATCGAGACTATGATGTTGAGCATGTAGTTCTGCTCTTCATTCAATGAACGTATGCCATACGGACTTGGCTTCACGGCGCCGCCGAATTTGAAAAGCCCCTTGAATAGCCATTCGATTTCTTTCCATAATATCACGAGCGTGCTCAGTACCGTTGCCACATGTACGGCAATGGTAAAAGCCATTATCTTGTCCGGCTCTTCAACTCCGAGAAGTTCTGCGGCAAGGGCAAGATGGCCGCTGCTGCTCACCGGAAGGTATTCCGTCAGTCCCTGAAAAATGCCCATCAACAAGGCTTGCAACCAGTCCATCCCTTATGCCTCCTTTTCTGTTTCCTGTTCTGCATCCGTCGCTTTCATATACCGTATTTCACGATGTCCGGGTTTCCACACTATTGCGACCACAACGAAGATGAATCCGAAAAGGCAGGTCATTGGCGCCACCTTGATTCGGATGTCGCTGAATATTTCCGGATTGAAGGCTTCTTCCGTGGTTCCGCTGCCCGACATCAGCGCAAACCCGGAAATAACTATGAGCATACCGACTACAAGTAGAATGTAGTTGATCTTGCCAAAAGCAAAATTAGAATTGTCCATGATTATCGTTTTTATGTCATTGTATCGTTGTTCATACATAATAAAGCTCATTGCTGTTCATCTTCAGAAACTTTCCTAAAGAGAGGAAGGTGCAGAGGAAGGTAATGATCAGTCCGAACAGAAGTACTGCAACAGAAACTATCCCTATCACTTGCGTGTCGACCACAGCATTGATTTCCGGTTCATATTTCTTCAGGCTGTTGAGACCGATGAAGAGAAGGCCGTCTGCCGCAATGGCAGAAATTACGGCGAGCAGAAATGCACGCCAAAGAAACGGCCTGCGTATGAATCCCCAACTCGCACCGACAAGTTTCATCGTATTGATGAGGAAACGGTGGGAAAAAATCGTCATCCGTATGGTGTTGTGTATGAGGGCAAAAGATATATATGTGAAAAGGGCTGCAATGACAAGAAGCACCATGCTGGCCTTCCCGATATTGCGGTTCACGGAATCCATCAGTTCCTTTTGATAAACGACATCCACAATCCTGTTGTCGTTCTTCAATCGGCTGACAATGAGGCTCAGGCTGTCCGTGTCTGAATACTTTGCATTGACCTTGATTTCAAAAGAGGCTGTGAAGGGGTTATAGTCAAGAAATTCCATTGGGTCCGTGCCCATAGCCCTGCATTCGTCTTCCACCGCCTGCTCCTTTGATATATATTCAATGCTCTTGGTGTAGGGCCTGCCGGACATTTCTTCTTTCATCTTCATGATATCATCGGCTTTCATGTCGTCTGACAGCAAAATGCTGACATTGATGTTTTCGCGCATGTATATGGAGAGATTATGTGCACAGAGAACAAAAAGCACAACTGTACCAAGCAGAACGAGTACAAGAGTGATACTTATGCACGACGTGGTAAACTGTGTATTAAGCAGCCATGATCTTTTATGCCTGTTTGCCATAATAGTATTCTATTTATGCGGTATCATATCTGACGAACGGATACGCATAATTATCCATTATAAATAATTCGGGTTACAAAATTACGAAAAAAGTATGACATACAGACTATTTAGCGGTTTTTAACTCACATAACGGCCGGCTTGGAATTTTTATATTTAGTTGACGGCCTTAGTTTGGTAATCCTGCAAGTTGTTTTTGCTGTGGTATTCACGGAATCCTCTTGTGAAATTAAGCAGATGTATTCACAGACTCATTCTTGTGATTCTTATGGTTGTAAGCTGTTGTCTTTCTTGGAGACATTTCTTCTTTCTTTTTGACACCGAGCACACCCATAACGGACGGACTTTTATTAACATAATTAAGATTAGTTTGCACATGAATAATTGCTGAATTTTTGATGTTTTATAGATAAACAATTGACAATCAATAAAATACTATTTCAGCAAAACGATGCGGTTTCAGGTGTAAAAGGTACGGGTTGGGACCAAAATAGGATATATTGATAATCAGTGAGTTATAAAAAATCTTGTCCGAGATTCTTGTTTTTCGTCGCCGGGATCAATCTTTGTTTTTTCGTGACGTTGAAAAATCCGATTCAGACTTTTTAAGAAATCAATTTGGGCAACACCGGATTTCAGCCCGAAAAACGGACTTTTTCAAACCCGTTCACCTTGAAAATAAATTTCTTTCACCTTGAAAATAAATTTCTTTCACCTTGAAAATGTTTTTAAAGTGCCTTTTAAACAAATTTGGTTCACCTTGAAAATTTATTTTCAGCGTACTCTTTTTTCAAGTAAGACACTCGCGAATGTGAATAAATGTATCTTTTTGAAATGTAAATTATATTATTTTTACAACTTGGGTTCAAGGCCTGAAAACAGCCTCAGAATCGCACAAATGGAACTTCGGTAAGGTCCGGACGATTTTACGCGATTCTCGGAGCCTTGAATTTTAACATTCCAAATTGTCAAGAAAAGCCTACAATTTATGACAAATAGACAGTATGTAGCGGTGGGGATAACCAAGCCGGTTTATGAGGACATCAAAGCCCATGAAAAGACATCAAGGAAAGCGCGAAAATCTTCGAGGAGAATTTTTTGACACGATGACGAAGTCAGGATGCAAAAACTTGCGAGATTACCAACTTTTTACAAGGGGTTCTTAAACCGGACCCGCGTAAGTAATGTAAAAAAACTTTCCATATTTCCTCCCAAAAAAGAAATGCCATATTTTTGTTTATTAAAAATAAATGCCATAAATTTGCCTCCGATAAAAAAACAAATGGAACATCACCATTACCATTGGTATAACAGTGTCATGGTGTAGTTATCATAAAATTTTTTCATAGTTAAGTTTAGGTTAATAAAAAAGTGAGGCAGCGATTCGTGATGAACCGCTGTCTCTTTTGTCTTACGAGAGCAGGGCTGTTACAGCCGGATTATATGCCGTCATTCCGGGTGCAGAGTGAGAGATATAAGACCACACAGAGCAACCGCACGCTCCACGGTCTCATTTCCGCCCCTTGACATCCGCCTTGACCGGACACCGAACCTCAAATATAAAAAGAAAGGAACAAAATTATGACAGTTATTTATCCGTCACCCATCTTCGGACCTATCCACAGCCGCCGGTTGGGTGTTTCATTGGGCATAAACCTGTTGCCTTCTGACGGGAAATGTTGCTCTTTCGACTGCATATACTGCGAATGCGGATTCAATAAAGAGCGTATACCGCATACCAAGATGCCTTCACGCGAGGAAGTATACCATGCACTTGAATCGCGACTTGTCGACATGCAGCAAAACGGACCGGCTCCTGATGTCCTTACCTTTGCGGGCAATGGCGAACCGACCATGAACCCTCACTTCCCGGAGATTGTAGATGATACGCTCAACCTGCGTGACAAATATTTTCCGAAAGCCAAAGTAAGTGTCCTTTCCAATTCAACACAAATAATGAAACCGTCCGTATTTGAGGCCTTGAAGAAGGTGGACAACAACATCCTGAAGCTCGACACGATTTCCATGCCGTATATCAATGAAGTAGACAGGCCGCACGGCCGTTATGATATCGACATGCTCATAGAACAGATGGCGCGCTTCGGAGGGCATTGCATCATACAGACCATGTTCATGAACGGAGAATATGAAGGGACATCGGTGGCAAACACCGATGACTTGTTTGTCCTTCCATGGCTTGAAGCTGTCAAAAGGATTGCACCGGAGGAGGTCATGATTTACACCATCGATCGCGAGACTCCGGCGAAAGGACTGGAAAAAGCCTCTCATGATGAGCTTGACAGGATTGCGGAACGTATAAGAATGGCCGGAATAAAATGTCAGGTGTCCTACTAAAGGGACTTGCCGACAACCGAAGCCGTCAGAGGAACATGCCCGATTCTATTGATGTGGAGCGCTCTGCAGTTCGCTTTTCAGCATAGGGTCAAGTCCTTGCCACACAGCATCGCAGGTGATAAGGTCCATACGCTCGGAATAGCTCATCTTTTCGGAAAGCTGCTTCTCTACAGGCACGAAGTCATCCGGACTGATGCCGGCGAAGCGCGTGCCTTCATCCGGCAACCATATGCCTTTTGCCACATTGGGAGGAAATATCGCATACGACGGTATGTCGAGTGCCTGGGCAATGTGGCGCGGTCCGCCTTCATTGCCAAAGAAAAAGTCGCAGTTCGACAACAAAGCACACAAGTCGGGAAGTGAATTGGCCTCGATTTCCGTGAATATGTGAGGGTCATTGCCCAGTTCTTTATGATATAGCAGGGCCATCTCGCGCTCTTTCCCTGCGAAGTTGAATATGATCTGCGCATCATAGCTGGCTATTATTTTACGGAGGATGGTTTTCATCCTTTCCTTTGGCCATACTTTGTATTCCAGTCTTGCCGTGACGGTTGCCATTATGACTGGGCGAGAGAAGTCTATGCCCTTGTCTTCCATATATTCGCGGAAATGCGCCCTGCGCCCTTCATCGACGTAAAGTCTGAACTCTCTGCTTTTCTTGAGTTGCGCGATTTCCGACAAAGGGTCCATAAGCATAAGGTTCTGGTCTATTCTGTCGCCGGTGCCTTTTGCATGATTTGCCACCCTGTGCGAGAGTATCCCCCATCCGTATTTCTTCCTGCATCCGATGCGGAAGGGTGTATGCGGCGAGAAGAAACTGAACCATAGGGTTTTCACTGTTGTCCGCATGTCGATGATGATGTCATACCGGGTAGTATGCACCACATTCCATACCTTTCCGAGATAGCCGGATATGCTGTGGTTCTCTTTGTCGTCAAATGTGATGACTCTGTCCACGTCCGGATGATTTTCGTAAAGAGTGTGTATCCCTTTGTTTATGACAAAGTCTATTTTTGCCTCTGGAAATGTAAGGCGCAGACTGTGGCACAGGGCCATAGAGAGCACAGAGTCGCCCACACGGCGAAAACGTATTACCAGAATATGCTTTATGTCCTTTTTGCTTTTCATCGTTTTCCCACATAATATATAAGTACAAAGATAACGACTAAAGTTCAAAGAGGATACTTTAAGCAATTACTTTTTGTATTTCTGCCATATCTTTTCTTCCTGAAACGGTTTTCTTTATCCTGCCGGTATGAAAGCTCACGGATTTTATATAAATTTGTCGGGAAGATTTATAATACAGCTATACGAATTAAAATGAAGAAAGTACTGACGGTCGGTGTATACGATTTGCTCCATATCGGGCATATCGAACTGTTCCGCAAGGCGAAAGCCATGGGCGGCTATCTTATTGTCGCCGTACAGGATTCTGCTTATGTGGAGAAGTACAAGCCGGAGGCAAAACTGGTATATTCCACAGAGGAAAGATGCTATATGGTGCGTTCCATACGTTATGTGGACGAAGTGGTGGTATATGACGATGTCGACAAGATTGTGGAGGAAGTGGATTTCGATATATTCGCCAAAGGTCCCGACCAGAAACACGAAGGGTTCATGAGGGCTGTGAAGTTCTGCGCTGACAATGGTCGTGAGGTCAGGACTCTTCCGCGTACAGAAGGAATTTCTTCGTCCGAGCTGAAAGAACTTATAAAGAAGATGAAATAACCCTCAGCCCTTATTGCTGTGGCTGGGTTTGTTCCGTAAAAAAAGCAGCAACCATGCACTGCCACGGTATTAGTTGCATGTCTTTTTTTTGCATCCGTTTCTTTGACGGCCACATCATCCTTTGTATTCCCTGTAAGGCTTTTCCAAATCCATGTAGAAGAAATTATGCTGGTGAATCTTGTCTGCCGGAGGCGGAGTCATGTAATCTCCGAACAACTGTGTCAGATAAGCGTCATTGTCCTTCATTCCCATCACCATCTTTCCCTCAAATTCTATGGGGGTAGGCTCTCCGAGCACCGTTTCCTTGTCCACCATGCTTCCAAGTCCGTCGTTATGATTGACTGCTGCAATACGGCTTGTGTTCAGGTCGTATTTCATCATGTGCCGCTTTATCTTGCCCTGCAGTTCGGGAAGTGTGTACATCTTCCGCATGAGCAGCGGTATCCAGCAAGAAGGTCCGTGCCCATGTCGGTAAGGATCTCTGAAGAGGAAATACAGGGCCTTCTTCAGATACTTGTATTTCCAGTCGTATACGAGCTGGCGCAAACGCCCTTCGGGTGCACCGTCGATAGGGAATACGTCCACGTATACACCACCGAGATAATACAAGTGAGGACGTTCGATGAGCGTCGTTTCTGCATCCTGTATCTTTCCAAAATGAAGCGGATATTCAGGGTCGTTCTCAAAGCATACGAACTCATACCGGCCGGGAAGCCATTCTTTGCTATGTTCTATCAGCTGCTCATAGTCGGAACGCGGCATGCATATGTCCATGTCGTCATCCCATGGAATGAACCCCTTGTGACGGACAGCACCTATCAGTGAACCGTCGACAAGATAATATCTTAGTCCATGTTCTTCACACATCCGGTGGATAACCATCAGAATGTCGAGCAGGCGAAGCTGCAGGGGGCGTATATCATAATTTGCCATAAGAAAAATTCTCCTTTGCCTTTGTGTATATATCCATTAGTTGCCGGGCTATTGTGTTCGGGTCGAATGTGCGTGCTGCATATTCGATTCCGTCTCTGATCATGGCGCGGCGCATGATGTCGTCGGAAATGACAGATGTCAGTGCCGAGCATATTTCCTCCGCTGATTCCGGATTGACCTGCTTGGAAGAGGGGCCTCCGGCCTCCGGCAATGATGATACGTTGCTTGTCACCACCGGGCATCCGCTGAGCATGGCTTCTACGACAGGTAGACCGAAGCCTTCGTAGAATGAAGGATACACAAAAACTCTTGCCAGAGTGTAAAGTGCCTGAAGCTCATTGTCGTCGATGCGGTTGCGAGGCCATAGAAACAAATGCTCCATTCCGTGTGATGCTATGTTTTTCTGCACATCATGCTTGTATTCGTGTCCGTTTCCCACTACGACCAACGGCAGTACGATGTCTCTCGGCATCAATTCCATGGCTTTTACTATGCCGAGCAGGTTCTTCCGGCTGTTGATGGAACCGACATACAGCATGAAGTCGTGCGGAAGGGGCGAGGAGAAAGCTGCGGAACGGATTGTCTGTTGTGCTGTTGCTGTATCTATACGGGAATAGAACAGACGCTGCACCGGCTGATAGACAACGCTGATTTGTTCTTCCGGCACATGGTAGAACCGCATCACGTCCTTTTTTGTGCATTCGCTTATGGCTATGATGTGGTTGGCATTCCTGCACGCATATCTGAACTTCATGTCATAAATCATGCGGTCATGCCAGTGATACATTTTCCTGAAGGTCTTGAATGCCACGTCGTGCATGGTTACCACCGACGGAATGCCGTATCGCCGCAGATTCATCGGTATCTCATGACTCAGCCCGTGAAAGATGTCAATGTTCCTGTGTGCCATGTCGTTGCCTTCGCTGAATGTGCGCCATAGGCAGCCCGGCATGCCTTGGGGAGGCTTCATGATAGTGCACGACTTCTTTCCAAAGAACGGTTCCGTTATCTTGTTTCTCTTTGCTCTGGGAGTGAGCAGAAAGTATTCGTTGTCTGGAAAGTTCTCTGAAAGTATGTCTATCATTGTGCGGCTGTAGTTGCCAAGTCCCGTGAAATTGTTGAACAACCGTTTTGCATCGTATGCTATTTTCATATTGCAAATATAGGCTTTTTTTTCCTGACTTCGTCATCGTGTCACCAAAACATTCTCATCGAAGAGTTTCGTGCTTTCCTTGATGTCTTTTCATGGGCTTTGATGTCCTCATAAACAGGCTTGGTTATCCCCACCGCCACAGACTGTCTATTTGTCATAAATTGTAGGCTTTTCTTGACAATCTGAAATGTTAAAATTCAAGGCTCTGAGAATCGCGTAAAATCGTCCGGACCTTACCGAGGTTCTATTTGCGCGATTCTGAGGCCGTTTTCAGGCCTTGAACCCCAAATGTGAAAATAACATAATTTGCATCCTGAAAAGATACATTTGTTCACATTCGCGCGTGCTTTGTCTGAAAAAAGAGTGCACTGGAAATAAATTTCGTTCACCTTGAAAGTTTGTTTAAAAGGCACTTTAAAAATATTTTCAAGGTGAACAAAATTTATTTTCAAGGTGAACGAGTTTGAAAATGTCCGTTTTCGGGCTGAAATTGGATGTTGCTCCAAATTGATTTCTTAAAAAATCTAAATGTGATTTTTCGGTGCCACGAAAAACAAAGATGGATTTTGTCGGCGAAAAATAAGTATCTTGGACAATAAATTTTATAACCTTCTGATTATCAACACTTCCTGTTTTGCATCTATCTATACTCCTTGCGCCTAAAACTGCATCGTTTTGCTGAAAATAGTATTCCGTTGATAATCAATTGTTTGTCAATATAATTTCAAAAATTCAGCCATCAACCGAATGTAAACGAATCTTAATTGTGTTAATAAGATTCCCTCCGCTACGAGTAGACTTAGTATCAAAAAGAAAGAAGAAATGCCCCTGAGAAAGACCGCCTGACTTCATCGAAAAATACATTAAAACACACAAGCACATAAATGTAAATAGGTTATAGTTCTAATGTTTGCGTTTTCAGGTGACACGCAAAAATCGCTTCAAAAGTTAAACCTGTTGTTTCTTTTGCCGATGGATTCGCAGATTTCTCTTGTGATTTTGATGGTTTTAAGCTGGTGTATTCACAGACTCCTCCGTCGCTTCGCGCCACGCCCCCTAACTTAGGGGAGGA